>NZ_CP094380.1:2207500-2558100 GCF_022809775.1 Pseudodesulfovibrio tunisiensis
TGAATTGATCACTTAGTCAACATACTCGTATTAAACGGGCTGTGATTTGCGATCTTAATTTCGCCCAACTCGCTATTTAATTGTCAAAGACCGAAGTGGTCCTTATCTTTCAAGGAACTCCCCGCTCACTTGCGGGGAAGGCAAACTAAGTCTTTCGTTCGCCCCTGTCAACAACTTTTTTCAACTTTTTCAAGTCGATCCGTTGTCGACCCGACCGAAGCCGGAAGTGGGAACTTAGTCCACTCAGTGAACCCCGTCAACACCTTTCTGCAACTTTTTTTCAGCCGCTTCCCAGTGTTGCCCGACCATGGCCGGGTGGGAGAACCTATGTCTTTCGTTTGCCCCAGTCAACATCTTTTTTCAACTTTTTTCAAAGTCGACTGCGATGCCAACCAGTCCATATCAATGAGAAAGATCAAGCCGCCCGGGTTGCTGAAGCGCCGTTGCGTTTCCCCGTGCGGCGAAGAGGAGTTCTAGAGAAAACACCTCCCCCGGTCAAGCGCTTTTTGCAAAAAAATGCAGCTAAAAAGTCAACATGTTGAAATTGCAGCGTTTTTATGATGAAAGATTTTGCGGAGTCATTGGAGAATCCGCATTTCACCCCACTCCGACCGGAATGCGCCCCTATACTATATGTATAGGCCCGGCGGCAGGCTGGCTCATCTGCCGCCCAGCTCCGCCACCTACCCTTTGCCGGCCCTGATGAGTTCGAAGCGCTCCCTGAGCTTCTTCAGGATATAGTCGTACCCCTTGGGCGTGTGCGGAATCAGGCAGTTGGTGCAGTCCTTTACGCCCTGCTCTGTCCGGGAATGGTTCCCCCCGCATTCCTCGAGGAAATACAGCGGACAGAAGCAGAACAGGCAGTTGAATTCCTCGGGCCGTGCGGTCTTGTGACACGGAAAGTACTCGCAATCCGTGTTGCAGAAAAAGCGATAGCTGTTCTTCATGATTAGCGAAACAATACCTGACGCGCCGGTGGCTCGCAATCCTTGTCCATGGGGAACTCGCCAAAGGGAAACGGTCTGATGTTCTCGTTCAGCGTGGCGTAGCGCATGATGCGATACCCGTACCGGGCCAGACGGTTGCAGAAGAGGCGCAACGGTTCACTGCGCTTTCCGGCCACAAGCAGATAGCCGTGCTGAAAGACCACGGCCAACTGGATCATGAGCGTGACCACTTCGAAAAAGATCAGCGCCACCACGGCATAGAGAAAACGCCGGGCAACAGCCCCGCGACTTGCGGTTGTTTCTCTGGTTGCGGACATGATTTCCTCCACGGTTTGAAGCCGAACCGACATGGTCCGGATCATGCAGCAATCTACGTGGGAACAGGTGCGGAATCAACCTTTGGTGCAAGGAGGCGGCCATGAACCCGGCCATGGTGGAAAAAGCCCTGCGGGTCAGGACGGTTGCCCACAGAAGAACGGGACTGGATAGCACGACGGCCCGCAACCGGGCGCGCGACGATTTGCTGACATGCGCGGAAGCCATGCTCTCCGGTGCGGAACGGTTCTGCGTCCGCCTGCTGGTTTTCGGAGCCGTGAAACGGGCAACGGAAAAACCGAACAGGGAGCGTTGCCGGAAAAGAGTTCATTCCTGAAAACGGAAGGCGCATCTCATTATATGGACGAAAGCGGCGGCAGGCTGGACTCCGGGAGAATTTCCCGGGTCCGGCGGCGGGGGGAACGGCTGAGCAGGAGCCTCAGAGTGCATTGGAGCAGGAATGGAAACAGGCGGTTTCGCGAGTGTTTCAGGATGGGATTCAGATCGAACGTGTGGCCCGCCTTCTTGCGCAATGCGCACGGCGAGCTTCTTGCGCCGTATGTCCCCGCCGCCCTCAACCGCCAGGGGAAAATTAAATCATTTCATTGACCTGCTGACAAAAAAACGAGCTTTGATCCGCAGGTGTATGAAAACGCTATCCCACCCTTTCGGACTTTGCAAGCCGGAAACGAACAAAAAATATTGCCTGCCGCATATGTCTGCTTTCCATGCACGAACAGGATGTGCTCCACACTTGAAAATCCTCGGGGAATGAGTCAACTAGTCGTTGCGGGCCGAACGCGGCATCCACGCCGCCGACACCGACGACAAGCAAATGGGGCCGAATCGGGTCCGAAGGAGCGCCAATGACACTGCCCATCGCCGTTCTGGTTTCCGGGAGCGGCTCCAATCTGCAATCCATCATCGACAGGATCGAAGCCGGTGAACTCGACGCCGAGATAAAACTTGTGGTCTCCAACAAGCCCGGTGCCTATGGCATTGAGCGGGCCAAAAAGCACGGCATCCCCTACAAGGTACTGCTGCACACGGACTTCGGCTCCCGCGAGGAGTTTGATCAGGCCATGGGCGACGTCATTGAAGCGGCAGGCGTGGACCGCACCGGAGCCATTGTCATGGCCGGATTCATGCGCATTGTCACGCCCGGCTTTCTCCAGCGGTTCGACCACCGCGTGCTGAACATCCATCCCGCGCTGCTGCCCAGCTTTCCGGGTGTGCACGGCCAGAGTGATGCGGCGGACTATGGCGTGAAGATTTCCGGCTGCACCGTACATTTCGTGGACGAAACCATGGACAACGGTCCCATCGTGATTCAGGCGGCCGTGCCGTGCAGCGCTGGCGAAGACGGCGGGCATCTCGGACCACGCATCCTCAAGCTGGAACACCGCATTTTCCCCCAGGCCATCCAATGGCTGGCCGAGGACAGGCTGGTCAGGGAAGGCCGCCATGTCCGGCTGCGCGTTTCCGGCAAACCGCTCGCGGCCCAGCCTCAGGCGGATGTGGCCCCCGCGGCCCCGGCTCTGGTGTGGCCGCCTCTGGAACAAGGCTTCTAGCAACCTGCTTTTTCGATTATCTCACTGACTTCAATGGAGTACCATGCCCTGCATGAATCTTGACGACGTCTGTTTCGTGGCTCTGGATTTCGAGACCGCCGATCCCAAACGGGACAGCGCATGCGCCCTTGGTCTGGTCCGGGTGGAACGAGGCAGGATCGCGGCCCGCGACTATCGACTGATCCGTCCGCCCAGAAGCCGATTCAATCCGTTCTGCGTCCGGGTGCACGGCATCACCTGGAAGGACGTGGAGCATGAACCGGTCTTTGCGGACCTGTGGCCCGAATTCTCGGCCATGCTCGACGGCGCGCAGTTTCTGGCCGCACACAATGCGCCCTTCGACCGCTCCGTGCTCAACGCATGCTGCGACATGGCCGAAGTGTCCGCTCCGGTTCAGCCCTTCATGTGCACGGTGCAGCTTTCCCGCGCCACCTGGGACCTGTCGTCCAACAAGCTGCCGTGCGTGTGCGACCATCTGGGCATCGGTCTGGATCACCACAACGCGGCATCGGATGCCGAGGCATGCGCACGCATTGCCGTGGCCGGGCTGCGCGAGAATCCCGACTATCTGGAGCGGGTCCTGTAATGTCCGCGCATGGGCATCCCGTGTATTTCATCGGCGCAGGGCCGGGCGATCCCGACCTGATCACGGTCAAGGGCCGCAAACTCGTGGAACGCGCCGATCTGGTGCTGTACGCCGGATCGCTCGTGCCGGGCGAAGTGGTGGCATGTGCCCGGAAGGACGCGCGCGTCGTGGATTCCGCGCCCCTTGATCTGGAGCAGACCCATGCCGAACTCATGACCTGCGTGCAAAACGGCGGGCTGGCCGTACGCGTGCATACCGGAGACCCGGCCCTGTATGGCGCGATCCGCGAACAGATGGCGTTGCTGAATCGCGACGGCGTGGCCTATGAGGTGGTGCCGGGTGTGACTGCGGGATTTGCCTCGGCTGCTGCGGCCTGCCGTTCCTACACCGTGCCCGAGGTCACGCAGACCCTGATCTTCACCCGGCTGGAAGGCCGGACCCCGGTGCCGGAGCGCGAACAGTTGGCCAAACTCGCCGCGCACGGCTCGGCCATGTGCGTGTATCTTTCCGCAGGCGATCCCGAGGGAGTGCAGCGCGAACTTCTGGCCGGAGCATACGAACCGGACACCCTTGTCGTGGCGGCCTACCGCGTGGGCTGGCCCGACCAGCAGATACGGGAAACCGTGCTGGCCGATCTGGCAAGCACGGCCCGGGAAAACAACTTCACCCGCCAGACCGTGTTTCTGATCCTCCCGGGGCAGGGCAAATCCGACGCATCCTCGGCAAAATCCCTGCTGTACGACACGAATTTTCAGCACATGTTCCGGAAATAGGAGGTTGCCATGGAAACATTGGAAGTTCGCACCCATGAGCGCGAGGAAATGGTGAACGTGACCTCGCAGGTACGCCAGCTCGTGCGCCGCAACAACTGGCAGACCGGGGCCGTGCTGCTGTACTGCCCGCACACCACGGGCGCAGTGACCATCAATGAAGGCGCGGACCCGGACGTTGTGCGCGACATCACGGTCAACATGCGCAAGCTGGTCCCCTATCGAGGCGACTACCGCCACGCCGAGGGCAACTCCGATGCACACATCAAGTCATCCATGTTCGGCTGCGACCAGCTCGTCATCGTGGAGAATGGCGACCTCCAGCTCGGCACGTGGCAAAAAATCTATTTCTGCGAATTCGACGGCCCGAGAAGCCGCAAGCTGTGGGTGAAGTGGCTTCCAAGCAAGTAATCGGATTCAGCCACTTTCATGCCGTTTGCCATGGGGGTGCCGGATTCTGTCTCTGATTCATGAAAGACACCTGTGGAGACTCTGAAGTTTCACCGGGGACGGATTACTGCACCACGGACTGACGGTACGTTTTCGGGGTTATTCCGGTCCATGAGCTGAATGCGCGCGCAAAGGAATTTGTATCCTGAAAACCGAGCAGGAACGAGATTTCACTTGCAGGGAGGCTTGAGTTGGCGAGGTAGTGAAACGCAAGTTCCTTTCGGGTAAGCGAGAGGAGCTTCTGATAGCTGACCCCTTCGCTGCCGAGCTTGCGCTGAAGCGTGCGCTTGCTCGTGGCAAGAACTTCCGCCGCGTCCTCAATTGAGGACTGGCCCCGCGGGAGCATCTCCAGCAATGCGCTTTTGACTCTCTGGGACGTGGGGGCTTCGCTGTCAAGGTCGGAAAGCCGCTGCTTGAGCCTGGGTTCGAAGAAATTCCACATCTCGACGTTTTCCGTAAGAAACGGACGTGTTGCGTCTTCGGCGGCGAAAGATATGCTGTAGAATTCGTCCACGTCCACGCTGATCTGGAAGAACTCCTCGTATGCTGCGATATTGTCAGGCTCATGCCCGAAGATGACGCTGTGGGGAATGATGGCGTGCCGCGTGGCCTTGCGGATGAGCCACGTCATGATGACAAGCTCCGTAATTCCGATGGACTGTGGCAAAACCGGATTGTAGCCGACACAGTCCACGGAGAGCATTGTCCGTTCCGGCGTAATGGCAACGGTCAGATTCAGCGGGCCGACAAGACGTTTGAATTGGCTGAGACGCTGCATGGCGACGTTGAAGTTCGGGCTGCATAGCGCGGCGAACATCGGCGGATTGAAAAGCTCCGTGCTGAGTTTTTCCGCGATCAGCAGTGGCAGCGCACTTTTCCCAGCTGTTTTTTCCAACCCGGACCAGAGTGCGAAATAGTCTTCTGTGCCAAGAAGGATCTCTCCGCGAGAGAACAGGTCCGCGGGAAGCCCCGCCAACGTCAGCACCTCGGCGGGGTTCAATCCCATGTCGATCATCAGGAGCTTCCAGCCTTCATGGATGCGGAAGCGGGTTGCCTGTTTCACTGGATCATCCCTTTAGTTTGCCTTCACGATGGACATGACGGCCTTGTCAAAGAGGCGGTCGCCGAGCCATTTGCGCATGAACAGCAGCGTGCATGCATAGTACCCGCCGGAATAACGAGTTTTTGGACGGCGGGCATGGACAGCTTTCATGACAAGGTTGGTAATCACGCCAGGGGCAGACATCCTGCCTTTGGCCTCTGCTTCCCTGGTGGCGGCGATCAGGCCTTCAACCATCTTGCGGTATGGTCCCTTGCCGGAGCGTTTTACCATGGGGCCGGTCATGACGTCGGCAAATTCGCTCTTGATGGCGCCCGGTTCGATGATGACAACATCGATTCCGAATTGCTCCACTTCAATCCGCAAGCTGTCCGACCACCCCTCCAGCGCGTACTTGGTGGCGTGATACCAGCTTCCGAGCGGGGTATGCACTTTGCCGCCAACAGATGAAATGTTGATGATCTTGCCGGACCGCTTCTCGCGCATGGCAGGCAGCACAAGCTGCGTCAGCCGCGCCAGACCGAACAGATTGACCTCGAATTGGTAGCGGGCGTCGTCGATGGTCGTTTCCTCCATTGCGCCATACATGCCAAACCCCGCGGAATTTACGAGGATATCCACGCCGCCATGGTCCTTCCCGATCTTCCGGACAACCGCAAGGATATCTTCTTCCTTCGTGATATCCATCTTCAGCGCTTTCGCGCCAAGGCTTTCCAGGTCATGCATCTGCTCCACGCGCCGAGCCACAACATATACCGTTGCGCCATCCTTCAGCAACTTTTTCGCAATGTCCCTGCCCATGCCCGAAGATGCCCCTGTTACCAGTGCCACCTTGTTGCTCGATCTTCCCATTTTCGTTTCTCCTTGGGTGATGTTTTCCATACCCGGAAGGGTATCAGCAATTCACGCCTCATCAATCGCGGATGACGCCATCTCCCATGCAGATTGCGCCATCTGAATGAACTTTATTTTCCTGCAAGGGGGCTGGCGAATTGAGCGAACACTTTGCATGGAGACTGGAGAGAAAGAAGGGCGAAACATTTCACGAACAGAAAAGAACCTTGCTTCACTCCTTTTCGAGTTGCAGCCAAAAATCTGGCGGCATTGTGCAATGATTCCGCTTGAGGTATTTCAATGCTTGCCGTCAACGAAGGCGCGGACCAGGACGTTATGCGTGACATCACGGTCAACAAGAGCAAGCTGGTCCCGTATCGTGGCGATTTCCGTCACGCCGAGGGCAGTTCCGACGCGCCCATCAAGTCATCGTCATCGTGGAGAATGGCGACCTCCAGCTCGGCACATGGCAGAAAGTCCACTTCTGCGAGTTCAACGGCCCGAGAAGCCGCAAGCTGTGGGTGAAGTGGTTGGCCGGGTAGCAGTCCCCTTTCCCTTTTTCCAATGGAGCCATCATGTCCTCCTCCCTTTTCGACCGGACAGTCGATTCCCTGAAAAAAAACCATTTCAACGTGTTCATTGCCGATGATCCGGGGCAGGCCCGGCAGATCATTCTGGATGACATCCTGCCGGGAATCACGCCGGGACTCGTGTCCTACGGCGATTCCATGACATTGCAGGCCACCGGAGTGCTGGACGACATGCGCCACCGGGACGGGTGGGAGTTTCTCGACACCTTCGAGCCGGGTGTGGACAGGGCGGAGATTCTGGAACGCCGTCGCCGGGCAGTGCTGGCCGATCTCTTCTTCACGGGCACCAACGCCCTGACCGCCAGGGGGCAGCTCGTGAATCTGGACATGGTGGGCAACCGCGTGGGCGGCATTGTCTGGGGGCCGCGCCATGTGGTCCTGACCATCGGCACGAACAAGATCGTGGAGGACCTTGAGCAGGCCACGGCCCGCATCAGGGAAATCGCTGCCCCGCTCAATGCCAAACGTCACGAGATTCGCACCCCGTGCGTGAAGACCGGCAAGTGCATGGATTGCAAAAGCCCGGACCGCATCTGCAACACATGGATGATCACGGAAAAATGCTGGCCCGCAGGCCGCATCTCCGTGGTGCTCATTCGAGGTGAATACGGGCTGTAGCACAGTCTCCCGACGATTGTCCGACACGTTCCCACAGCTCCCTGCCCTTGATCCGGAATTCTGCTTGACGCAAACAGTTTAGCTGCTATACACTTCCACCATGCGAGACTACGAATCAATGCGACCGGCTCTTTCGGCCTTGTCCAGAGCCTTTGCCAAATACGAGCGCATCAACAAGACAGCGTACGATTTCGGCACGGGGGAAAAGCTGCATCCAGCCGAAATCCATTGCATCTCCGCAATCGCGAGCCTCGGACAGGCCGGAGTGACCGAACTGGCGAAACATGCCGGAGTCACCAAGGGAGCCATGTCCCAACTGCTGGCCCGCCTCGACGCAAAGGCCCTGATACACAGGGAACCCGATCCGAAGAACCGCTCCAGAAGCCTGATCAGCCTCACCGAATCCGGCCGGCTTGCGGATCAGGGGCACAGCCGCTTCCACATGGAGCACGACCGGGAGTTCATGGAATTCATCGCCGCCCTGAACGGGGATGAATACTGTCTATTCGAAAGAATATGCCGACACATGGACAGATGGATGGACGCCTACATGAAATAGAAATTCCACCCAATGTGTTCAGCACCCAAACACAAGGAGGCAACATGAACCATTCCCGACCGATCAATGACTTCACCCCCATAGAATCCCTGGCCATGGAGGGCGTCGTCACTCAGGCCCTGCTCCAGTCCGTTCGCATGGGCCTGTTCGACGCGCTGGAAACCACGCACAGCCCGGAAGCTCTCGCAGCCAGACTCGACCTCGTTCCCGAGGCCCTGAACGCACTGCTCGAACTGCTTCGGTCGCGCGGCCTGACCACCCGGACTTCCGAGGGCTGGGCCAACACCCCGATGTCCAGCGAATTTCTTGTGTCGGATTCCCCTTTTTTTCAGGGACATGCGCTGAACGTGCACGAAACATTCAATCAGTACGTGAGCGCCAACATGGACAGCCTGCTGCGCGGACAGGCCGATGCCCGGGAAACTGCCGACGCCACATGGGCCAGCCCGGAAACCCTTGAAGGCATGGCCCGGCACGCCCTGCTCGGTTCGCTTCAGGATACGGTCGCCTTTGCCTCGGAGCTGCCGGGATTTGCAGACATGCGCACCATGTGCGACATCGGCGGGAATCATGGCAGATACACCATGCATCTCATCGACCGGAACCCTTCCCTGCGTGGAACCATCGCCGACCTGCCCTCCGTGACTCCGGCAGTGCAGACCGCATGCAATCAGGCAGGGTACGGCGACAGGATAACCACCCTTGCCTGCGATCTGCGCACGGACTCCCTGCCGAACGGGGCCTACGACCTGATTCTGGCTTCCGACATTCTCTACGGCTTCGAAGACAATCTGGTGGACATCCTCACGATGATCCGCAACAGCCTCGTGCCGGGCGGATGGTTTGTTTCCCACCATTACGATCCGGACAGCCCCGGCATCGACCAGTACAAGGCCACCCTGCAACTGGTGACCAGACTTTCCGGGTACGCAACACATTTCCTGTCGCGGGACACACTGGAAAATGCCCTGTCCAGAACCGGCTTTTCCGAATTCCGGGCCTGTTCCACAGGCTCGGCCGGGCATGGGCTGGCCCTTGCGGCTCGCGCCATTTGATGAAAAAAAAAGGCCCGGGACCTTGCGATCCCGGGCCGAAATTCCGTTTCCCCTACTCCAATCCCCAAACCCCTCTGAGGCGGACAAGGGTTCCGTCCTGCTCCATCTCCCGCAGAACGCGATCGAACTCCGAAGCCAGCGCTTCGGCCCGATCCCCGAGCTTGCGTGAAAAGGCCAGAAACAAAGGCGCCCTTTCCACCTCGAGGACAACTTCAATGTCCTTGGCCACACCCAGCCGAATTGCCTGATCCATGATCACGTCCCAATTGCCCATGATCACCTCGCATCGCCCGGCAAGCAGCTTGCGAAGCAGCAACTGGTTGTCATTGGCCGATTCCAGCGTCAATCCGGCAATCCTGTTGAAACGCTCCCCGTAGTCATAGCCGCGCACAACCCCGACAACGAAATGCCGCAAGTCGGCAACGGAATCCAGGGAAACCGCTTTCCCGGCACGGGCCACCACAACGGTTCTCTCCCACAACATGGGGTAATCGCAAAACACCAGATACGCTTCCCGCTCCGGATTTCGGAACAGTCCGCAGATCATGTCGGCCTCGCCGTGATAGACGTCGTCCAGCGCCCGAGCCCAGGGCACGTTGTGTATCCGGGGGGTCAGCCCGAGCCTGCGACAGACTTCGAACACGATGGTCCGCGCCGTGCTGTAAAGCGGCCCGGCATCCATCTGTCCCTGCTCCGCAGGTTCCCTGTCCATGACCACGCGCAACACGTCCGCCTCTGCCCGAGGCGCACAAAACATGATCGAAAACAGAAGGATCAACCCGAAAAGGAAGGCAGAAGAACGCATTGGCGGACATTAGCCCGGGATGCACCTTTTGGCAATATCCCGACAGGACGTTCCCTTCCGCCCGAAAAAATGCAGACGCACGAAGCATGGATCATGCCCGCGCGAGGGATCGGCCATCGGTCAAAAAATGAAGCCGGTTCCGGGGGGCCTTTGCGGATGCCCCCCGAAACCTTGAGGATGGGGGTGTGGAGGAGATTTACAAAATGCCGTCCTCGCCCGTGCGGATGCGCTGGGCCATGGCCAGTTCCAGAACGAAGATCACGCCGTCACCCTCGTTGCCGGTATGTCCGGCCGTCTTGATGGCCTCAAGTGTGGTATCCAGAAAATCGTCGTTCACGCCGATCTCCAGACGGACCTTCTTGAGCAGATTCACCTCGCGGATCACGCCGCGGTAGGTTTCGGTGAATCCCTTCTGGCGGCCCGAGCCGAGCACGTTGGTCACGGACAGGGAGTAGACCTCCCGGGCATACAGGGCCTGCTTCACATCGTTGAGCTTTTCCGGCCTGACATAGGCTATGATGAGCTTCATGGCTTATTCTCCTTGTTGTTCGGCTATTCGTTGCTGAAGAGCTGGAACCCGCTGTAGGACTCGGAACCGTGTTCCGCGATGTCCAGCCCCTTGAGCTCCTCGTCCTTGCTCACGCGCAATCCGGTCACGGCCTTGACCGCGCTCATGAGCACGAATCCCGCGCCGAACGCCCAGACAAAGAACGTTCCCGCGCCCAGCAACTGCACGCCGAGCTGACCAAAACCGCCGCCAAAAAACAGGCCGCCATCCGAGTTGAACAGGCCGCAGGCAATGGTGCCCCATGCGCCGCACACGCCATGCACGGAGACCGCGCCCACCGGATCATCGATTCTGAGTCCCTTGTCCACGAATTCGATGGACAGGACCACAAGCAGCCCTGCGATCAGCCCGATGCACAGGGACGAGACCGGTCCGACAGTGGCACATCCGGCGGTGATGCCCACCAGCCCGGCCAATGCGCCGTTCATGGTCATGGAAATGTCGGGCTTGCCATAGCGCAGCCAGGACAGGGCCATGGAGCCGAGCACGCCCGCGGCAGCGGCCAGCGACGTATTCATGGCGATCATGCCGATGGTGTCGTCTGCCGTGGTGGTGGACCCGGGATTGAACCCGAACCAGCCGAACCACAGGATGAACACGCCCAGCCCGGCCAGTGGTATGTTATGGCCCATGATGGCCCGGGATTCGCCCTCGGCAGTGTACTTGCCGATGCGCGGACCAAGCACCATGGCTCCGGCCAGAGCGACCCAGCCGCCCACGGAATGCACCACGCTGGAGCCCGCAAAATCGCAGAACCCGAGCTTTTCCAGCCAGCCAGCGCCCGCTTCGCCGAGCCACAGGCTGCCCCAGGCCCAGTGCCCCGAGACCGGATATATCAGCCCGGTGATGACGATGGACACGATCACGTAGCTGGAAAACTTCGTGCGTTCGGCCATGCCGCCGGACACGATGGTCGCTGCAGTGGCCGCGAACACGGACTGGAAGAACCAAAACGCATAGGTCCACATCAGATCGGACTCGGCCACGCCGGACAGCCCGAACCCGGACGAACCGAACAGCCCGGACACGTCGGCCCCGAACATCAGGGTGAATCCGAACACGAAGAACACCACGGACCCCACCGAGAAATCCAGGAAGTTCTTCATCATGATGTTGCCCGCGCTCTTGGCCCGGGTGAATCCGGCCTCCACGCAGCCGAATCCGGCCTGCATGAACATGACGAGAATCGCGGCAATCAGGGTCCACAGCACATTGGCATTGGACTGGGTCAGGAATTCCACATCCCCGGCAATGGCCGAGGTCGGGGCCAAAAGAGCAAAGGCGGCAGCGGCAATCACGCCCGGCCACGGCACGGCCTTCATGGACAGTCTGGACAGCATAGGTTACTCCTCCTTGGAAAATGCGTTACGACTGCCCCTTCCATGGCAAGGCGCGTGCCAAAGCAGACTAGATATTGATATTTAAAGCAAAAGTACGCAAAATCATCTTTTGCATACTATGACTATTTTTACAAAAATGTTTAATATGATGATTTTCAATACATGAAAATGGACATTTTTTGTCATTTTTGTACCTGTTATAAAAATGACCGCCGGTCACTCCTATTATATAGTATTGCGCACAAAATGCCGTTTTTATTGATTATTTAATTTCAAAAACCCTCTTGACAATCCTTTCGGAGCCAAGGTAGACAGACGGCATGAACAATTTTTCCGGTTTCGCATACTCCTTTTCCTACTATTATTTTTGGTATCGCAACGACGCTTGCGGGCATGGGAGAGGTGCGTTCTAACCGGACGACAAACACGATTTGACCTCCATACCAGGGCCGCAGGCGAAAGCCGGCGGCCCTTTTTGTTTGTCACAACCACGGCCGTCCGAGCTTTTCCCGTCCCGGAGGCAGCATGAGGAGAAACACCATGCACATCGGCAAAGCCATCAGACTGGAGCGGATTTTCGACCGCAACACCAAACGGGCCATCATCGTGCCCATGGACCATGGCGTATCCGTCGGCCCCATCGACGGAATCGTGAACATGAAGGAGGCCGTGGGCAAGGTCGTGGAAGGCGGAGCAAACGCGGTTGTCGAGCACAAGGGACTGGTCCGCTGCGGACACAGGGCCGAGGGCAAGGACATCGGCCTGATCGTGCACCTGTCCGCCAGCACGTCCCTGTCTCCGTTTCCCAACGCCAAATGTCTGGTCGCCTCGGTGGAGGATGCCATCCGGCTGGGCGCGGACGCGGTTTCCATCCACGTGAATCTCGGCGACGAAACCGAACGCCGCATGCTCCACGACATGGGCAAGGTCGCCTCGGACGCAGCCAACTGGGGCATGCCGCTGCTCGCCATGGTCTACGCCCGCGGCCCCAAGGTGAAAAGCGAATTCGATCCCGAAACCGTGGCCCATTGCGCCCGGGTCGGCACGGAACTGGGCGCGGACGTGGTCAAGGTTCCCTACACCGGCGACAAGGCCAGCTTCGAGCACGTGTGCGACTCCTGCTGCATCCCCGTGGTCATTGCAGGCGGCCCCAAACTTGACAGTACCGAAGCGTTTCTGCGTATGGTACATGACTCTCTGGAAGCAGGCGGCGCAGGCCTGTCCGTGGGACGCAACGTGTTCCAGCACGAGAACCCCACCCGTCTGGTCCAGTCCCTGAACATGATCGTGCACGAGGATGCCTCGGTGGCAGAGGCTCTGGCACACCTGAACGGCTAACCCGCGAACCACACGGAAGCGAAGCAATGAAAAACGTGATTTTCAAGGCCATCCCCTTTGACAAGAAACTCGTCACGCTGGCTCTGGAGTCGGGAGTGGACGCGATTCTGGCGGAAAAGAGCCAGGTCGATGCCATCAAGTCCCTTGGCCGCGTCACGGTGCTCACGCCGCAGGACATGCCCGAAGTGACACTGACCGAAAAGGCGGACGAACAGACCGCAGTGGGCCTTGCCAGCAAGGGCAAGCGCGTGGTTCTGGGCAAGGGCTGGGAAATCATCCCGGTGGAAAACATTCTGGCACAGGTGAGCGAGCTGGCTCTGGAATGCGAAAGCCTTGACCGGGCGCGGCTTGCCGCCGGAATCCTGGAACGCGGGGCCGACACCGTGGTGGTGCTGCCCGAAGGGGCCGCCGACCTCAAGGCCATTGTCGCGGAACTCAAACTCTCGCAGGGAACCATGCAGCTCCGGAAAGCGGTCGTCACGGCCATCACTCCGGCGGGCCTCGGCCACCGCGTGTGCGTGGACACCATTTCCATGCTCAGGCGCGGTCAGGGCATGCTGGTGGGCAACTCCAGCGCATTCACCTTTCTGGTCCACGCGGAGACCGAGTCCAATCCCTATGTTGCAGCGCGCCCCTTTCGCGTGAACGCCGGAGCCGTGCACGCCTATGCCCAGATGCCCGGGGACAGAACCGCGTATCTGGAAGAACTCGCTGCGGGCCGCGACGTGCTCATCGTGGACGCAAGCGGCGCGACCAGTCTGGCCACGGTTGGCCGGGTCAAGATCGAGGTGCGGCCCATGCTCCTGATTCAGGCCGAAGTCCGGTCCGGCGACACCGTGAGCACCGGACAGGTGTTCCTGCAGAACGCCGAGACCATCCGCGTGGTCAACGCGGACGGCGAGCCCGTGAGCGTGGTCAATCTGGAAGTCGGAGACGAAATTCTGGTCCGCACGGACGAGGCAGGCCGCCATTTCGGCATGCGCATCAAAGAGGACATCAAGGAAGGGTAGCCCCATGTCCGGGAAGAATACGGAAAAGGAACAGCTTGCGGCCATGCGCAGCCGCATCGACGAACTGGACGGACAGATCGTGCAACTGCTCAACCGCAGGGCCGAAGTCAGTCTGGACGTCGGTCGGTACAAGGCCGAACGGGACGAGCCCATCTACAAGCCCTTCCGCGAACGGGAGGTCATGAACAGAATTGCCCAGTCCAGCCCCGGCCCTCTGCCGGAAAAGCACCTGCGCCACATCTACCGGGAGATCATGAGTTCCTCCCGCCGACTCCAGCGGCCCGAGCGCGTGGTGTTTCTGGGACCGGAAGGCACGTTTTCCTATTTCGCGGCCGTGGAGCACATGGGCAGCTCCGCACACCTGACTCCCAAGTCGAATTTCGAGGACATCTTCCGGGCCGTGGCCGAGGAAGGCGCGGAACTGGGCGTGATCCCGCTGGAAAATTCCATCGAGGGCACCGTGGGACAGGTCGTGGACCTGTTCATGAAATATTCGGTGTTCATTCAGGCCGAACTGTTCCGCCGCATCAGCCATTGCCTCATGTCCAGCGCCGGAACCATGGAGGAAGTGACCGAGGTTCGCTCCCATCCGCAGGCTCTGGAGCAGTGCAGGAACTGGCTTCGCTCCCATCTCCGGGACGTGCCGAGCCTGCCCACGACATCATCCGCGGCTGCCGCGGAATACGCGAAATCCCATCCGGGAACCGCGGTGGTCGGCCATGCCCGACTGGCTGAAATGCACGGCCTGAACGTGCTGGCCGAATCCATCGAGGACCTGCCCGACAACTGGACGCGTTTTCTGGTCATCGCGCCCTCGCCCACCCGCGAGGACCGACGCGACAAGACCACCATCCTGTTCACCACCCCGGACAGACCCGGCGCACTGGCCGGAGTGCTCGCCACGCTGGCGCGCGAGGGCATCAACATCACCAAGCTGGAATCCCGCCCCTTCAAGGGCGAAAAGTGGAAATACGTATTCTTCACCGACCTGGAATGCGACCTGAGCAAGACGGAGTACGATTCGCTCCTCGACGAGCTTCGGGAACGCTGCCACACCCTGCGCGTGCTCGGCACCTATCCGGCCGGAACCCATGGAAACGGAGACAAGTCATGAACGACCCCATCGTGATCAATGCCCCGGCGTCCAAGTCCCTTTCCCACAGAACCCTGATCGCGGGCGCGCTCGCCTCGGGAACCTCGGTGATCTCCGGCGCGCTGGACAGCGACGACATCCGCCGCACCCGCGCGTGTCTGGAAGCCTGCGGCGCAAGGATCGAGGAACAGGGCGACGCCCTTGCCGTGACCGGCATGGAAAACGGCCCCAGAGGCGGGAATGCGGACGGCAAGCACAAGGACGAGGCTCCGGTCGAACTCTACATGCACGAATCCGGCACTACCTGCCGCCTGATCACGGCCGTGGCGGCTGCGGGCAACGGCACTTTCCGGCTGCACGGAGCCGAACGCATGCACGAACGGCCCATGGCCGAGCTGTTCGGGGCGCTGGAAACGCTGGGGACCAGATTTCATTACGAGGGCAGGAAGGGATTTCTTCCGGTGATGATGTCGGCCAGGGGCTTCAAGGGCAAGAGAGTGGAAATCACCCTGGAAGAAAGCAGCCAGTACCTCTCCGGGCTACTTTTGGGTGCGCCCCTGGCCGATCGCCCTGTTACCATTTCCGTCACGGGAAAGAAAGCGGTTTCGTGGCCGTACGTAGGCCTCACGCTCAAGATCATGGAGGATTTCAAGGCCGGATTCGCCGTGGAAATCCTGAAGGACGGCAAGTGGGAACGCGTGCCGTGGAAGACCGTGAAGAGCGTGACCCCGAACGCCATGCGCTTCGTGGTGGAACCGACCGGCTACCAGCCCAGCGACTACCGCGTCGAAGGCGACTGGTCCAATGCCTCGTATTTCGCGGCGGCTGGCGCCGTGGGCCACAGCCCGGTGCTGCTCAAGGGGCTGGCTGCGGATTCCCAGCAGGGAGACAAGGCGGTTCTGGACATTCTGGCCCAGATGGGCGCAGAGGTGAACGTGGGCTTCGACGGCATTTCGGTACGCCCCTCCAAGCTGCACGGCATTGACGTGGACATGGGCCGCTGCCCGGACATCGTGCCCACCATTGCCGTTGCCGCGGCCTTCGCGGACTCGCCCACCACCATCCGCAACGTGGCGCACCTGCGCATCAAGGAATCCGACCGGCTTCAGGCCAGCGCGGACGAGATTGCAAAAACCGGCTGCCGCACCGAAGTGGGCGAGGACAGCCTGACCATCATCCCCGCGCCCCTGCCCCGGGACGGAGAAATCGGATTCAGCACCTACGGCGATCACCGCATGGCCATGTCCATGTCCCTATTCGCCCTTGCCGGACTGACCCCGAAGCTGGACAACCCCGGATGCGTGAACAAGTCGTTCCCGGAATTTTTCGACAAATGGAACAAGATTCTTGAAGGATAAGTGAACACCATGGCAGACCCCGACTTTCACAGGATCGCCATTGCGGGCGCAAACGGCCAGATGGGCCAGCTCTTCACCCGCAAGCTGCGCGAACTGGGCTGCGAAGTAGCCGAACTGAACCGTCCCTTCCGGGACGAGGACGTGGCCGCAGCTCTGGACAATTGCGACCTCTTTCTGCTCAGCGTGCCTGTCACGGCCATGAAGGACGTGCTGGCAACCGTACAGCCGCACCTCAAGGCATCGACCATCCTTGCCGACGTGGGTTCGGTCAAGGTCATGCCCATCAAGGTCATGACCCGCGCCCATGCCGGTCCGGTCGTGGGCACGCACCCCCTGTTCGGCCCGGTCATTCCCGAGGGCTTCGAGCCCCGCGTGGCCGTGACCCCGGGCCGGGAATCCGACGAGCAGGCCGCAAGACGCGTGGCCCGGCTCATGGAAGCCTGCGGCTACACCGCGTTCCGCACCACGGCCGAGGAGCATGACAAGGCCATGGCGTTCGTGCAGGGTCTGAACTTCACCACCACCGTGGCCTACCTTGCAGCCATGCGCGATGTGGAGCATATTGAAAACTACGTCACTCCCTCTCTCAAGCGCCGTCTCGACTCCGCGCACAAGATGACCACGCAGGACATGGAACTGTTCGAGGTCATCTCCGAAGCCAATCCCTTTCTGCAGGAAACCACCCGCCACTTCATGTCCTACCTCGGCCTTGCTGCCGGCGGAGATCTCGATCTTCTCGCCCAGCGTGCCAACTGGTGGTGGCGTCATGAACAGCAACAGGAGGGGTGTATCCGATAAACGGATACGCACAGTCGGCATCGTTTCTGAACGCCAAGGCCGTCCCCTCCGGGGGGCGGCCTTTTTTTTACAGCATCGAAAACGGAGGAAACATGGACATAACACTGACGCAATACGGGAAATGGCTCCCGGCGGACGTGCAGACCGCAATCAGCCTGTATCTCGGGCTGGTGGGAGACCGACCCGGCATCCTGCTGGAATCCGCGGAAGTGGACGGCAGACTCGGGCGGTACAGCCTCATTGCCTGGGACTTCCGGCTCCTGCTGCATCCCAGGAATGGCAAGCTTGCCGTGGACGTGCTCGACCCGCGTCTGGAAGCATTCCGAAAGCTGGAAGGCATGGACTTTCTGGACGGCCTGCGCAGCGCAACGAATGCCCTGAGCATCAAGCAACGTGCCGAAGGCGGACGCGATCCCCTGCCCGCGCTCACTCGCGGCCTGTACGGCTACTTCGGCTACGACACGGCTGGCATGTTCGAACGCAAGCTCCGGGACGCGTGCCCCCCCGAGGATGCCGAAGCCTGCATGGCCCTGCCCGGCCAGATGGTGCTGTTCGACCACCTGCGCCACTCGTGCTGCTACCTGAGTCTGGACCCGGATCGCGCGCCCATGCCCGCGCCCGTGTCATGGGGCAACGACCTTGCCGCGCCCGAGACCTCGGCCCCGACCGTGCATCCGGGAAAAGAGGCCTACATGCAGGGCGTGGAGCGGGCAAGGGAACTGATTGCGGACGGGGAATGCATTCAGGTGGTGCTCTCCACCCGGTTCTCGGTGCCCGTGCCCGACGATCCGTTCCGCATCTACCGCCGTTTGCGGCAGGCCAATCCCTCGCCCTTCATGTTCTTCATGAAATTCCCGGAATGCGTGAACAGCGGCAGACACGGGAGCGCGACCACCCTGCTCGGCTCGTCCCCGGAAATGATGGTGCGCTGCGCCGCGAACCGGCTGGAGGTCCGCCCCATTGCCGGAACCCGCTGGAGAGGGGCCACGGAACGCGAGGACCTTGCCCTTGAGCAGGAGCTGCTGGCCGATCCCAAGGAACGCGCCGAACACGTCATGCTCGTGGACCTCGGCCGCAACGATCTGGGCCGCATTGCCGCGCCCGGCACCGTGACCGTGGAAAAATTCATGAACGTGGAACGGTTCTCCCACGTCATGCATCTCACTTCCTATGTGGAAGCCGAGCTCAAACCCGGACTGGACGCCATCGAGGTGCTCCGGTCCACGTTTCCGGCAGGCACCCTGTCCGGCGCGCCCAAGATTCGGGCCATGGAGATCATCGCGGACATCGAACCCGAGGAACGCGGCCCGTACGGCGGCTGCATCGGCTGGATCGGACTGGATCGCGGCAGCGTGAATCTGGATACCGGCATCACCATCCGCTCCATGTGGATCAGGGACGGCATGTGCCACTGGCAGGCGGGCGCGGGCATCGTGCACGACTCGGACCCGGAACGGGAATGGGACGAATGCAACAACAAGGCGCGCGTGCTTCTGGAAGTCATCACCGGCAAGGGGGGAACCGATGTTTTTGCTCATCGATAACTTCGACTCGTTCACCTTCAATCTGGTGCAGGCATTCCAGCAGCTCGGGGCCGAGCCGAAAGTGATCCGCAACGATCACGCCGAACTGCTGGACCTGGCCCGGTCCGGGGAACTGGAACGGGTCTGCGTGTCGCCCGGACCGAGCCGTCCGGAAAACGCGGGATTCTGTCTGGAATTCCTGTCCCTGCTGCCCCGGGAAGTCCCGGTGCTGGGCGTGTGTCTCGGGCATCAGGCGCTGGGCCATCACGCGGGCGCGCCCGTGGTCCGGGCCGGGCGCATCATGCACGGCAAAGTGTCGCGCGTGATGCACGACCACAAGGGCGTGTTTGCCGGGCTGCCCGATCCCTTCGAGGTCTGCCGCTACCACTCCCTGATCGTGCCCGCGCATCTGGCCCCGGACACGTTGGAAGTCACGGCCCGCACCAGCTGGGGCGAGGTCATGGGCATCCGCTTCCGGGATCGGGAATGGCACGGCGTGCAGTTCCACCCCGAATCCATCCTGACCCCGGAAGGCCCGAGGATTCTGAAGAACTTCCTGAACATGCAAAAAGGAGAGACCCAATGACCACCATAGCCGAAATTCTTGAACAGCTTGCCAGTCGCAAGCCGTTGACCGACCAGCAGGCCGACTACATGTTCGGCAGACTCATGAACGGCGAACTCACCCCGGCGCAGGCAGGCGCGTTCCTCATGGGATTGCGCGCCAAGGGCGAGGATTCCACGGACCTTGCAGCGGGCGTGAGGGCGGGACTGGAGCACGCCCTGACCATTCCCGGATATGACGGAACCCGGGCCGAACCCGTGATCGACACCTGCGGCACGGGCGGGGACGGCTCGTGCAGCGTGAACTGCTCCACGGCCGTGGCCCTGTTCCTTGCGGACATGGGCTTCAAGGTGGCCAAGCACGGCAACCGCGCCCTGTCCTCGTCCTGCGGCTCGGCCGACGCGCTGGAAGCACTGGGCGTTCCGCTGGAACTCACTCCGGAACAGGCGGCCGAGAGTCTGGACCGCCACAACTTCGCGTTCCTGTTCGCGCCCCAGTATCATCCCGCGTTCCGGCACATCATGCCCGTACGCCGGGAACTGGGCATCCGCACCCTGTTCAACTTCATGGGACCGCTGCTCAACCCGGCCCGGCCCTCGCACCAGTTGCTGGGCGTGGGAGATCCCGAGCGACTCCAGCTCATGGGCGAAACCCTGCTGCTCACGGGCGTGGAAAAGGCCCTGCTCGTCTCTGGCGCGGGCGGCATGGACGAACTCACCACGTGGGGCGCGAACCGGGGCTATCTGATTCACGACGGGGTCATGGAAAAGACCACGGTCAACCCGGACCGGCTGGGATTCAAGGCCCATTCGCCCGAGGACGTGCGCGTGACGGACAAGGCCCACGCCGTGGACAGCCTGCGGAAAATACTTGCGGGCAACGGGCCTGCGGCCATGATGGACATGGTGGCGCTGAATCTGGCAGGGTGCCTGAATCTGTTGGGAAAAGGCACCATGCGGGAGTGCGCCGACATGGCGCGCGACGCAGTCAACCAAGGACTTACAAAGGAATTGCCACATGCTGGATAAATTCAGGGAAGCCAAGCAGGAAGAAATCGCGGAACTGCGCCAGAAGTTCGCGGAAGGCATGATCCCGGGCGTGTACCGGGGCGAACGTCCCTCGTTCACGGACGCCATCCGGGCCAAGGGACCGGGCGCGGTCATCGCGGAATTCAAGCCCGCCAGCCCCAGCCGGGGCGTGCTGCGCGAATTCGCCAACCCGCTGGATTTTGCACAGGACTACGCGGACAACGGCGCGGCCGCCATTTCCGTGCTCACCGAGGCCGCCTTTTTCAAGGGCACCCCGGACTATCTGTTCATGATGAGTCAGGCAGGACTGCCCCTGCTGCGCAAGGACTTCATTCTGGACCCGCTTCAGGTGGCCATGACCGCATCCAGCCCGGCCTCTGCCGTGCTGCTCATTGCGCGCATGCTCTCGGGCGCGGCCGAACTGGCCCAGCTCATCGAGATAGCGCGCATGCCCGGTCTGGCCCCGGTGGTCGAAATATTCGATGAAACCGATCTGGAAACCGCGCATCAGGCTGGCGCGGACATCATTCAGGTGAACAACCGTGATCTGGACACCCTGCAAACCACGCTGGACGTATCCCGAAGGCTCATCTCCCGCAAAAGGGATGGCGAACTCTGGATCAGCGCAAGCGGCGTATCCGAACGCGCCCACGTGGAGGAACTGGCCGGACTCGGCTTTGATGCCGTGCTCGTGGGCACCTGCCTCATGGAAGCGGAAGACCCCGGAGCCAAACTGGCCGAACTCACCGGAGCACAATGATGCAACGCCCTCTGGTCAAGATCTGCGGCCTGACCCGCATGCGGGATGTCCGGCTCTGTGTCGATCTCGGCGCAGACCTGCTGGGCTTCATCTTCCATGCCCGGAGCCAGCGCAATGCGGACCCGGATTTCGTGGCCGGGATCAGGACCGGAAAGGCGGTCAAGGTCGGGGTGTTCGTATCCCGGACCGCGACCGAAGTCGTGGAAATCATGGATCGCTGCGGCCTGCACGCGGCCCAGTTGCACGGAGGACAGGACGAGGCGTTCTGCGAACAGGTCGGCCCGGACCGGGTGATCAAGGTCTTCTGGCCCGACGCATACGCCTCGCAATCCGCCCTGCTGCGCGATCTGGAACGGTTCGAGGAGGTCAGCTCCCATTTCCTGTTCGACGCAGGCACGCGGGGAAGCGGCGGAACCGGGCGATCCTTTGACTTCACGAAGCTGCAACATCTTGAAATACATACACCCTGGTTTCTTGCCGGCGGGATCGCCCCCAACACGATTTCCGCCGCACTGGAGCTGAACCCGCCGGGTCTGGACATCAATTCCGGCGTGGAGCAGGCACCAGGCATCAAGGACGAAAACAAGCTGCGCGCGGTCTTTGACCGACTCGCACAGGTGCCATGACATGCAAGACAGATACTTTGGCGACTATGGCGGCCAGTTCGTGCCCGAACTGCTCATGCCGCCCCTTCTGGAACTGGAACGGGCCGTGAAGGAAATCCTTCCCTCGCCCGAATTCCAGCAGGAATTCAAGGACATGCTCCGCGACTGCGTGGGCAGGCCCTCGGCCATGACCCATTGCCCGAACCTGTCCCGGGACACGGGCGTGGACCTCTGGCTCAAGCGCGAGGACCTGAACCACACGGGCGCGCACAAGATCAACAACACCCTCGGGCAGGCCCTGCTCACCCGCCGCATGGGCAAGAAGACCCTGCTCACCGAAACCGGGGCGGGCATGAACGGCGTGGCCACGGCCACGGCAGCGGCCATGCTCGATCTGGACTGCGTGGTGTACATGGGTGCAAAGGATGTGGAACGCCAGTCCGTGAACGTACGGCGCATGGAAATTCTGGGCGCGCGCGTGGTGCCCGTGACCTCGGGCACCCAGACCCTGAAGGACGCGATCAACGAGGCGCTCCGCTACTGGATAGCGACACAGAAGACCACGCACTACTGTTTCGGCACGGCCGCCGGGCCGCACCCGTTCCCCTATCTGGTGCGCGAATTCCAGGCCGTGGTGGGCCGCGAGGCGCGCCAGCAGTTTCTGGACAGAAACGGCAGGCTGCCCCATATCGTCTGCGCCTGCGTGGGCGGCGGGTCCAATGCCATCGGCGCATTCCATGCCTTCATCCCGGACGGATCCGTGCGGCTGGTGGGCGTGGAGGCCGCAGGCACGGGCGAGCCGGGCTGCTACAATTCCGCGCCCCTGAATCTGGGCACGGACGGCGTGCTGCACGGCATGAAGACCAGGCTGCTCCAGACCCCGGAAGGCCAGATTCTTCCGTCCCATTCCATTTCCGCCGGGCTGGACTATCCCGGAGTCGGCCCGGAGCATTCCCACCTTCAGGCCATCCACCGCGCGGAATACGCCTGCATCAACGACGAACAGGCCCTTTCCGCATTTCTGACCCTGTCCCGGCGCGAAGGCATCATTCCCGCGCTGGAAAGCGCCCATGCCGTGGCATGGATTCTGGAAAACGCGGCCGCGCTGCAAGGCCAGTCCGTGCTCGTGAACCTGTCCGGCCGGGGAGACAAGGACATGGACATCGTGGAAGAGGCGCTCCGCGATCCCGCATTCGCGCACCTTGCCGCCACACTCGGAGGTGACGCATGACCTCGCCCATGACCCTGCGCATCCGCGAAGCCAACAAGGCCGGAAAGACCGCGCTCATTCCATTCCTGCCCGCCGGATTTCCGTCCCGCGACCGCTTCTGGGACGAACTCGAACAACTGGACCGGGCCGGGGCCGCAGTCATTGAGATCGGCATGCCCTTTTCCGATCCCGTGGCCGACGGTCCTGTCGTGGCAAAGGCCTCTCTGGAATGCCTTGCGGACAACGTGAACCTCGAATGGATTCTCTCGGAGCTCAAGGCGCGCAAAGGCACGTTCCGCGCAGCCCTGCTACTCATGGGCTACCTCAATCCCGTGCTCCAGTACGGGCTGGAACGTTTTGCCCATGACGCGGGGCAGGCAGGCATTTCCGGCCTGATTCTGGCCGATCTCCCCTACGAGGAATCCGCATCGATCAAGGCCGCCCTGAAATCGCACCACATCTCGCTCGTGCCGCTGGTCGGGCTGAACACCTCGCCGGAACGCATGGCCCTGTACGCCGACGGTGCGGACGGGTTCGCCTATTTCGTGTCCGTGCTCGGCACAACGGGCCAGCGCGACACCCTGCCCGAACAGATCAGGGAAAAGCTTGCCCAGGCGCGCGACATCTTCGACATTCCCATTGCCCTCGGATTCGGGCTCAGGCACCCGGATCAGCTCAGGGAACTCGACGGCCTGTGCCACGCCGCCGTGTTCGGGTCCGCGCTCATCACCCACATCTGCAACGGGGGAACTTCGGAAGAATTCATGAAACCCTGGCTGTAGGCGGGGAAGATGCCTCCGGCGGCCCCTCCCGGGGGGCCGGGCTCTGCCCGGACCCGCCAAGGAGCAAGGCCCCTTGGATCCCCATTCTGTCTTGAGAATTCGAAGAGGCCGGATACATGCCCTGTCGGGACATGCATCCGGCCTCTCCAAATTCTCAAGACGGGGTGGCTTCAAGGGAGAAACTTGCTTTTCCTTCTTTGCCAGTTTCCCCGAATTCTGATTCCTCGATAGCGAAAGCTTCTGCTCTTCCGCATCACCCTACGCCGCCATACGAGCCTTTCAAGTTCCCTCCTCCTTACAGGCGGCGTAGAGCCAAAAAGTTCTGGAGGATTCTCAAGGAACCTCTTTCAAGAGGTTCCTTGAGTCGCCGAAGGCATACTTTCCTCATAATAATTCCCCCTGTCGCGCGGTGTCGTATGATGATGACATGGAGGTATGCGCATGAGCGAGGATGTCAGGGCTCTGGTCCGGTTCTATCTGCCGAATTTCCCGGTCAGACGCGTGCGCAGGCTGGTCACGGACACCACGGACTTTTCCTCCATTGATTATGGGGACGTGGTGCATCTGGGCGGCCAGCATTACATGGTGCTCCGGGACGAGGCCGAACGGCGATTCGGGATCGAGGATTTCAAGTTCTGGGTCAAGCGGTGCAAGGTGCTGGAGACCGGGGAATCCGCGATTCTCAAGCTCGTGTTTCATGAGGAATTCCTTCAACAGCTCGGGGACATCACCATCCGCAGCTACCGAAGCCCGGCCAAGGAGGCCCGGATTCTGGAGATGGTCAAGGACGACCGCCGATTCATGCACGGGTTTTCCATTGTGGACGATCAGGGAAATCTGGTGCGCGTTCTCGACGTGATCCGCGGCAAGCGATTCGATCTGGCCGTGTCGGAAATGGGTGAAAATCACCGCGACTATTTCGACAACCATTTCGCCGGGGCGCTCGGCCTGTTCATCGACGCGTGCGAGGCCATTGCGTGGCTGCATTCCCGGGACGAACGGCACGGCGACATCCGGCGCGACCACCTCTGGCTGGAGCCGCGCACCGGCATGCTGCGCTGGATCGACTTCGACTATGCCTACGACCTGTCGGCCAACCCGTTTGCCCTTGATCTGGCTGGGCTGGGCAACATTCTGGCATTTCTGGTCGGCAGGCAGGTGTTCCGGCCTCCGGATCTGGAGGAAATGGGCATTCTGGACAAGGCCGAACCCGGGGATTTCAATCTGGTCTTCCGCAACCGGTTCGCCAACCTGCGCAAGGCCTTTCCCTATGTCCCGGAAGACCTGAACCGGGTGCTCATGCACTTTTCCGCCGGGACCGAAGTGTTCTACGAGACCGTGGACGAATTTCTGGCCGATCTGCGCCCGTGTCTGGACAGCCTGCCCAAGGGAGGATGATCATGGATTTCAAGAAGATTCTGCTTGCCGTGGATGCGAGTGAAAATGCCATGCGTGCCGTGGAATACACGGGCAGCATCGCAGGCAGCACCAAGGGATTTCAGGTGGAACTGTTCTGCGTGGAACGGCTGCCGCACCGGGACACGTTTCCGGATGAAGCGGCATGGGCGGAAAGCTGCGAGCGCACGCGCGAAGAGCTGAAGACATTCATGGCACAGGCACACACCCGGCTGGAAACGCTGGGCATGGCCCGGGAATCGATAACCGATCAGTATCTCATCAGTTGCACGTCACCGTTTCCCAACGAGACCTTTTCCTGCTCCCGGGGAACCAGCGTGGCGCAGGACATCATGGAGGCCGTGCGGCAGGGCGGCTTCGGCACCGTGGTGGTAGGCCGCCGGGGCGTGTCCAAGGCCGAGGAATTCCTGTTCGGCAGCGTGTCCAACAAGATCATCCACTCCGCCAAGGACGTCACGGTCTGGGTGGTTTCCTGAACAGAACCCAACAGTTTGAATTTGTGCCAATCGGCAGACTGTTCCGAAGTCGGAAGATGCAAGGCGCAAGAAAAAGGCAAGGCCGACGCGTATGCCCATACGCGAGGATTTGTCTTTTTGGCAGCAACGCAGCAGATTGCAGCTTCGGGGCCGTCTGCTAGTATCGCCACCACAGGGTAATGGACGGACCGAGCAGGAGATAGAGCAGGCAGCCGAGGCTGAGGAACGGACCGAACGGCACGCGTGTCTGCACGCCCTTTGCGCCGGGCCGGACCATGTAGGCAAGACTGCCAGCCAGTCCGGCAATGCCGCCCGCCAGAATGGTGAAGGGCAGCCCCTGCACCCCCACGATCGCACCGATGAATCCCATGAGCTTCACATCCCCGGTGCCGAGACCGTCCTGACCGCGCAGCAGCTTGTAGCCCTGCTGCAGAATCCAGAACATGCCTGCACCCACGAGCGCGCCGAGCACGGCCTGTTCCCAGCCGGGCCGGGGCAGGACAAAGCCCGCACCAAGGGCCAGCGCCGTGCCGCCGAGCGTGATGCGGTCCGGAAGCAGAAAGGTCTCGAAATCGATGAAGCTCGCCGAGGCCAGCATGACCCCGAACACCAGATAGACCAGCCACGACAGGGTCGGCCCGAACTGATGGGCAAGGGCCACGGACAGGGCGCAGCAGGCCAGCTCCGTGAGCACGTAGCGCGGACCGATGGGCATGTTGCAGTGACGACAGCGACCGCGCAGCAGCAGATAGCTGATCAGCGGGATGGTGTCCCGCCATTCCAGCCGATTCTCGCAATACGGACAGGTCGAGCCGAAGGGACGGAATATGGGCTGCTCCGCTATCCAGCGATGAATGAAAACCGTGGCGATGCCGCCAAGTTCCAGCCCGGCCACAGCCGCGGCCACCAGAAAAATCCATTGCGGTATGGGAAAAACGTACTCTGCCATGAGACTTGAATAATCACCGTGTTTGCTGCAAGGTTGTGCCTCGGGTCGGCATATGTTCATCTACGTCATTCGCGGCCCGGCCACAAGCCTAGCAGCCCGTTGGAAAAATGAAAAATACCGGCTGTCCGGGAACGGTGGAATGCAACGCAGCAGATCACCATTTCGGGACAGCATGACGCATGCGTTTCAAAGGAGTCCCCATGTCAGGCCATCGTTTCATTCCCCGGTATTCCGAAGACCAGCTCGCGCAAATCCAGCTCGACGGCCTGAAATGGACAGTGAACCACGCGTTCAACGGCAGTCCCTTCTACAACACCCGCCTGCGGGAAGCGGGCGTCGAGCCGGGCGACATCACCAGCCTCGACGACATCCGAAAGCTGCCCGTGACCACGGCACAGGACCTGCGCGACGAATATCCCCTGCCCCTGCTTTCCGTGCCCGAGTCCGACATAGTGCGCATCCACGCGTCCAGCGGCACCACGGGCAAGCGCAAGGTGCTGAGCTACACGCAAAGGGACGTGGACGTGTGGAAGGACATGTTCGCCCGCTGTTACGAACTGGCGGGCCTGACCGTGACGGATCGCGTGCAGATATGCGTGGGCTACGGCCTGTGGACCGCCGGAGCCGGTTTTCAGGCCGGCTGCGAACACTTCGGTGCCATGGCGGTTCCCGTGGGCCCGGGCCTGCTGGACATCCAGCTCCAGATGCTGGAAGACCTCGGCACCACCTGCATGTGCTCCACGGCCTCCATGGCCCTGCTCATGGGCGAGGAAGTGCAGAAGCACGGCCTGCGTGACAGGATTTCCCTGAAAAAGGCCATCTTCGGCTCCGAGGCGCACACCCCGAGGATGCGCAAGCAGTTCGAGGAAGCCCTCGGACTGGAGGACAGCTTCGACATCGCGGGCATGACCGAACTCTACGGCCCGGGCGCGGGGCTGGAATGCGCCGCGCATCAGGGCATCCACTACTGGGCGGACCGCTACATTCTGGAAATTCTGGATCCCGTGACCCTGGAGCCAGTGGCCCCGGGCGAACAGGGCGAAATGGTGGTCACCACCTTGTGCAAGGAAGGCGCGCCCCTGATCCGCTACCGCACCCACGATCTGTCCCGGATCATTCCGGGCCTGTGCGACTGCGGCGTGACCATGCCCCGGCACGACAGGATATTCGGCCGCTCCGACGACATGATCATCTTCCGCGGCGTGAACATCTATCCCGGTCAGGTTGCCTCGGCCCTTGCCCCGTTCCCGGAACTCTCGTCCGAATACCAGATTCTCCTGACCCGCCGCGAGGGGCTGGATCACATGACCGTGCGCGTGGAACGGGCAACCGGAACGGATTCCGCCAATGACGAAAGACTGGCCCGGGCCGTGTCCGACGAAATCCGCAAGCAGATTCTGGTGCGCACCACGGTCGCCGTGGTCAACCCCGGCGAACTGCCGCGCAGTTTTGCCAAGACCAAGCGCGTGCAGGACGAACGCGACTGATCCCCGCTCGAAAAATTCCGAAGAGCTTGTGAAATTCGGAATTTCGATTTATTTCAAGCCACTGAAAAAAAGCGTCTATTTCCGCCCCCTCATCGGTGAATGAAAATTCGCCGATGGGGTCCGATAATCCTTGCAGGTCGTGCATCCCCTCTATATGTTGCCCTCCCAATTCAATGTGAAAGGAGGCGGAAAGCCATGGGCAAATCACTGAGATACATAACCGATTCCCTTGCCTGGAACGTTTTCCTGCTTGTTTTTGGATCCTTCGTGTTCATCATCGGGTACAATGGAATCGCAGCGCATCACGATTTCATTCCCGGAGCAACATATGGGCTTTCGGTCGTGGCCCAGAAATACGAGCCATCCCTGTCCGTGGGACAGTGGTACTTTTTTCTGAACCTGCCCCTGTTCCTCGTGGCATGGAAAGGCGTGAGCAGACGGTTCTTTTTCCTGAACCTGTTCACCATGGGCCTCATATCCCTCATGACCTCGTACCTGCCCATGGATCTGGGCATCCAGAACGAGATGAACGCAGCCATTGCAGCCGGGGCCATCATGGGCGCGGGCAGCGGCATCATTCTCCGTTCCTACGGCGGCGGTGGCGGTCTGGACGTTGTCGCGGTGATCATGAACCGCAAGTACGGCTGGCGCATCGGCGTGTTCTACTTCGCCATCAATGCCGGGGTCATGGTTCTGGCCATGGCCATGTACGTGCCTGACAAGATCATCATCTCGCTTGTCATGCTCGCCATCAGCTCGGTGGTGACCGAATACGTGCTGTCCCTGTTCAACCAGCGCAAGGCCGTGCGGATCATCACGAACAAATCCAAGGCGGTTGTCAGACGCATCACCCGGAACAGGAAGCTGCACGCCACCATCATCCCGGCCATCGGCGGCTATTCCGGCGGGCGCGTGGACATGGTCTATTCCATCACGGACAACCTGCGGCTCCGCGCACTGGAACAGGCCGTGTTCCAGGTCGACCCGAATGCCGTCTTCGTGGTGGAGAACACCTTCAGCGTCATGGGCGGCAACTTTGCCCGCCCCAAGGCGTACTGAAAAAAAATCATTCCCGATTCCCCCAAAAAACAAGGCCGGTACCTGCAAAGGTACCGGCCTTTCCTGTTGAAATATCTTCCCCCGCCGGAGGCTGTCGGGGGATTCCAAAGGGTCATGACCCTTTGGCCGCCGGAGGCAAAATCATTCGACAATCCCGCCAAGGGCGGCTTCCTTTCCCTCTTCTCCCCCATACTCCACATGCTCCAGCGTCAGCCCCTGCGGCGGTGCGGTCGCGGGCAGCAAAGTGCGATCCACCCTTTCCAGCAGTTCCGGTACATCGTCCGGGGAGAGCCTGCCACGACCGACCGCCACGAGACACCCCATGAGGTTGCGCACCATCTGCTTGAGAAATCCGTCCGCGGAAACGCGCCACAGGGTTTCCGGACATCCCGGAACATGGGTGAAACCGAACTCCGAGATGGTCCGCACCGTGCTCTTCACGGGTGTGCCCACATTCTGGAACGCGGCAAAATCATGGGTGCCGCACAGATGCGCGGCTGCGCGCTCCATGTTCTCCAGATCAAGAGAACCGCAACCCCACACGAACCGCCTGCGCTGGGGCAGCACGTATTCCCGGGTATGCCAGAGCGCATAGGTGTAGGTCTTGGAAACAGCGGAATAGCGGGAATGAAAATCGGGATAGGCCGGACCGGCCTCAAGTACGCGCACGTCGCGGGGCAGCAGGCTGTTCAGGGCACGCGCCCACGGCAGGTCGGCCCGCTCGTCAGGCACGTCGAAATGCGCCACCTGCCCCAGGGCATGCACGCCTGCATCGGTACGGCCCGAGCCGTGCGCCCGAACCGAATGACCGAGAATGGACGCCGCAGCCAGCTCCAGTTCGCCCTGCACGGTCCGATCCCGGGGCTGCAACTGCCAGCCGGAAAAATCCGTGCCGTCGTAGGCAAGAGTCAGTCGTATGCGGGCCATCTACTGCTGAAACGGTATCTGAAGCGCAGTGAGCGCCTCGGACAGCTTGGCGGCCTTCTTGGCCTCGACAAAGGTGAGAATCTCTCCGGCCTGACGACCGCGCATGCCGGACAAAACCTTGACGGCCAGATCCTCGTCCATATTCTGGAGAATCTCGGCGGCCTTCTTGGCCTTGGTGTTGGACAGCATGTCCACGAGCTGCTTGACGCGCTTGTCCTTGACGTTCCTGGCCTCGTCCAGCATCTGCCGGATTTCCGCATGCATCCTGCGCACCTGCTCGGCCTCGGCCTTGATGCCGGCTTCCATCTCGCGCAGGGTGCGCTCCTTGACGGCCAATTCCTCTTCCTTGCGCTTCAGGGCCTTCCACTCGGCGGGCAAATCCTTTTCCGTGCGGGTGCCGTCCTTGCCCACGGCCTTTTCCACGGCCTTGGCCTCACGCTCCTTGGCCGCCTTTTCCTCGGCGGCAAGGTCGGGCTTGGCCGAAGCGTCTTCCTCGGCTGCCACGGCCACGGACTGGGCAACTTCGGGAACCACGGTTTCCAGCACGTTGAGTGTCATGGAATCGACACTCAGCATGCAGAAGGCCGCGAGCTTGAGAAACGCCAGAAACGCGAGAGCGGTCAGAATCCTAGAGAGCCTCAGGTTCGTGGCGAATCGTTGCCATTTCGTCGTTTTCCTTTTGTTCCCGGAGCTGTTCTTCATCATGATGCTTCCTGGCTTGGCTTTCCTTGAGCTTTTCCAGGAGCTTTCTGTCCCTGGATCGGGCAATGGCCTCACGACGGCACTTTTGCAATTTCAGTTCCAACTGGGAGAGTTCCACACGGGCCACGGAAATATCCTGAGCCAGGGCTTCCCTGTACTGCCGCCAGAGCCACATCATGTTGACATCGCTCGCGGATTCGCCCTGTCTGGCCTCGTGCTCGGCCAGCCGCGCTTCCAGATCACGGACAACGCGCTGCTGATCGTCATGCGCACGCTGGGCACGCGCCAGATCGGCCCGGGCCTGTTCCTCGCGCTGCTCGCGATATTCCAGAACCTTCTGGAGCTTGAAGCGAAACGGCTTGGCCATGGTCCGTCTCCCGGACTACTTTTCGGCGGAGCCGGGTTTTCCGGCAAGGCCGCAGTAGCCCACTTCCCTTTCCCTATCCAGCCAGCGCCACATCATGCACATGGTGGTCTGGCACATCTTCATCTTGTCATCCCCGGTCTTGAGCAGGGGACAGTACTTGAACTTGGCGTCGCTTTCCGCAGTCTGCATGGTTCCTCCACTGGTCAATGAAAAACGGCGCACCGGGAATCCCGATGCGCCGTCATCATAGCCATGTTCAGGCGGTCTGTCAGCCCTCGGACCGCGCCTCGGTCTTCCCGGCCTCGGCCACGGGATCCGACTCGGACCCGGCGGGTTCCCCGGCAATGGCCGATCCGCACATGTCCACCAGCGTTTCCATGCCCAGCAGGCACTTGAGCTTCTGCAGAGCCAGCACGCCCTTGCGCTGATCCTCGTCAAGCACTTCGGCATAGCCGCCGTCCCGGACAACCTTGGCGAATTCCCGCTTCTTGAGCTTGGGGTTGGCTGCAAACCGCTGCTCGAAATTCTCGGCATATTCACGAATCAGGGCATTGACCTCGGATTCGGGCAGGTTCATGGCCTGCCGGATGTTCGCGGCCAATTCCTCCGGGGCAAGCAGATCGGACTCGATCACGGTCCTGAAGCTCCGCGCGGCCCGGGCAGCGCCCTCGTAGATATGACTGCGCTTGACCACGTTCATGCCGCCCCATCCGGCCCTGAGCCATTTGAACAGGTTGGTGCGGGTCATGGTGCCATCCTCGGACTCCATGAACACCTGAACCGAACCGGACCCGTACATGAACGTGTCCATCCAGCCCACCATGCTCACATTGATGCCCTCGATGCCGGAATAGAAATACTGCCACTGGGCATCGTCCAGCACCGCGCCCTTGCGGCCCACGTCCGATTTGCCGTCCTGCTCGGAAATGGACAGGAACACGTTGCGGCCCTTGTACTTCACGAGCACCAGAAGCCGCTTCAGATCATATCCGTAATAGCTCTCGGCAAAGGAATCCGGGGTGCACACCTCGAATTCCCGGCCGCGCACCAGCACGGGCTCGGACAGTTCGGCCAGATCGTCCCACAGGCCGCGGCCGCGCGTCACGATCTCGCTCCCGTCGCGCCAGCCGCTCACGCGCAGCACGGACGGCACCAGCAGATAGTTCGGAATGTCGGGATTGTAGAAATAGCGGAGAATCCGGTCCAGACTGCTGTTCACCTCGGAGGTGAGCAGAATGCCCTGACCGTCGTACCGCTTGGGCAGGGCCACATTCTCAGCATTGAAACCGCCCGCGTCCAGATAGTCGAAAAGTCCGGTCAGCCGCGTTGCGTCAAATGCGGTGCCCTTGTTCAGCACATCGAACAGATAGTCCAGCCCCTGTGCTGCCTGGGGCGTGATCTCCTCGGCCTTGACCTTGGCCTTTCCGGAGGAAGTCACGTTGGCCGATTCCGCAGCTTCAGCCATGGTGCCGGAAAAAAGAAAAACAACAGCCAGCACGCTCGCAAGCGCGCAGGCTACCCTCGCAGCCACTTTGCCGCGAAATTCATGATTACGCATATAATTCAGCTTCATATCCTTTTTTGGGGCCCGTCCGCAAACGGCCTGTCTTTACTCCCCTTCCGAATCCAATATGTAGTGACGTTTTCGCGCTTTGGCAAGTATTCTTCCCCTTCGGGTCAATGGTCGGAATTTCCATCCCTTTTCCGAAAATCCATGAGTCCGCCGCGCACGAGCGCCCCCTTGCCGAACCGACCGCGCACCGCATCCACGGCCCTGTCCAGCCCGCTGGTCGCTTCCTGCGGGCCCTCGGCCTGCTCCAGCAGCGAGAGTTGTCGCTCCCGAGCCTCGAAATTGGACACGCCCACGCCGATGAGCCGCACGGCCCGAGGCAGTTCCAACTGCTCCAGCAGCTCCCACGCCGTCTCGAAAATCAGTGCGGTGTTGTCGGTCCGGGCCTCCAGCGTACGGCTGCGCGTGATCTGCCGGAAATCCGCGAATTTGACCTTGAGCGTCACGGTGCGCCCCCTGTGCCCGTGCCGACGCAGGTCCGCGCCCACCCGCTCGGACTGGACCAGCAGCCATTTTCGCAGTTCGCCTCGGTCCGACGTGTCCGCCTCGAACGTGTTTTCCGCGCTCGTGGACTTCACGCCCCCGTCAATGCACACTCCGTTCGGGTCGATGCCGTGCGATCTGTCGAACAGTACGCCACCCGCCTTGCCGAGCCGCTGCACCCAGAAATCCCGAGGATACCGCCGCACGTCCCCGCACGTACGCACGCCGAACCTGCGCAATGTCTCCTGCATGCGCTTGCCCACGCCCGGCACCTTGGCCACGGCCAGGTTCAGCAGAAACGCGTCCATGTCTTCGGGATGGATCACGGCCAGCCCGTCCGGCTTGTCCAGATCGGAGGCAATCTTGGCCAGAAACCGGATCGGTGCCGCGCCCACCGAGCATGTCAGCCCGGTACGCGCCCGCATCCGCGCCTTGATGCGCCTGCCCAGTTCCTCCACCGGGCCGAACAGCCGCTCCAGACCGGTGCCATCCATGTACGCCTCGTCCACGCTCGCCTGTTCCACCAGAGGCGAGAACTCGCCGAGCACGCCCATGACACGGGCCGAAACCTCCTTGTAACGCGCCATCCGGCCCGGAACCAGCACCATGTCCGGGCACAGCTGCCGCGCCTTGATCACGCTCATGGCCGAGCGCACCCCGTACTTGCGCACCTCGTAGCTCGCCGCCGAAATCACGCCGCGATCCGACGAACCGCCCACGGCAACAGGCAACCCGCGCAGCGCCGGGTTGTCCAGTTGTTCCACGGAGGCGAAAAACGCGTCCATGTCGATGTGCAGTATCCAGATTTGCATGAAGATGATGCCTCCGGCAGCCCCCCCCCGGGGGGCCGGGCGCTGCCCGGACCCGCCAAGGAGCAAGGCCCCTTGGATCCCCATCCGTTTTCGGGAAGTGCGGCTGTCAGGTGAATGCTCTGACGAGACATTCGCCTGACAGCCGCACTTCCCGAAAACAGGTTCCGCTACAAGAAATTTTCCTTTTTTTCCCTTGAAAATCCCTTCCGACAGGACAATCTCTGTCATCCCGCGTCCAACTCCGCCGCCAGTCGGCCTCTCAAGCTGCCCGTCCCCTTGCAGGCGGCGGAGAGCCAAAAAGCTTTGGGAGATTCTTAAGAACCTTTTCTCGAAAAGGTTCTTAAGCCGCCGGAGGCTGACTCGGTGAATGCACGCGACAGGCCTCGACAAGCGCGGCGGGTACATTCGGGCAGGAGCCGAAGTGCAGATGCACGTAGGAGCCGAGCACATTGCCGGACAGGAACCCTTCGGCAGCATCCAGCGGTCCCTTCCTGCCGGACATGGCATAGATGGGCTCAAGGGCGCGGGCCTGTTCGTTGTCGCGCAGGGTCGAATAATGGAATTCATGACCGCGCGCCACGGTTCCGGCCGGGCCGAGCAGGGAATCACGGGTCGTGGTGATTTCGCGATAGCCGAGAGCGCGGAACCGGTCGCCCATTTCCGCACGGCAGGGAAAGACCCCGCACATGGGATAGCGGCCCCGATTCGTGATGATGTCGTCCATGAGATACATGAACCCGCCGCACTCGGCATAGGCCGGGCCACCGGATTCGCAGAAGGCCTTTATGTCCCGGCGCAGCCTGTTGTTCTGGCCGAGTTCGAAGGCATAGAGTTCGGGATAGCCGCCACCGAAATACAGGCCGTCCACCTCGGGCAGGCTGCGATCGCGTATGGGCGAGAATTCCACGAGCCGCGCCCCGGCAGCGCGCAGCAGCCGCAGGTTTTCCTCGTAGTAGAAACAGAAGGCCTCATCCCGGGCCAGACCGATGCGCACCCCGCCAAGGGGCGGAACCGGTTCGAAATTCGGTTCATCCTCGTGCACGGGCAGCGCCGCGAGCAGTGCGTCCAGATTGATGTTCGCAGCCACCCAGTCCGCAAGACGGGAATACAGGGCCGGATCCGGCTCCTCTTCCGCCGTGGTCAACCCGAGATGGCGGGACGGCACGGTCACGGACTCGTCCCGGGGCAGACAGCCGAGCACGGGAATGCCGGGCATCAGGGTCATGGCCTCGCGCAGCAGATCCGCATGGTTTTCGCTGCCCACGCGATTGAAAATGACTCCCGCAATGGAGAGGTCGCGATCGAACCCGGCGTATCCGGCCACGAGCGCAGCGGCCGACCGGGCCATGGATCGGGCGTCCACCACCAGAATCACGGGCAGGTCGAGCATCTTGGCGAGCTGGGCCGTGCTTCCGGTCTCGTTCGTGGCGGAAAACCCGTCGAACAATCCCATGACGCCTTCGACCACGGCCACATCGGCATCCGAGGCATGGCGGATGAACAGGGCGCGATTGGTCTCCGGCGCAAGCATCCAGCCGTCCAGATTGTGACTGGGCACGGGCTCGCCGCTGCGTGCGGAGGCAAGCGCATGGTGTCCGGGGTCGATGAAATCCGGGCCGCACTTGAAGGGCTGCACCCGAAGGCCGTTCCGGGCCAACGCGCCCATGAGACCGAGCGCCACCGAGGTCTTGCCGCACCCGCTGTGCGTTCCGGCCACCACGAATCCCTTGCGCCCGCTCATGTTCGCTTCCCTGTCTGCGAGTCCGGCCTAGGCCAGATTCTTCTTTTTGATGTAGTTGCGCAGCCTGGCCCCTTCCTCGTGGCCCGGGGCCAATGCCAGACACTGCTCCACGGCCTCCAGGGCCTCGGCGTACTTTTCCCCCTCGAACCGGGCACGGGCCAGATTGTAGAACAGATTTTCGTCCTTTCTGGTCAGTTCAAGGGCGCGGTTGTAATAGTCCGCGGCCTCGGCAAACATGCCGTTCTTGCGAAGCTGGATGCCATACTCGTTGAAGAGGTGCTTGTGCTCGTCCTCGAAAGCCGCATCGATGCGGATGATGCGTTCGAAGACTTCCTGCGCCTTTTCGGTCTCGCCGCGCTGGATGTAGCACATGCCCACACCGAAGTTGGCGCGCACGTTCATCTCGTCCAGAGCAAGAGCCTTGTTGTACTCGAATTCGGCCGTGAAGCTTTCCCCGCGCTTGCGGAACTTGTCGCCGCGCGCCACGGCCTTCCGGATTTCCCGCATGCGGGTCATCACTTCCTTGTACAGTTCCGGATTGGGCAGATAATCCTTGAGCAGCTCATCGCGGGTAATGCGCTCCTTGGCGCCGACAGGCATGTTCTCGGAACTGAGGGGCTGGATTTCCACGAAGCCGTCATCCAGTTCCTGAACAAAATAGTTCATGGTCTGCCTGACCCGGCGGGCTGTGGTTCCCGCGCCGATCTTCATGGCCTTTTCTATGGAAAAAACGCCCTGAATCATGCTTTCACCATTCTGGTTCAGAGGGAGCATCACTGTATTTGTTCCTGTTCTTGCTGGTTTCACGGCCTCCGGCGGCAACGGCTGCCGGTTCCGGGCGGGCCGGACGCGCGCCCCGAAAGAACAGGATACCCGAGCACCCCGGGCCGTGTCGAGTCCCGCAAGCCGGTTCCGGGCCGGGTGCTCCGCTTGTCGCAAAAGTCAGACCAGTCCGAACACTTCGTCCAGCTCGGCAGCGGAGAGCGGCTTGTAGAAGAGATACCCCTGAACGAAATTGCAGCCTTCCCCTTCCAGAAAGGCGAGTTGCTGTGGCGTTTCCACGCCCTCGGCCACGACCTTGAGCCCCATGCTCTCGCCAAGGGAGAAGATGGTGCGCACAATGGCCTGACTGTCCGCGTCCGTGTCCACCTCGTTGATGAAGGTCCGGTCCACCTTGACCACGTCGATGGGAAACCGTTGCAGATAGGACAGGGAGGAATACCCGGTGCCGAAGTCGTCGATGCACACGTTGCTTCCCAGCTCCTTGAGCTGACGCACCATGTCCTCGGCCCGTGCCGGATCGTCCATGAGCGCGCTTTCCGTGATCTCGATGTTCAGGGTTTCGGACGGCAGCCCGGAATTCTGAAGCGCCTTGGTCACCTGCCCGATGAGCAGGGGCTGGCCAAAATGCTTGCCCGAGATGTTCACGTTGAGTTCCAGAGGCGCATGCATGGAATCCGGGAACAGGGTCTGCCACTGCCGGACCTGCGAGCAGGCCCGTTCCAGCACGAAATTGTCGATGGCGTAGATCAGGCCCGTGTCCTCGGCCAGCGGCACGAAATCCCCGGGCTGAATGATGCCGTGCTGCGGATGCCGCCAGCGCACCAGAGCCTCCACCCCGGAGATGAGACGCGTTTCCATGCTCACCACGGGCTGGTACACCACCTCGAATTCGCCCAGATCAACGGCACGGCGCAAATCGGTTTCCAGAGCCATGAGCTTCAGGGCCTGATCGTGCATCTTGCGGTTGAACACCTTGAAGCGCGACTTGCCCAGCTCCTTTGCCCGATACATGGCCGTGTCCGCGTCACGGAACAGGGCGTCGGGCCTTTCGTAGCCGTCGGTCTTGAGCACGATGCCGATGCTGGCCGAGGTGAACACCTCGTTGCCCCGGATGATGAACGGCTCGCGCACCCCGTCCAGAATGCGACGGGCAAAGGTGATGGCGTCGCGCGGCGCGGAAATCTCCTCCAGCAGGATGGCGAATTCGTCGCCGCCGAACCGGGCCACGGTATCCACGGACCGGGCGCATTTTTCCAGCACCCGGGCCACGCCGCGCAGCAGTTCGTCCCCGGTCTCGTGCCCGAGGCTGTCGTTGATGACCTTGAAGCGATCCAGATCCATGTACAGGACCGCGAAAAGATGCTTGCGCCGCCGGGCGCGGTCCATGGCCATGCGCAGGTGGTCCAGAAACAGGGCACGGTTGGGCAACCCGGTCAGGGGATCGTGAAACGCCTGCCGCTTGAGCTGGTCCTCGGCCTTCTTGCGCAGGGTGATGTCCTCCACCGAACCTTCATAGTAGATGATGGTCCCCTCGGAATCGGTCACGGCCCGGGAATTCTCGGAAATCCAGATCATCCTGCCGTCGCGGCGGCGGACCTTGGACACGAAGTCCTTGACCTCGCCCCGCTCCTGCATCTTCCGGGCGAACTCCCGACGGCGGCCCGGCTCCATGTAGAGCTGGGTGCCCACGTCATAGACCGAGCTCATCAGCTCTTCCGGGGTCTGGAACCCGATCAGTCGCGCCATGGCCGGATTCGCGCTCACGAACCGGCCGCTGGGCGTGCTCTGATAGATGCCTTCCACGGCCTTTTCGAAAATCGTGCGATACTTGCGCTCGGCCTTGCGCAAAGCTTCGCCGATGACCTTGCGTTCCGCGATCTCGATCTTGAGCTGGGTATTGGTGCGCAGGAGTTCCGCGGTCCGCGCCTCCACCTTCTGCTCCAGCGCGTCCTTGGCCTCCTGCAACTCCAGGGTCTTCTGACGCACGCGCTCCTCAAGGTTGGCCACCAGCTCGGCGATGTGGCGGGACATGGCACGCATGGCCCGGGCAAGCTGGCCGACTTCATCCCGGGACCGGATTTCCGGGACCTCGGCAAAATCGTTGCCCGCCACCTTGCGTGCGTATTCGGCGAGCAGGTTGATGGGCTTGGAAATGTTGAAGATGAACACGAAGGCCATGATCGTGCTGGCCAGAAACAGCACCAGCGTGATGCACTGCTGCTGGATCGTGGATTCCCGGATGTTGGCCGCAATGATGGACATGTCCATGCCGATGTGCACGAACCCGCCCAGTCCCGCGAGAATGGGCTGGGCCACATGCAGGCAGTCCCGGCCGTCCGGCAGCCGCAGTTCCCGCAGAGCTGGTTCCTCGCCGGTCAGGGTTTCGGCCATGCGCTCGGAAAGGTCCTCGATTTCCGCGGGCACCACGGGCACGAACGTGTGCGCGATGATCCTGCCATGCTCGTCCGCCACCAGCACGTAGGAGACGCCCGCAATATTCAGGTACCTGTCGATGCGCGCCTGCACCGACCCCGCATCCTGCCGCAGGATCGTGCCGATGTCGGATTCGGCCACGCTTCCGGCCAGGGCAATGGCCTTGCTCTCGTACTCCCGGGTCAGTTCACGCTTCAGCCGCATGCCGAAGGTGATGGACGTGACCATGGCAATGACCCCGAAAATCGCGATCATGAACAGCAGGGGTTTCTGAAAAAGCTTGGGAGCCTTCATTTCCGCCACCTCTCCCAGTCGCGGACCGGCGCGAAATGCCCGTCCTCGGCCGTGGTGAAGTAGACCCGATCCAGTCCCTGATGCCGCCCGTTCCCGAAATTGGCCTTCACGCCAATGCCCAGATCATACCCCCGGATCGAGGCCATGACCTCGGGAATGCGCTCCCGCCGGGGATCGTCCGCCATCCTGCGCACCACCTCCACCAGCAGCATGCCGTTCAGAAAGCCCTCGAAACTCACGTAGCTGAAACGGCGCCGGGAATAGCCGTCGCCCGGAGTCATGGGCAGTCCCTTGTACCTGTCCATGAGCTTGCGATACAGGGCCGCACCCGGCAGGTCGGTCCGCTCGTAGCAGGGAACCACCTGCGTATTGAACAGGTTGCGGGTATAGTTGCACCCGGTGCGACGCTCCTCGGTATCGAGCAGATCGAGCATCTTGTCGCTGTCCGCAAACGAGACACCGGCAATCAGGCCGTCGAATCCGGCATTGCGCGCATCCCGCACGAACGCGCCCTGCGACGCATAGGTGCCGATGCACACGATCACGTCCGGATCGCCGTCCAGAATGAGTCGCGCCTGTTCCCCGAAATCCTCGGAAAAGGATGCGCCACGCTGATACGCAGCCTCGGACGCCATTTCCAGCCCGTGCGTCCGGAGCGCCCGGCGCACGCCATCCCATCCTGTCCGGCCATAGGCGTCGTTCTGGTAGAACACGGAAATGCGCGTCAGCCCCAGATCCGTGAACCGGTCCACCATGGCCCGGGTCTCGTCGAAATACGAGGCACGCAGATTGTAGACGTACTTGCCATACGGCGGAGAACGCATGGGCATGGCCCCGGTGAACGGAAACAGCAGAAACATGTCCCGGGACTCGAACTTTTCCAGCAGGGGAAGCACGGCGGCCGTGTTCGGGGTGCCCACGTAGGAAAACAGGGCAAACACGTTGCCTTCGATGAATTCCGCAGTATTGCAGAAGCACGGGCCGGGGTTATACCCGTCGTTGGCCGGGGTCACGCGCAGCTTCCATCCTTCCACCCCGCCCTCGACGTTGATGAAGTCGATATAGGCCATGAAGCCCCGGTAGAACTCGATGCCGAGTTCCCCGTTCGCCCCGGTAAAGGGTGCGGACATGCCAAAAACCAGCTCGCCCCGATCTGCGGCGCGACCCGGAAAGGCTGCCAACAGCAGCAGCGCCGCGGCAATCCCCCAAGCTGCGGCAAGGCGTACAGAACCCCGAATATCCAGCACACAATCCACTTGCCATCCCTTGGGAGAAAAATCAACGATCCTGTCCATTTTCAGGAACGCTTTCCCTCTTTGTCCCACAGTCTGGACCGCCCGGAATCAAAGGCGTATGCTCATTGCATGACCATGCGTGCCCGGATTGCCAAAAAAATTCTGTTTTCGGTCGTGGCTCTGGCTGCCTGCTCGGCTGCGGCATACGGTCTTGTCCGGTTCAATGCGAAAATGACCATCCGCTACCAAGGCGTGGGCCGGGTGCTGGACAGCGTCACGAACCAGCCGCTCCGGGATGTGGAAGTGCTCCTTCTGGTCTCCCCGCCTCCGTCCGCACCGTCCGATCTGGATGCGCTGTTCCGCACGGATGCCCGACGCTGGGGACGACTCGGCCCGAACGGCACCCTGCGCGCCGAGGTGGGAACGCCGCCCGTGGGCCTCTCCGGTGCCAACGGCGCGTATCTCGCCCGCTGCACGGGCCGCTATTCCGCGCGCCAGGCCATCCGGTTCGGACGCGACGACCACACCACAGCCCCCCTTTGAAACCGCGTGGGCCGTATTCCGCCTGCCGGGCTATCGCACGGAAACCATGACCTTTTCCATCCTCGGCTGGAAGACCTCGGGCAAGACCTGGACCGAATCCGTCAACCGCATCCCGGACGTGCGCCTCTCGCCACAGTAAGCGGGCGCAGAAAAGCCGGGAACGCATCCTGCGCCCCCGGCCTTTCCGAAACATGTTGCCGGAAAAGGTCTATTCGTCCTCGTTCCTTTTCCCGTCCGCGTCCCGGCGCTGGCCGTATCGCGGTCGCTTCAGGCCCTTGCGGTAGGCCTCGAACGATTCCTCGTCCAAAGAGCAGCCGCATTCCTTCTCAGCCTTTTTTTTGAGCTGATCCCGCCTTCTGCGTTCAAACGCATCGCGAATGACCTGAAAAAAGAAAAACGGGTTCATGCCTTGTCTCCGGCAAAAAGGATTTGCGCCGCAGGGTCAGCGAACCGCGCCAAGCAGTCCGTTGATGGCCGCCACCACGGACTGGTGCTTGACCTGATCACGCGAGCCCTGAAAATTGTACAGCCGAGCACGGCTGCCCCCGGGCCATGCCCAGGCCATCCACACCGTGCCAACAGGCTTGTCCGGCGAGCCGCCCGAAGGCCCGGCCACACCGGATATGGCCACGGAATAATCCGCGCCCAGCGTCCTGATCACGCCATCGGCCATGGCCAGCACGCATGCCTCGCTCACGGCCCCATGCTGTTCCAGCACCGACTCCGGCACACCCAGCACGTTCTGCTTCACACTGTTGGAATACGCCACCACGGAACCGGCAAACCAGTCCGAACTGCCCGGCGTATCCGTCAACGTACTAGCCAAAAGCCCGCCCGTGCACGATTCCGCCGTCACCAGCATGGCCGAATTCACGCGCAGCAGTTCGCCCAGTTCGGACACGGCGCGGGAAAGAAGATACGGGTCCATTCAGTCCTCCAACATCATCGACATTCACACGAACCACCAGAAAAAGACAGAAGCCGAAATCGCCGCGTCATTGCACGAATGCGGTCTTCGGGGCGGTCCCTATCCCCCTGTCTACAAAATCGCCCGGCATGTTGCAATCGAATCCGGTCGCGCCTACTCTCCGGACATGATGGTCTCCCCGCGCCAACTCCTGCATCTGGCCGCCACGCGCCGACGCGAACCATGGAACTGGACCGCCCAGTTCTGCGGCATCATCACGTTCAGTCTCGGTCTGTTCCTGCACAGTTACGTACTCTCCGCCCTTGCCCTAGCCCTCATCGCCGCCGGTTTTCTGCGCATGGAGCTGCCGCCCATGTCCGACTCCCGCTGGCACCGATTCGTCCTGCGCTGCATCAATCACGAAAAGAACTGGCTCGCCTTTCCCATGTCCTTTCGCAAGGGACTCGACATCTTCCTCGTCGCCGTGCTCGTTCCCCTCTTCATCCATGCGCTCTGGACACGCGATCTCGCCATCCTCGCCGCCTATCTCGCCGCAGCCGTGCTGTTGCACATCCGAAAGGAAAACCGCGACGCCGGAATCGATCCGTAGAAAAGGTGCCTTCGGCGACCCTCCCGGGGGGCTGGGCCCTGCCCAGACCCGCAAGGGGACAGACGTCCCCTTGACCCCATTCTGTTTTGAAAATGCGGGAGCGGCCCGGTGAATGCCCTGACGGGTCATTCACCGGGCCGCTCCGCATTTTCAAAACGGGTGATCTCCAAAAAAACTCTTCTTCCTGTCTGACCGTTTCCCCCGAATTGCACTCCTCGACAGGGCAAGTCGGGCTTTTCCGCGCCCAACTACGCCGCCAAACGAACCTTTCAAGCTCCCTTGCCATTTCAGGCGGCGTAGAACCGAAAAGCTTTGGGAGATTCCCAGGAACCTTTTCCCGAAAAGGTTCCTGGGCCGCCGGAGGCATCTATCCGCGAATTTTTTCGACGAGCGCGGTCGTGGAATAGCCTTCGATGAGAGGCAGGCTCACGACCTTGCCGCCGTTTTTCTCGACCACGTCACGGCCCACGATGTTTTCCACGGCCCAGTCACCGCCCTTGACGAGCACCTGAGGCCGCACGGCCTTGATGAGTTCAAGGGGCGTGGAATCGTGGAACAGGATGATGAAGTCCACGCATTCCAGAGCAGCCAGCACAAAGGCCCGTTCTTCCTGGGAATTGATTGGCCGGTCCTCGCCCTTGCCAAGGGAGCGCACCGAGCCGTCGCTGTTCAGGCCGAGCACGAGGGCATCGCCGAGGGCGCGAGCGCGTTTCAGCAGATCGACGTGTCCGGGATGCAGGATGTCGAAGCACCCGTTGGTAAACACGATGCGCGCATCTCCGGGCAGCTTCTTGCGGCGTTCCAGATAGGAACGGATGCTCACGAGTTTCGGATTATCGGGCAGATTCATTATTTCTCCTTGGGCTTGAGGCGATCGCAGGACCGGAACAGCATGAGTTCGAGCCAGTCCATGCCGAATTCCAGGGCGGCCTCCTCGTCGGTGAGCACGGCTTCCTGACGTTCCAGGGTCACGTCCAGACGCTCGAAGACCTTCATGTCGCGGACGAAATTCCGGAAATCGTCCATCTGATAGAGGGCGAGCATGCTCATGTGCACCATCTGGTCGGGCAGGGACTTGCCGGTTTCCTTCCAGCGCGCCAGCAGATTCATGTAGCGGTCATTGGACGCGACATAGGGTTCGAAGCCCTGATCCTTGAGCCATTCCCTGCTGGTCCACGCGTCCTTTTCCTCGAACCCGTGACAATGGGGTTCCTGCACCACGAAGAACTGTTCCAGAATACCGCCCTTGCCGTCGGGTCGGGTGGCGCGGCCAAGGGGATAGGTGCGGCATGCGCCGGGCCGATTCGGATAGACCGAACAGCCTTCGGTACGCACGAACGGACAGCTCCGCCTGGCATTGTCGGTCATGCGCAGCCGCATCACCGGGAACCGGGTGTCCGGAGCGAGCTGGGCCTCGCAGAACCCGTGCACGAAATTCTTGCTGGGCATTTCCAGAGCCCGACGCAGACGCAGCACGTCATAGGGCGTGAGCACCAGATTCAGGTCGCCGCAACATTCGTTGAAACAGGAAATGCCGGGGTAGCACTTGAAACAGTATGTCTCGCCGTCCTTGAGCTGCGGCAGGCTTTCGAGAAATTCCTTGGTTTCGTCCTTGCTCATGATATGCCTCCGGCGACCGAATCGGGGAACGGGCCGCCTGATTTGCATGGCAGCAGCGCGACCCGCTCGGACGGGCAACGCAACGTCATCGCGTTTTTCAGGAAAGAATGCGGACAGGAGCAGGCCCCTGCCGCCGCGCCCCTCTTACCATGGCGGAGCCCAAAGGCAAAGTCGGGGAATCAGGCGGAAATCAGGTCGTCGAGAAGACGGATTCTGCGGGACAGATCACATTCCAGCAACTCCTGCTCGCGAGCTGCGGCAGCCAGAAGATCGACGCGGGAATGCATGGTCTGCATCTTGTACTTGTTGCCAAGGGCATTGCCCTCCTCGCTGGGGGAAATGCGCGAGGCCACGCCGGAACGCTTCCTGTGGCGCACGGCCAGATGTCCCTGATACACGGCAAATCTTCCGGACTCGGCCAGCCTGAGGTCGTGCTCCATGTCATCATACTGGGACGGAGACAGATGCAGGGCAAAGGGACCGGATTCCAGCAGGATTTCCGTACGGAACAGATGGCAGCATCCGGTCACGGACGCACAGGACCGAAGCACGTCGAACGCGCCGAAGTCCAATGTCTGGACATGCAGATTGGACAGGCGAAACGGATTCGGCTCGGTCCGGGAAAGATCGAAAGACGCGTCTTCCGGCACGAGCAGATGCTGGTCCGCGTGCTGGATCAGTGCCGGATTCGCATGGTCCACCACGCGGCAGCCGTACACGCCGGCGTCGGGATGGCAATGCACGGCCGCGCCCAGCCGGGGCAGCCAGTCCGCGGGCAATTCCACGTCGTCATCCAGATAGCAGACGAAATCCCGCTGCCGAACCATGTCCATGTTCATGAGCCAGTTGCGGGCCGCGGGTGCGCCGATATTCACGGGCAGGGTTTCGCAATGCACGTTGTCCGCACCGAGCCGGTCCGCAAACCGGGGCAGCCATTCGGCCAGCACCTCGGGTGTGCGGTCAGTTGACCCGTTGTCCAGCACCACGAGCGCACAGTCTTCCAGCTCGGAGCCAAGCAGGGAATCAAGGGTTGCGGCCAGTTCCTCGGCCTTGTTCCACGTATAAAGCAGCACGGCGCACGAGCCGGGCAGAGCATGCGTTTCCCGATCCGCGCCGGAAACGAGATCGTGGACGCGCAGAATCAGGGACGTGTTCCATGGAGTACGGCGCAGAGCATCGAGAAAAAGCAGGGAGGCCGTATCCGCATCACCGGAAGCCAGCAGGCAGTGCCCGGCCTGAATCGCGGCAAAGGCCGGTCCGAACAGCGGACCTGTCTCCTGATACATGCGGGCCGCGTCCACATGATGGCCCCGGAATCGCGCCACCTGCGCACGGGCCGCGTTCAGACACGGCTCCGGCACGGCTGTGCCCGGCAGGTCAAGCTGGGCTTCGACCCAATCCGGGTCCGCATCGATCAGGCCGAAGGTCAACGCCTGTTCGCGCCAATACGCGTTTTCCGCGTCCCGGGCCGCGTTGGTCTCGATGAACCGCTTGATCTTCGGGAAGTCCCGGCGTGCAAGCAGCCGCTGAAAATACTCGATATTGGAAGGAGCAGCCCAATGCCGGACCAGGGAGGACAAGACGGCCCCACTTTCCCGGGGCAGCAGAGGCACAAGAGCGGGCGTGGCAAGCAGTTCGCGGGCAAGGCCTCCGCCCAACGGATTTTCGCCAAACGCGGTCAGGGCCGCATCCAATCCGATGGGCGCAAGGGAAACATCTTCGGAATCAAGACAGTACGCCGCAATTTCGCACAGGTGAATTCGCCCGGCAAAACCGAGCCGCAGCAATCGCCTGAGCGATTCAGGCAATGCCTGCCACGAATCCCCAAGACTACCCGTGATGATGCTCATCCTCCTGTTCCTCCGATTGCCTGCGGGGAATCCGCGCCGCAACCTCGGCAATGGGCAACGGTTCCATGAGCCGTTCCCCGAGATACACGCGCATCAGGTGCATGCCCTTGTTCCTCAGGGACAGGAGCGAACGCACCACCGCGTGGTTGATGCAGCCCATGTGATGCCTGCGGGACGCATCGTCCGCCAGCTCGCGCATTTTCGCGGCCAGACATTCCGCGTCCTCGACCTCGCAAAGCAGGCCGTTCACTCCGTCCTGCACGAGCTCGGGCACGCCCCCGGCCCGGGTCGCCACAACAGGCAGCCCCAGATTGAAGGCTTCCACGATCACGTTCGGCAGACTCTCCAGCCGCGAGGACACCACCAGCATGTCCGAGGCACGAAGCTGCTCCAGCACTTCGGCGTGCGGCAGATGCCCGAGATTGCAGAACCGCTCGCGCACCTCCGGGGTCAGCAGGTCCGAAAACTGCGACAGTTCGCGGTCATGCACGCCCGCAGCCGCGAATTCCACGTCGCGAGCCCCTGCCCGGGCATAGAGGCCCAAGGCGCGCAGATAGACGTCAAAGCCCTTTACATGTCCGGCATTGCCGACGAACAGCATTCGAATCCCGCGTTTCTTGCGCATGGGCGGTTCGCCGAAATCCGGGCCTGCGTATGCGTTGTAGACCACGTTCAGCTTCCTGCGCAACACCCGATGCTTTTGCAGCACGTCGGCGCATGCTCCGGAATTGGCGATCACGCCGTTGGACAGGGCCGTCCAGAAAAAAAACACGTCATTGGGCCGGGAATTCACGCCCCGGTTGATGAAGAGCCGGAACTTCGCGCCCATGAGCCGGGCCAGCACACCCATCTTGTAGGCCCGGTTGTGAAAGGAATGGACCACGTCGAAGCCTTCGCGCCGCACGAGGTCGCGCAGAAACAGCCCGGCGCGCAGATAGTTGCGGAACCCGTCAAAGGTGAACACGGTCACGTCCAGCTCTTCCAGCTCCTTTCGCAACGGGGACTCCGACGCCACCAGAGCGCAGGCATCCACGCCCATGTCGCGCATGGCAAGGATGTTGTTGACCATCTGGCGACTGCCCCCGGACAGGGAGGTCGAATCCGTGGCGTAGAGCACGCGCCCGATCTCGGGCCGCTTGCGGTGCAGCTTGAAGAACACCCGGGCCAGCGGGTCGGAACCGTACATGCGCAGCCGCTTGGCCACCCATTTTCCGGTCTTGGCCCGGCCCACGCCGATGCGGTTCAGCCGATACGGGTCCGTGCCCCGGGCATTGACCCAGCGTTCCAGCGTAAAGGCCGCGGCATATCCGGCGCGACGAAGCTCGGAAAGGGAAAGGTCGTCGAACTGGCCCCACGGCCAGCAGAAAATCTGTTCATCCAGCCCGTTCAGCTCGCGGATGCGCTCCAGACTGCGACGGAAATCCTCGCGGCAGAATGCGGCGCGATCATTCTCGGACCGCAGGCGGAAACTCAGGGTCCCGTCCTCGTCAAGACGCGGCTGGAATCCGCGATATGCATACCCGCTGCCGACCTTGGGCACGGGCCATTCCGGATTGAAGCCCGGGTACAGGGTCCATGCGCCCCAATGAGCACGGGCATCACCCATTTTCGACTGCGGGGTGAGGCTCATGAACGCGCCCTGATGCCGGCAGCCGTGGGAAAAAACGTCCATGCCCTTGTTCAGCATGGCCCGAATCTCCCCTTCATTGATGAATTGGGAATGGTCGTGGTCGCGATACGCGGCCCGGAACACGTCCGGCATGGTCGTCATGGCCGGGGCCGTGGAAAAATCCCGCGCCTCGCCCGGCAGCGTGAAATCCGTGAGCGCGAAAAACGTGCCGGTCATGCTGCGCCGTTCCAGCTCGGGCACCACGGTCAGCCAGTTGCTGATGTGGCCGTCGTCAAAGGTCAGGCACACGGCCTTGTCCGGGGCGGTCATCTCCCCGCGCACCACGCGCAGCAGGTCCCGGGACGAAATAGTGCGGAATCCGGCGTCCTGAATGGCGTCGAGATGTTCGCAGAACCGAGCCGGAGTGTGTCCGTCCACGTCGCTCACGTTATGATAGCAGAATACCGGAATGCTTTGTCTGAACATGATCTCCTCGCTGTTGGGCTGGCAAAGGAGTGGTACCAGAACCCCGGGGCCGCGACAAGAAGCCGGAAGGGGCCTGTTTACATTGAAGACTACATCTCATACTGTTGTCGGATAGTCGAAACGCATGCCAACAGGACAAGCCCATGCCACTGACCCCCCTTTATGCAAACCGGATGACATCCTGCCGCACCCAGCACCTGGAGCTGGAAAAGGCCGACAAGGCATCCTTTGATGCCTATGTCTCCTCCTTCCCCCGTTCGGGCAACACCTGGGTGCGAAAAGTCCTGTCGGATTATGCGCTGCTCGCCATGGGGCGCGAGCCCGGATCCATTCATCAGGACACGATGATTCCGGACATTCACGTCCATGACGTAACGAGTCATGCGTTCCCGGACGGGATTCCGTACAAATGCGTCAAGAGCCATGCCGAGCAAACCCCTTTTTCGGCACACGCCCTGATCCATGTGGTGCGCAGACCGGAAGACGCTCTGGTCTCCTTCTTCCATTTTCACAACCGCTATCCTGCCCTCAGGCAGTTGGTGGAACACGTCTCCATTGACGATTTCTGCCTTGTCGCGGTTCAGGACTGGATCCGGAATGCCTGCCTCGGCCTGAACGCATCCGGAAACCGGAAGGACATGTTCCTGATCACCTACGAGACCCTGAGCCGCAAGACGTTCTTCTCCTTTTTCTGCATATTGAAATTTCTCGGGGTTCAGGTTGACGAGAGCAATCTTGAACAAGCCTTGGCAAACAACGATTTCCAGACGCTCCAGGCCCGGGAGAAACGGATGCTGTCCCCGCAGCATCAGGGCGAACTCTTTTTCAGGAAAGGCAGAATCGGATCGGGCAAACAGGAGCTGCAACAGGAAACCCTGAAAATCATGGCCCGCCTGACCAGCGATCTCTACGCCAGCATCCATGAACGGGAGCAGCGCATGCTGACGAACATCGGGAAAACCTTCGAAACCGCACCGCAGAACTGATCCGGACCTGACGATTCCCATCCCCGGCAACAGGCCGCCGAGCTTCCGTCCCATGCGGAAGGACATGCGTCGGCCCTCGACCGGCAGACCATTCCCTGACACGGCCCTGACAAAAAGCCGACATGGACTCCAAAATCATTCACCCATATAGTAATCGGCAAAAATGACCGATAGGGTTTTCGGGAAGCAAAAACGGCCTCACGCCAGAAAGGCCAATGACTTCCGGAAACGTGCCGCAACCGACGGTTTGCCGAAAACCGTTCGCCTGCCAAATGGTCCGAAACTTGCTTCACGAACAGAACAGTGACGAATTGCCGTCACCACGCCGTCCACATGGAGGAAACCGGAAAATGAAGCTGATCGAAGACTCGTTCCTGCCCTGGCTCAGATTCGCCAACGCAGGCATGCTGGAACGCGGGAACGTCTGGTGCATCGACCACGCGGTCAAGCACATGCCCGAATCTCTGCCCATGATCGAAATCGGCTCGTTCTGCGGGCTGTCCACCAACGCAATCCGCCATTTCTGTCGAATCAACGGCCGCGACAATGCCCTGTTCTGCGCGGACAAATGGATATTCGAAGGCGCGGAGGATGGCGGGCCGGTCGGATCAAGCACCATCAGCCATGAACAGTACCGCGATTTCGTCATGGAGAGTTTCCGACGCAACGTGGCCTTTTTTTCCGGGGACCTTCCCCCTCATCCGGTACTGGCGTTTTCCGACGAATTCTTCGAACTGTGGCGATCCGGAATCGAAGTCGTGGACGTGCTCGGCGCGACCGTGCGTCTGGGCGGTCCCATAGGTTTCGCCTATGTGGACGGCAGCCATCAGCCCGACCAGTGCCGCAGGGATTTTGCCAACGTCCATGAATTCCTTGCCCCGGGCGGGTTCGCGCTTTTTGACGATTCATCCAGGCAGGCGCCTTTCGGCCTGTATCCGTTCATGCTCGAAATCGCGGCCCGGGACGATTACGAACTGGTCGCGGAAAACCCGAATTTCCTCTTTCGCAAGACAAGGTAGCGCACATGAAAGCCAGGGACTGCATCGACATATTCCCGCTGGAACTTCTCCAGCTCCGGCCCGACCTCAAGCAGGAGGTTCTGTCAGCCGTGGACAGGTTCACCCCGGGCATCGGCTGGCACTATCTGCTCGACCTGACCTGGCTGCTTCAGGAAGTGGAAGCCCTGCCCAAGGGGAGTCTGATCCTTGACGCAGGCGCAGGAAACGGACTGATGCAGCTGCTGCTCGCCATGCGGGGCTACAAGGTCCTGTCCGTGGATTTCGCTCCGCGTCGTCCGTCCGAAGCATTCCGCAGCGTGGCCGACATCCGGATCTTCGAGGACCGAACCTTTTCCAACGAATACATCACGCACCTCAAGCAAACCTACAACATGGCCGAAACCTGCGACGCGACCAATGAGGCATCGCTCCGGGAGTGCCTGAACAGCGACGCGGACATCGTCTACTGGCGAGCCGATCTTTCGGACCTCTCGGCTCTTGAGGACAATGCCGTGGACAGCGTGGTTTCGGTCTCGGCGCTGGAACACAACTCCCCGGAAGGCATGGCCGCCTGCGCCCGCGAACTGGAAAGGGTTCTCAAGCCCGGCGGCGCCATGCACGTCACCATCAGCGGCTCGGACCGGGAGGACTGGTTTCACGAACCGTCCAGGGGATGGTGCTACTGCGAGCAGAGCATCATCGACCTGTTTCGCCTGAAATCCCCGGAATCCAACTTCGGCAGGGCCAGCGATCTGTTCGAGGAACTTCGGCAGGGAGACGGTCTCAGGGAACACCTTGCCCCGTTCTATTTCCAGTCCGGCAACAACGGCATGCCGTGGGGCCGCTGGGACCCGCAATATTTTCCGCTGGGAGTGCGCAAATGCAAGGCGTAACCATCCTGCTTCCCATCGAACTGACCGAGGCCGAACGCGCGCTGTGGGAAACCGGCGACGCAAAAACGCTTCTGTCCCGGCTCGGGGAAACCCTGAAGGAGCTTGCCTGCGAGAATTCAGTCATCATTTCGGGCAGTCCCGACACCCTGCCATCATGGGCATGGGATTTCGGAATGCCCGTGGTTCCGACCAGAGGCAACGTCAGGGCGACGGAAAGCCTGCTCCCGCCGGGCGGTCCGGCCAGCCTGCAAACCCTGGCCGCGATGGGAACCCGGGAAACTCACGAAATCGCGATGATCGATTTCCGCAGCTGCCTGATTTCCCCCGAATCGGTACGGACCGCTCTTGCGGACCTGAAACGCGACCACGCTCCCCGCATTTCCGTTGCCCCGGCACGACTGAACTGCGCCATACTGGAATGTCCGCACGACATTCTGGCCGTGGGACGACTGGCTCTGAAGGATGAAAACCTGCATCCGCATGATGTTCCGGACCAGATCGCGAGCAGGATGCCAAAAGCCGCAGGATTGTCCATCCCCTTTCCCCTTCCTGCCATGATGACGGCTTCGGCCGAAAAGGCGGCAACGCCGTCCTGCCCATGGCGAGCCCTGATCATCGCGCACAATGCCTTTGCCCTTGATCCGCTGCTGCCGGAAATCATCCCCGCGGACAGACTCGAACGGCAGCGGTATGCCCCGGCCCGATTCGTCTCGGCCCTCCGCAGGGAATCGGACGGATTGTACAGACGTTTTTTCCCGGAACTGCCACTCCCGGCAGGCTTCGAATTTCTGGGCATGGACGCGCTCCGGGAAGAAGATTCGGCCGACCTGCTCTGCCTGCGCAGAAAAGGCAAAGCCGGGATATGGATCCGCGAATCCCTGGCCCTTCCCGCGACCAGAATGCGGATATGGACATCTTCGGGGCAGGAAGTTCAGGAATTGCAAAGCGGCTGGACAAATTCCGCACGGGAATCCATCCGGGTCGGAACCCGCAAGTTTATCGGGCCAATTCTGGAGATGGAGGATTCGCCCCAATCCCTGATCTGGCGAATGGAAAAACCAGCCACGTCAAGAACCGCGGATTTCGTGACCCCGGTTTCCCTGCGAGAACACCTGTGGGACATTGATCTCGGGACCGGGACAAAACGCAATTGCGCAAACCGGGCGACCATACGGGGCAGGCAGAACTACCCGGAAAACCTCAGTCCGACCGGCGGCTTGTCAGTTGGGCGGCTTCCGGATCTGATCGCCATCAAGCCCCTTGGACTCAAGGGGGAGCTCGGGGCGATACGCCTGTCTCCAGCGGAATCCGTTTCCGTCCGGGACCTGCCCGGCCTGCTGCGCGCAATCGGAACGGTTCGGTCCGAATCTCGCTCCCGGAGGCCTGCGGACTACATGAAAGCGGAAAATTTCTAGAGGTGCATGATGTCACGACTTCCTGATGCCAAACAGCCTGCGGAACGCGACACCTGTCGCCGCCGCTTCCTTGAGGCCCAGATGCTGTCGAACCTGCCGCAGACGTCCTGCAACCTCAGGGAATCGGTCAAGAGCCTCAACCGCGTTCTGAGCAACGAACTGCGCCGGAATTTCGAATGTGTTGACGACCATGCCGCCATACGCCGTGAAGGAGAGCGCCTGACGAATCAGTGTGCGAGGCTTCAGGCCGCCGGGGCAGCGGAAACCGGGCCATGTCTGCTCGAGGCTTTGCGCAGGTTTCCCGGAGACCGGGAACTGCTGGCCCTTGCGGACTCGCAGGACGGCACGTTCCGCAACGAGCTGCCTGACGAATTGCGCAGGTTCCGCAAGGTCGCGGAATTCCGCGACGACATGTTCCGCCGAACCTCTGCCACCTGCGCCGTGCCCGGCGGCTTCTGGACAGGAACCATCAAGGGCGAGCTTCGCCGGTTCGATGATGCCGGAACCCTGAAACAGGAAATCCAGTCAGACACCCGACGCATCGAAAAGATATTCACGGATGCCCGGGCCAATGTCTGGGCCTGCGACCCCATGGCCGGAATCGTGATCGTGACGAATCCGGATGGCGTTGTCATGCACACCCTGAATCTGGAAGAATTTCTCGTTCCCACGCAGAACGGCCTCACCGGCTGCGGCGGACAATTCGGCGTGTATCTGGCGGCCTATGACGAGGCAGCCGACCACAGCGCAATTCTGAAAGTCGCCGAAGACTTTTCGGTGTCGCCCGTTCTCGCCTGCCCCGGACATGCGTATGTGACGCAAACTCCGCAAGGCGTATTCATGATCGAAGGATTTTCCGGCCAGGTGCGACAACTGCGGCCGGAGCCGACCGACCTGTTCACCCTGCCGGAAGGCCACATGCTGCGACCGGTGCGCGTCACGGGCTTTTCAGCCGACCGACTTCTCCTTTTCGGCAAGAACACCCTGACCGTCTGCTCCCTGCAAGGCGAGAAAATCCTGCAAACCAGCTTCATGCGCTTCACGAGCGGCTGTTCGCTGCTCGCGAACATGGAAAGGAACTGGTCCGGCAACAGCCGACTCTATCTGGCGAATCCGAACGAGCCGGTCATGCATGTGATGGAGGTCTGACGTGAAACGACTCTGCATCATCCCCGCCCGTGGCGGATCCAAGGGCATTCCCCACAAGAACATTGCGGACGTCTGCGGACGGCCCCTGATCGATTATACCATTTCCCAGGCGCTGAACTCGAACGTCTTCGACCGCATCGTGGTCTCGACGGACGATCCGATCATCGCCGACGTGGCATGCGCCAGCGGTGCGGAAGTGCCGTTCCTGCGCCCGTCCGAATTCGCGGATGACACGGCCTCGCCGCATCTCGGCGTGGAATACACTGTTGATCGGCTGAAGACCGGGGAAAAATATGAAGCGGAAGGACTGGTCGTCCTTTTTCCCACTCACCCGTTCCGAACCGCGAGCATGCTTCGCCACCTGTCGAACAGGATGGAAAGCCATCATGTCGTCAAGACGGTCATCCCTGTGCGGCCGGATGCCGTCAGCTATCTCTGCGAAAAGGAGGACGGCCGCCTGCATCCTCTGCTGCAAGGGGATGACGAGACCCTGAGCCTGACGGCATTCCACGTCCCGGCAGGCACCTTCTACGGCGTGACCACAGCCTACTGGGACAGGAAACTGCATTGGGACAGCAACATGCAGCACTCCTTCCGCTATCATCATCATGAATTGACAAACCCGATCGAATGCATCGACATAGACGCTCCGGAAGACCTCGAGGTGGCAAGGGAAATCATTTCCCGAAATCTCTACGACTTCACGGCGTAGCGCCACCCAAAAGGAGTCCCCCTTGAAAAGCATGGACCCGACAACCTTGCGCAGCATGGCGGAGGACCGCCCTCTGAGCGGTCCCGAAATCCATCCCGTCAACCAGTTCTACGGGCACGCGGCCCTGTTGAAGCAATTTCTCGGCCTGAAACCGGAATATTCGCTCAAGGTCATGCTTGAGCATGCTCCCTGCGTCCAGGAATTCATCTGGGACGTGGAGGAAAATTCCAGACTGCCCATTCTCCTGTGCGCATCCGAACGCTATGCGAAATACTTCAACGCAAACAATCGTGGCGGGAAAAAGGCGATCCCCATCGGTCCCTACCCGGCCTACCTGCCCAGGCCGCAGGGCCAGCAGGACGGGACGCAACGGACTCTGCTCCTCTTTCCCAAGCATTCCACGCACCACATCCAAGTGGAATACGACGTGGAGGCGTACCTTTGCAGGATAGAGGATGTGGCGGGACAATTCGACCGCGTCGTGGCCTGCCTGTACTGGAAGGACATCCTGCTCGGCATGGATGAAAGATACCGCCGGGCAGGTATTGAACTCGTCACTGCCGGACACATGTTCGACAACGGCTTCCTGCCCCGACTTCTCGAGATCGTCAGCGGCGCGGACCTCGTGGTTTCCGGACACCCCGGAACCGACGTGAGCTATTCCGTGCTCATGGGCAAACCCGTGATGATCATCCCCAATCACGACGTCATGCGCTACGACGATCCGCAGCTGGAAGCGGAGCACAGGAAAAGCCTGACCAGAACGAACGAAATGCAACGCATCTATCCGCAGGTATTCAACAGGCCTCTGGACGCACCCACCCCGGCTCAGGTCGAACTGGTCGAAGGATTCTGCGGCGTGCGCAATGTCAAATCCCGCGAGGCTCTCCGAGAAATAGTGGTGGAGGCCGAACGGTTGTACTGCGCAAAATACGGCCTTGAATTCACCTTGCCGGTTTTCGAGGAATCGAACTCCCTGCCTCTGCCTCGATCCCAGGCCAAGGAGACCGCACATGACCAATGCAGATAGGATAGCCACGGACCGGCTCGTCCTGCATCCCATGGACGAATCCCTTGCGGGCCGGGAATGGGCGGGCTGGCTGAACGATCCGGAAAACGTCGCCTTCAGCAGACAGCGCGACAGGGTGCACACTCCGGAATCCTGCGCCGAGTATGTCCGCTCCTTCCGGGGGACCCCGAACAGTCTCTGGGCGATAACCCTGACCGGAAGCAATCGGCATGTGGGCAACATTGCAGCCCATGTGGACGAACGCAATTCCGTGGCCAACGTGGCCCTGATGATCGGCGCGCACGACTGCAAGGGCATGGGACTGGCCACGGAAGCTCTCGTGGCAACTGCCGAATGGCTCATGAATGTCCGGGGCATCCGCAAGGTGGAAGTCGGAACCATGGCAGCCAACAAGGCCATGATCCGCGTTGCCCGAAAGTCGGGCATGATCGAGGACGGACGGCGCAGGGGCCAGTTTCTTCTTGAAGGAAAACCCGTGGATGTGGTCTATTTCGCCTTGTTCGCAAAACCAAACGCCGGAGACGCCGTTTTCTCCGGAAAAACGGATTCGCCAGAAAAAATGAAAACCGATTCACCAAAATCCGTTGCCCTGATTGAAGCCCGCATGGGTTCCTCGCGCCTGCCCGGCAAGGTAATGCTCGACATGGCCGGCGCCCCCATGCTGCAACGCATGATCGAACGGGTGCGTCTCAGCCGCAGTCTGGACGAAATCGTTGTTGCCACCACAACCAACCCGAGCGACGACATAATCCAGGCCCTGTGCGACCGACTCGGCTGCCCTGCATTCCGGGGATCGGAGCACGACATGCTGGACAGACTGCTCCAGGCGGCCCGGGCGCACCATGCGGACATCATTGTCCAGCTCACCGGCGACTGCCCGCTCATCGACCCCGCGCACATAGACCGCAGTCTGGACGAACTGGAAAAAACCGGCGCGGACTATGTATCCAACAGCCTTACCCCGAGCTTTCCCATCGGCTTCGACGTGCGCCTGTTTCCCACATCCGTACTGGAAGAAGTCGATCGCCTGACCATGGACCCCATAGACAGGGTGCATGGCAGCTACTACATCTACACCCATCCCGAACAATTCCGGCTGGCTGGATGGGAAGCCGACAGGGACATGGAAAAGGAACTGCGCCTTACCGTTGATGAATTTTCGGATTACGAAGTGGTGCGCCGGGTCTTCGAAGCCCTGCTGCCGGGCGGCATCGATTTCACGGCCGAACAGGTGGTCAACTGGTTGCGCGAACATCCGGAAATCGCGGGCCTGAACAGAAACGTCCGCCAGAAACGCCCCGAGGAGGGATGATGCTCAAGGCCGCAGTCATCGGGCTGGGCCGCATCGGCTCGACTCTGGACGCTTCGGGAACGCCCACGCCCCTGACCCATGCCGGAGGCTTTGCCGCACACCCGGAGTTCGAGCTGGTCGCCGTCTGCGACAGCGACGCAGCCCGCAACCGCAGCGAGGCCAAACGCTGGGGGACCGCCGCCTTTGCCTCGGTTTCCCAAGCCATGGCCGAAACCCGGCCTGACGTGGTCAGCATCTGCACCCCGACCGAAACCCATCTGGACACACTGCGGCAGGTTGTCGAGTTCCATCCCGGATGCGTGATCATGGAAAAGCCCCTTGGCCCGAACATGGATTCGGCACGGGAACTCGTCCGGCTGTGCGAAAGCCGCGAAATACCGCTTCTGGTTCACATCCCCAGAAGATTCATTCCCCTGTACGAATCTCTGCGACGAAAAATCCGGAACGGCTCCCGGGCTGTCAGCGCATCCATCAAGTACGCCAAGGGGATACGCCATAACGGTTTCCATGCCGTGGCCCTGATGCTGTCCATGTTCGGCGAGGCGCAGGAAGCCACGCCTCTTGCCGTTCGCCGCGACTTTTTCCCGGACGACCCCACGGTTTCCCTCCACTTTCAATGCGAACGATGCGACGACGTTCATTTCCAGGCCCTTGACGAGCGCCTGTTCACGCACTTCGAATTCGACGTGATTCTCGAGGACGGCCGCTACACCTTCTACAAGGATGATTTCGCCGCACTCAGGCATGAAGTGCAATGGAACGAACAATACCAGTGCCAATCCCTGCGCCCGGTCGGCGAGGAAGGCACGGGCAAGGAACAGGCCATGCTCGAACTGCTGAACCATGCAGCGGACATGATCCGAAACGGCACGCCTTCGTGCTGCGACGGCCGATTCGCGCTCAAGGTGCAGGCAATGTGCGAAGCCATACTCGACCACGTACAGGACAATGACCATGCGGACCATTGAAGTCATGGCCCGACTCGCTGGCCCGAACGCGGCAATCCATGTCTGCGCGGCCGACCCCGGAGCGTTTTCGCTGCTCGGCGAAGTTGCCCGCGAGCTGAAGGAACAGGGCATTGCCGGCATGTTCTTCGTCGAAGGCTGGGCCATGAATGCCTCTTCCCCGCAACAGCACGACACCATCCCCCTGACCTTCGAGGCCTTCCAAAGGCAGACCGGACCGGACGACGTCCTGCTGCTCGGCGTGCGCATGGATTTTCCGCGCACCCGCGAAATTCTCGGCCTTGCACGCAAGCAGGGCCTGAAGACCGCGCTGGTCTTCGACCACTGGAAGAACTACACGGAACATTTTCTCGGGCAGAACGAATGCGTACTTCCGGACCACATTCTGATGCCGGACGAAACAGCCCGGCAGGCCCTGCTCGACAGCTTCGCACTCCACCCGGAACTGACCGGCTACGACAAGGATCGGGTTCTGATTCTGGGACACCCGGCACTGGAAAAATCCGTAGCGGCCATCAATGCCTTTTCCGGGGCGGACGCACGTGCCCTGCTCAATTCCCTCGGACTGGGCGACATGCCTGTCGCCGGACTTTTTCTGGAGCCGGTCCGGCCCGAGGATGGCTACGGCTACGACACGAAATCCCTGGTTGCGTTCGTGGCCGACTGGATGAAGGAAAACCGCCCCGGAACAGCCGTACTGGTCAAGCCGCACCCCCGGGACACGAACTTTTCCGGTCGGGATCTCGCCCCGTTCGCCCGACACGGCATTCCGGCCCGACTGGTTTCCGGCCCGGCCGAACCTCTTGTCGGCGCCACAAGCGAAACATGGGGCATGACCTCGCTCGTGCTTGTCGCGGCCCTGCTCGCAGGCAAGCACGTCATCAGCTTTCAGCCCGGCCGCACGGAGCTCGGGCGCAAACAATCCAACTCCTATCTGGAACCATGGGTCATCGAATGAACAAACATGATCTCGCCCTGTTCGGAGGCAATCCCGTCCGCACCACTCCCTTTCCCCGGTACAACACGATGGGACAGGAGGAGCGGGAGGCAGTGCTCCGCGTCATTGATTCCGGCGACCTGTCCAAATTCATGGGCGCATGGACCGACGGCTTTTACGGCGGCCCGGAAGTTCGTGCACTGGAAGAGGAATGGGCCGTGGAAATCGGAGCCGAACGGGCCGTGTCCGTGAATTCCGCATCCTCCGGCCTGATAGTGGCTCTGGGCGCGGCCGGAGTCGGTCCCCACGACGAAGTCATCGTCTCCCCCTACAGCATGTGCATCAGCGCCACGGCCCCGCTGTTCTGGGGCGCGGTCCCGGTCTTCTGCGACGTGGAGCCGGACACCTACTGCGTGGACCCGGCAGAAATGGAAGCCCTGATAACCCCGCGAACAAAGGCGATCCTTGCCGTGGACATCTTCGGCCAACCCGCGGACTTCGACGGGATCATGGAGATCGCGGACCGGCACGGGCTGATCGTGATCGAGGACGCGGCACAGGCCCCGCTCGCGGAGCTGCATGGAAAACGGGCCGGAACCCTTGGCCATATCGGCGTGTTTTCCCTGAACTGCCACAAGCACATCCATTGCGGCGAAGGCGGAATAGCCGTCACGAACGACGAAAGGCTGGCCGAACGCATGTGCCTGATCCGCAACCATGCCGAAGCCGCAGCAGGCCCGCGCCATGAGACCGATCTGACCAATCTGGTGGGATACAACATGCGCATGACCGAACTGGAGGCATCCGTGGCGCGCTGCCAACTCCGCAAGCTCCACCCTCTGGTCGAAACCCGGCGCAGCAACTGCGCGGCCACGATCGAAGGCCTGGAGGCCCTGCCCGGAATCCGGTTCGGCGGCATCCGGGAAAACGCGTCGCACTCCTTTTACCTGCTGCCGTTCCTGTTTGACGAAATCAGGGCCGAAGTCGGCCGCGAACGCTTTCTCGAAGCGGTCCGGGCCGAACTTGCCCCAACCCGGGGCAGGGAAAAGGAAGGAGTCAAGATATACGGTGGCTATGTGCAGCCCATATACTGGCTGCCGATCTTTCAGCAACGCATGGCTCTGGGGCGGAACGGCTTCCCCTTCGCGGATTCCGGAGTCGGCTATGAGCGCGGCCTGTGTCCGACCGTCGAACGCCTGCATCTGAAGGAGCTGTTCTGCTCGGACCTGATGCACGCGGCCATGGCCGCAACGGACGTGGAGGACGTTGTCACGGCATTCCACAAGGTCTGGGAAGGACGTTCCTTCCTGAAATGATCGGAAAGGGAATCAGCCAAGCGGGGTATTGTCGAAATCCACGGCAAGGTGCCATCGGCCATCGGTCCGGCGCCATATGTCCCTGTTGCGGAACCTCTCGACCAGCTCGTCGAATTCGGCCCGGCTGATACCGAAGTACCGGCAGAGCCTTTCCACGAAACGGGGTGCGCATCTGCCGTCGTAAAGTCGCGCAAGACGCACGCCTTCCTCTCTGGTCATGTTGCCCAGACGGATTTCCTCGCTCACCTGGTCCACGACCTTGCCGAACCCGAGCTTGATGTACTTGAGCATCTGGTTGACGATCACGAAATCCTCGTCCAGAGCCTCGTGCCCGGTTATGTCCCCGATGTCTTCGGGCGGATCAGGGCGGACCTGCATGCCGTGACGCATGGAGAATTCAGCGTTTTTCCGTTTGCCGAAATCCCGGATGTAGTAGCCGAGATACACGATTCGCATCATGGAATTCTCCATCTCGGCATCGGTCGGGAAACGGTACAGAATGGTCCTTTCCGCCCCCATGTCCCGAGGCATGACGCTTTCCAGCCCGCTGGCAATGGTGTTTCCGTATCTGACCCGGTTGGCGTTGCCGTCCACCGTGCCCAGACAGAGTTCCCCGACGGTCTGGGCCGGATTCTCGCCCAGAAAGATCAAGGGAATCCTGTAGCCCAGGGACACCCTCGGCGCACTGGCGTACAACGCCATTTCACACGACTTGAACAGATTGCCGTACCGGGTGAGACTCTCCCACTGCAACCGTTTCCACACTCCGGGAGCCGGACAGTAGTTGATCATGTCGAACCCGAGTTCGATGAGGTTGGCAATGTTGTGCGCTCCCCGGTCGGCGAGCTGCTCCGGAGGATAGGCGCAGTTCACCAGCAACGGATTCAGCCCGAGTTCATCCCGCACGAACATGGCCTGCCGCGTGCTGTCCTTGCCTCCGCTCACCCCGATGAGGCAATCGTAGCCATGCGAGGCGTGAGCCCGGCCATACTCCGCGATTTCCTCCAGTTCAGCGCGTCGGGCTTCCCAGTCCACCTCGGGAGCATTTTCCGCAAAACGGCAGGCCGGACAGATTCCCTCGTCGTCAAACCGGATTCCGGGACGTGTATCCGGCTGCACGCACCGCTTGCAATACCGCATCACTGCTCTCCCCTGCATTCCGGAGACAGAAAAGGCGTTGTCGGCGAATCCGCTTCTCCCTGCGTGACTCCGGCAAAAAAACCCTTCCGGTAGAGACGATGGAGCCGCATCCGGGAAATCACGAAAAACGGAGGCAGCAGGAACGGATAGCCAAGACGCCGCATCCCTTCACCCGGGGATTCGGCGAATCCCCGGGCAATCCAGGAAAAAGTCGGAAGTTCCCCCCGAAACGGACGAATCAGACATTCCACAAGGGAATAGTCCGGCACTGGGGCCGGAGAATAGCCAAGCTCTCGCATTTCCTCCGCAAACAGCAGGTCCAGAAGGCGTATTTCATGCGGAGCCAGCCGGGAACGCCAACGATCGGTGACATGCCGGTTGGGTCCGGCGGCATGATCGGCCACCTTCTGCGGATCATTGACCAGCGGCCCGTTCGTCTTCCCCTGATACCGGGAGTTGTAGGCCCCGGTTCCCTTCCAGGGACTTCCCATGGAGGTTGGCACATACTCCGCATCCTTCCATTCCGGCAGCATGTCGATATCCAGCCACGCGGCCACCCGCTCCATGGTCGGCACGAAACGCAGATTGAGATCCTCATTCCGCAGCACGCGGAAATCGACATCCGTCCGATGCCTGAGCCGGTAGATGCAACGCGCGGTCTGTGCCCCGTAGGCAAGCCAGAAGGACCAGACAGAGGAATCCATGGTCAGATCGTCGGTCAGCAGACTCCGGAGTCGAGCCAGGGCATTTTTCGGGGTGACACCATACATGTTGCCCAGCTGGTTGACGTACTGATGCCGGTTTGACGCATACATGGCACGAGGATCCCGCACCAGACTGATGGGCTTGAGGTCGGGGAAATCGGCAAGAGCGGCATCCAGAATCCTGCCGGAAAAACCCTGCATGACATGTTCGAATCGCAGGCTGATCGCATCGGCGATCAGCAGATATCGGGTCCGGGACACATCCCGTCCCGTTCCGACCGCCATGGCGTAGTAAGCGGCAATCAGAAGATCCCGACGGGCAATCTCCGAACGTGCCAGAACCAGCTTCCGAAACACGGCACGGCACAGCGGCCGGTCAACGGGCGTATCGGGATTTCCTCCGATCTTGCGGACATACGCCCTGACAGTCTCGTCGGCATCCTGAAAGACGTACCGGAAATAGCTTTTCTCCAGAATGAACTTGCAGGCGCGGGCGGAATCCAGCCTGCTTTCCATGCCGAATTCCGTGACCAGATAGGAATAAAGATAGTGCACCCAATGGCAGCCCATCACCTCGGGATGCCTGTCGAAAATGCCGAGCAGAAAGCCGTTGCCCGCCCTGCCGACATGGTCGAAAGCCAGAATCAGATTCAACCGGGAGCACAGCGTGCGGTACGCTTCCTCATGCCGGGTCGATTCATCAGTCACGAGCATTTCCTTCTTCATCTCTCCACCCGCGCCCTATGAGGACATAGGATCGCCGGGATTTCGAAACAGTTCGCGTCGCGCCGGTCAAATAGCCGCAGCCGGGCAATTCCCGGTCAGAGCCTGCTTCGGGCCAGAAAAGACGCGACCGCCATTCCGAACCGTTCTTCGACCACACCCGGGGATTGCGATGCGCGTTCACGCATTCGAAAAATTCCTCCCGGGCCATGCCGACCCAATCCAGAAACATGTCCAGATCATTCGGTTCCACAGCCTGATAGCATTCCACGATCCCGAGGGCTTCATCACGGGAAAGCCTGCCGTACCGGATTTCCCGGCAGGCATGGTCAACCACCTTGGAATACCCGTGCTTCAGATACTTGATGTAATCATGCACACCGGAATAATGAAAGCTGTCCGCGTGGTTGTAGGCATCGAACGTGCGCTGCTGGGCAAGCGGTTCATATCCGTGCCGGGCCATCATGACTTCATGCTGCGCCTTGGTGTCCCAGCGGATGAAATTGCCCAGATACACGCCCCGCACGCCCACCTGCGCCAGCTCCCGTTCATGAGGATAGACAAAGGGCAGAACATCCCGCTCGGCAAGACCGGACTCCAGCCGAAGCAGGTCCTCGGCCTCGAATCCCATGAGATCGTGCTCCTGCCGGTACTTGCGGGACATCTCCACCGCGTCGAGGTGCGAATACATGCCGACCTGCTCGACACCCTGATGTGCCCCCCACAAGACAAGGGGTATCTTGAACCGGGCCGCAATCTGGACCGGAAAGACGGTGTGTCCGGCAATGCAGTGCCAGTACATGCTTCCCATCAGACGCAGGCTTGCCCGGGTCACGGCCTTGACGCTGGCCGGGGACACGTTCATCTGAAGGAAGTCGCAATCGAATTCCGTACGAAGACGGGCCAGATTCCTGATTCCGGTGGGCGTATTGTACTGCTTGTTGTAGGCAACCAGCAGGGGATTCAGCTTGAGCCTGTTCTTCACGACGTCAACAATGAAGAACGAATCTCCGGCTCCGGAGACCGGGACCACGCAGTCATGCACAAGGCCGCTCGCACTCCGGTAGGGACGAACCATTTCCCGAAGCAGCTCGAACCGGGCATCCCAATCCAGAAAATCCTTTTCCTCGTGAACCCGGCACCCGCTGCAAACGCCCTCATCGTCAAGGACAATGCCCAACGGATGGGTCTCGGGGTACAGGCATCGCGAGCAATGTCGTATCGACATGTCTTCCTGCATCACGCTATTCCTTCACCGCAACCACATGTCTGGAATCCGCCAGTCCATGCCTGTCCAGCACGGCCTGCAAGTCGTCCACGGCACGGCCGAATCCGGCCATGACGTTCCGGCAGACATCGGATTCGCCCCCGCTCCCCTCCAGCAACCGGGCCATGTCGGCGGCATCCTGTCCGAAAATCCATTCCCCGATTCCGCGGAGTCCGGCCAGCTTCATGAAATGCGAAATGGACCTGTCCGTGAAAAGCTGGGTGTGAACCCGGTTGTCCAGAGTACGCGGATACAACCCCGGACAGGCCGACTCCAGAACCGCGGAAACTCCGTAAACCGGCACTGCAAAGCAGAAGAGCGTGCCGGACGGCAACCCGGCAAGATCCAGTGCCAGATCATGCAAATCGAAAACATGTTCCAGCACGAACCATGCAGCCACGATGTCGGCCCCGGAACCTGCCACGGCCCTGCCCAACGGTTCCCGCAAGGTGCGGACGCAGTCCTCGCCCAGAAGCTCGCGGCTTCTGGCCAGCATGCAGTCGTCAACGCCCAGCCCGGAAAATCGCGTTGCCCCCCGCATCTTCAGCGCTTCGAGAAACAATCCCTCGCCGCAGCCGATTTCCAGCCATTCCCGGCCAAGCAGTTCCTCCCGGGCAATGCCGAGTTCCGAAACGCAGACATCAAGCACCCAGTCCAGCTTCGGCAGATAGATGTCCCGCATCCTGACCTTTCGCCGTTCCAGATCCAGGGCCGGATAGACCTCCTCGTACTGGTCCGGGTCCGGGGCCAGCCGCGCGGAATCGTTCAGGGACGCTATGTGTCCGCATTCCGCACAGGCGAAATAGGGGGCGCCACGATGCAGAAAATCCGGTCCGTCCGGAGCCGGACTTGCGCACAAGGGACACCTTTCGCGCAAGGGGGCTTGCAGCAGACGATCCGTGGCGGTCCGGGACTGTCCGTTCAGGACGTCATTGCGCTGCATGAAATCGCGCTGGCGTTCCTGCGCCACAGCGGACCTTTTCGAAAAACGCTGCTTCACGATCTTTCCCCGCCCTGTCCGGCCATGGCGCGAGCCAGAGCAAGATCCTGAAAGCTGTCGATGTACAATTGCGTGTCCCCGGGGCTGGAAAAACACACGCTCTTGCTGCCGGAAATGCTGCCGCGCTTCAGATTTCTGACGCGCAACGCGAACACGTCCCGGGATTCCTTGTACACCGTGTTGAAATCGCTGACCGCCATGTCCGCCGGATTCAGTCTGACCATGCCGTGCGATCCCCGCCTGTACAGGGGAACATCCACCGGGGTAGCAGTGAACGCACTGTCCGCGTCATGCATGTACAACGTGTACACGGCCTCCTCCAGAGTCGCGGTCGAGGCAAAAGGCGCCTGAGGATAGCACAGCACGAGGATGGAGGAATCCTCCAGCCCCAGAGCCGAAGACACACTCTCCAGCGTGTCGGCGATGGGCCGTGAACGCAGCGTGAACTCCCGGGAACGTTCGACGAACAGCAGACGGTCGTCGCCATACTTTTCAAAAAAGGGCAGCACGTCCCTTGAATCGGCAGTGACCACGACCCGGCTGAACAGATTCGTGGAAAGGCATTTTTCGATGGCGATTTCGAGCAGCGAGGTTTCGCCGAGCCGCTCGCGCCAGACCGCGGACGTGAAATCGTAATTCTGGCGACAGGGGATGACCGCGACCACCGAAGTCTTGCCGCACCGGATGCGCTCATCGCAGGCCATTTTCTTGATTTCCTGCCGCGCATGGGAAATCCGGGCGATGTTGCCGGTCAGGTTGGCCCCGTGCTGACGGTAGTAGAAAAGGGGCAGGTTGATGTTGCGGACCTTGTGTCCGTCCTTGACGCGGGTCCACACGTAGAAGCCGTCCTGCGCGGAAATGCTTTCGTCATATCCGCCGATCTCGTCCAGCACCGACCTGCGGATCATGGTGCACGCCCCGTGCGGCGGGGTATCCTGAATGTGATCCACCTGGGCCAGGGATTCCTTGCGAATATTGGAAAAGGCGATGCCGGCCTTGTCGATCAGGTAATAATCCGGAAACACCATGGCCACATCCGGATTCCTGTCCAGAAAGTTCGACATCACCAGCAGGGCATGATCATCGAGAAAGTCGTCCGCATCCAGCCGGATGATGTACTCGCCTCGGGCCTCGCGCAACACCCTGTTCGCGAGGGGAATCAGCCCCCGACCCTCTCCGTTCAGGATGCGCACGCGCTCGTCGCCTCTGTAGAGCCGCATGATCTCCAAGGAGTTGTCGGACGAATTGTCGTCCGCAAGAAGCAGTTCCCAGTCGTCGAAACTCTGCCGAAGCACGCTTTCGATGGCCTGCTCCAGAAAAGTCCCGTAATTGTGGGAAACAACGTATACCGTCACCTTGGGGTTCATTTCAGGCACGTCCTCAACTCGTCGCGAAACCGGACCAGCCGCCCGAGTTCATCCAGATCCATGCTGCCTTCGTGGTCCGGACCATACATGCCCTTGTCCAGCGTGAAATGCTTTTCCACGATGCGCGCCCCCAGAACCAGAGCCGTCATGGCTGCGGTTATGCCCACGCTGTGGTCGCTGAATCCCGCAAACCGGGAAAAATCGCACTGTCCGAGATGCAGATGTTCCAGAGGCGTGGGATACTCGGACACGCAGTACAGATACTCCACGCTCACGGCATCGGGAATCTCGGGAAATTCCTTTCCGTCCCACATGCCGAGTGAAACCAGCAGGGGTTTTCCGGTTGCGGCCATCCGGTCGAGCAGCGCGGATTCACGAACGGAACGCGAAGCCACCTTGTACCGCTTGACGCCGACTTCCTCCAGCCACTCCACGCGCTCCACGTCGAACACGGATGCCATGAACTCGATACCCTCGTCGGCACAGGCCCGGGCCAGCATCTCAATGTCGGCCCGGGAAAGCTCGGTGGCACAATTGTAGTCGTACCAGGGATTGTTCTCCCGAGGGAACAGGGCCTTGGCATCATAGACCTGAAACTTGGCCACATCCGCACCGCAAGCCGCGGCCATGCGGATCATTTCCACGGCCTGCTTCATGTCGCCGTTATGATTCTGGCCGATTTCAACGATCAATTCCATGCAGCAAACTCCTCAAGCCATGCATTCAGCATGATAAAACAGAAAATCGTATGTCCATTGAGGCGGGTTCCGCTTTGCAGCATCTCCTCCGCGACATTGCGGGCTCCGGCAGCAAGCATTCCGGCCCGGTTCAACGCAGAGCCGGGCTCGAAGGCCGCATCCGTCAGATCGCTCCAGTCGCCCTTGAGCCACGCATCCACCGGCACGTTGAATCCGTGCTTGGGACGGCTCACGACCTCCTCGGGCAACATGTCGGCAAACGCGCGTCGCAATATCCACTTCAGTTCGCCATCCCGAACCATCTGATTCATATGCAACCCGGATGCCAATTGCTGCACGGCGGGAGCAGCAAAGGGAACACGTCCCTCCACGGAGTGCGCCATGGTCAACCTATCCGCTTTCCTCAGCATTTCAAAGGGAAAGTAGAAATCCCTGTCCTGCCGGATGGCATCCTCGGGCTGTTCGCCGGTTCGGGGCAAAGAGGCGAAATGCCGGAGAGACGACCGGGTGGAGCCAAACGTCTGACGCGAAAACAGACGCTCCTTTTCCTCTTCCGCGGCATAGTAGTGCCATGCCCATGCGCGCAGCCCCGGGGCATATCCTGCCAGCGTGTCCAGACGCTCATTCAGGGACAGGCCGAAATTCTGAAAGGAAACAGATGGTTCGCTCGGAGGACGCGGGACACGGGTTCCGATCCCGACCAGATGGGCATACCAGGAATATCCGCCAAACGCCTCGTCCGCCCCGTCTCCCGTAAGCAGCACCTTGATGCCCTGCTCCCTCGCAGCCCGGGAAACCGCAAGCACGCCAAGACCGGAGGAAACCCCGAAAGGCTGGTCGGCATACCGGCAGAAGTCGCGCAGACTGTCCCGGAAATCCTGCGCCTGCACCCTGATGGTGGCATGCCGGGTGCCAAGTTTCCGGGCCAGCGCCTCGGCCTGAAGCGACTCGTCGGCGCGTCCGTGATACGGATCGGCCAGATCCTCGAAACCGATGGTGAACGTCGCCAGATCCGGCAGAAGGCGCGAGGCTATGGAACAGATTATGGAGCTGTCCAGTCCGCCGCTCAGAAAACTTCCCACAGGCACATCCGAAAGCAGACGCGATGTCACGGCCTCGACAACCGTATCCCGGGTCAGAGCCACGGCCTCGTCATCCGGCAGGTCGCCCACGCACAGGCCCGGTCCGAACCTGTTGACGATCTTCCGGCGTCTTACCTCACTGCCCTCGAAAATCAGCATGGTCCCGCGTTCCACGGCGCGCACGTCCCTGAGCACGGTGTCCGGCTCGGGAATCCAGAGAAAGGTGGGAAAATCCCACAGGGCCTGCATGTCCAGTTCGCGACTCACTCCGGGATGGCGCACCAGACTCCTGATTTCCGAGGCAAAAACCACTCCGCCGTTGTCCAGCCTTGCGTAATACAGGGGTTTTTCCCCGGGGATGTCCCGTGCGAGGACAAGTCGGCGTCTGCGCGCGTCCCACAGGGGCGCAGGCAAACATGCCGTCCAGCCGCTCGAAAACCGCCTCGCCCAGAGTCTCGTAGAGGTGACAGATGACTTCCCCGTCCGAACGGGTACGGAACGTTGCGCCCTGCGCCTCCAGTTCCCGCCGCAATTCCGGGGAATTGTAGATTTCCCCGTTGTAGAACAGCACCACGTCGCCAGCCTGATTGAAAAGCGGCTGGTCCCCGCCGTGCACGTCGTTGATGGCAAGACGGCGCATCCCGCCCACGAACTCCCGATCCCTGTGCATCCCCTGGGAATCGGGACCGCGATGAACCAGAGCATCGAGCATTCGCTGAAGAATGCCGAAATCGGCCCTGTCGGCCCGATACATGCCGCAGATGCCGCACATCAGTTGGCGCCTCCGGCAAACAGCGACGCCACCCACTCCCGGGCACGCGTCTGCGCAACAGCAAGATCCTCCGGAGAATCCACTTCGCACCAGTTGCCGTGAAACGGCACGGCAGACACCCGATGCCCGGCGTCTATCAGAGACTGAAGGAAATCGGTCATGTATGCATTCATGGCAGGTTTGCCATTCACTGAAGAATCCTCTTCCATGCTGCCCAGCAAATCCCGCACGCGGGCCGCTTCCTCGCCGCGAAACCGCATGAGGCCGATATACTGGCCCTCGATCTCGTCCAAAGCCCCCGGCCTGCCGCCTATTTCAAGAATGCTTCCGTCCCTGCCGAGGCGAAGAGACTCGGCGTCATCCAGAGCATCGGGAAAACGGGCTTCCCAGTACGATCGCCATCCCGCATCCACGGCCACGGAAATTCCATGCGGACTTTGCAGAAGGGCCGTGAGCACATGCGGAGGATAGATGATGTCACCATAGGAAACGACAACGTCATCGTTCATGGCCCGGACAGCCTTCTTCAACGTCCACACCATGTTGGATATGGCGTGATCCGGAGAAACCAGACGCTCCGCCCCGGGCGCATCCAGTCTGTCGGCCAGATATCCGCCAACAACCACGATGTTCCGGATTCCGCACCGACGCAGGACCTCAAGCTGGGTCCGAATCAGGGAATGACCGCAGACCTCGACCATGCACTTCGGCCGGGACTCGGTCAGCGGACGAAGCCGTGTCCCGCTGCCTGCGGCAAGAATTATCGCAACCATGTCACCTGTTCCCATCATCCTCGGCAAAAAAAGTTTTCGAAAAGCTCAATATCCCGGGCAGCAAAGGGAGCGCATCGCTCCGGATGCCACATGATCCCCAGACAACGGCCCTGCCGGGACGCGACCGCCTCGACCGTGCCGTCGTCAGCCAGGGCAAGAGGCGTCAGGGAATCCGGCAACATCCGAACGGGAATGCCGAAATCATGAAACGAATTGACCCGCTCATGCCCCGGAAGACCTGACAGCACGGACACGGAATGCATGACTCCCACATGGCCGGGCACCCGCGCCAGCTCCCCGCCAAAATGCAGGACAAGCGCCTGCATGCCTCGACACACGCCCAGCAGAGGAATGTTTTTCCTCAGGGCAAAGGCAATCATCCGAGCTTCCAGCGCCTCTCTTTCCGGTGAGGCGTTCTCCGGCTCCAGCGAAAAGAAGCCGCCGCCCCCTGACAGTACAATGCCGTCTGCGCCGACCCGCTCCAGAAAGGCTTCGCAATTCGCCACGCGAGTGGGCACCGGAATCAAGTCGAATCCGCAGGCATCGAGAAATTCCGTCCATGCCGCATCCAGACAATCCCGGACCTCGTTCCGGGCAGGCACGACCTGCACCTGCTGGGTCATGGCTATGACGGGCCGGTTCCTCATGGCCTTCTCCCATCGACACGGGCCGACGCACGGAATCGAATCCGCCTATCCACGAAACGCCTCCCGACTTTTGCAGATCGCGACATGTCGCAACAGGGGATGCATGATGTAGTGGACGCGCCCCTGTCCGGCAACATCGACAACAGGCCATTCGCCGGAATCCCGATACGAGGCAAGGGTTTCGCACAATACCCGGGCGCGGTAGCAGGAATCCAGAACATGATCCATTTCCAGCAGATCGGACTCCGGAACAACCCTGATCCGGTGCAACACGGGGCCCGAATCGATCCTGTCGGTCATGAAGATGGCCGAGGCACCGCACTCCCCATCCTGCAAATAACTGTAATAATTCGTGGTGCTCCCCTTGTAGTCGGGCAGGAAGCCCCCGTGAACGTGCAGGAACCGCTTGCCGCAGTTCAACACCGGGGAACGGAGAATGACTCCGCCGAACCCGGAATAGATGAACACGTCGCACGGGCTGGTGGCCAGAAGACGCACGGTCTCGACCGCATTGATGTCTGCCGAGGGAAGCACGTCATGCGGAATGTCCGATTCCTTCAGCAGAGAAAAGACATCCCGCCCCAGATCGACCTCGCCCCATGGAACGGCGCAGCGACCGGCGGCATCGTCCCCGACCTGTCCGGGACGCCTGTCCGGGCTTGGCAGCACAAAGGCGTGGGACGGTCCGAGTCCATGCGCCTCCAACGCCTGAAGATACACGCGCGATCGCGAAGTGTCCGCGAGCACCATGCCGACAGCGTTCAACGCAGCCATGCCGCACCTCCCTGTTCCTCCAGAAGCGAATTCACGGCCTGCACTTCCAGCAGCACTGCGACCACGCCGAACGCGGCATCCCCGGGAGACTGCGGCGCGGCGCAGACCGACCCCACAATGTCGTTGCACTTCAGCAATGCGTTGACAAGCCGCAAATCCCTGGTCCGGGAGTATTCCAGGGCAAGCAGCACGGAAAAAAGGGCATAGGGTCCGAGCTCGGCAAATCCGTCGGCCAGCCCGTCAGGCAGATTGTAGCCGACGCGAATTCTCTTGGACACCTCGAAACGGTGGACAAGAAACTCCAGCCATTGCCCGACATCCTCTCCGTCACGGACCGCAACGAGCAGGGAGTGCAGCACCGGCAGGGTTTGAAATGCCCTGTCAGTCGATTCGGGCAGCGGTTCCGCAGCCGGATCTTGCTCGTGGACGAATTCGGGCAGGCTGCGCAACGCTTCCGCGGAAAGACAAAGGCACGAGCCGCCGCCGGACAATTCCTGTCGGGCAAGGGAAGCGGCCCGGGCAAGAAAGCCCGCCATCCCGACCTTTTCGGGACAATGCCCGCCCAAGGCCATCAGCGTGCGGCTGCGATCGTCGGCATATGCCGAAAAGAATTCCGTTCCCACGAACGGGGTGTACATGTACGAATGCGGTTTGCGAATGCGATCTTCGCCGGTATACGGGTATGTTGCCGTCATGCCTGATCCACCAGTGAAGCCAGAGCCGGAGCATGGTCGAGAAGAGCCTGCACGCTCCCGGCATTCCGAATCACCAGATCCGGCGAATCGGGAACCGGGAATTCCAGATCGACTCCGGGGAAATCCCGGATTTCCCCGGCAAGAGCCTTCCTGTACAGCCCCTTGGGATCCCGATTCATCAGATCCGACATGGGCGTATCGATGAAAACTTCATGATACCTTTCGAGATGCTCCCGATTCCATGCTCTGGATTCGCGGAACACGGACAGAATGGCGCAGACCACGTTGATTCCCTGCCCTTCCAGAAAAGCTCCGAGCCGACACAGCCGTTCCGCATTGCGCCTGCGGTCCGCAAGGGAATGCCCCAGATCGTTGCCGAACACCTCGCGCACAGCGTCGCCATCCAGCAGCGCGACCTTTTTCCCGGCCTTGCGCATCAGTCGGACGGTTTCCTCCGCCAACGTGGTTTTCCCGGCCCCGGACAATCCGATTATCCAAACAACCACGACAACTCCTAAAGGGTGAGAATGTGTTCCGAAGCGCAATCAAGCCTGATTTCGGACGCACCGAGAAACTTGGCAAACAGTTGCTCGCCGCAGCCGATGGCGGCAGGAAGGTCGAGTTCGGCGCACCGAATGGCCATATGGGAATTGGCCCCGCCGTACTTGGTAACCAATCCGGCGATCCGGTGGGAGAATATCCAGTCGAACCCGGGATCGGCTCCCTCGACAAGGACTATCTTGTCCTTTAATTCCGGAATCTTGAGCTCGTCACCGCGAAGGTGGACCAGGGGAGCCTGAACTGCTTTCGTGGTAACAAAATTCGGACGTGACTTCAACAGAGGGACCACATCCACATCGGAAGGCTCAACAATGAGGTATGGCAGCCTGAGGGCCTGCGTGACCCGAAATTCACTGGCATTGCGCGCCGCAATGTCACGCAGCGAGGACTCGATGGTCTCGTCGCACGGCACATGAGAGGCGCAGGCAAGAATGTCCCGAATGTCCAGATGGGCCAGTTCCTCCCGGGTAAGGCCCACCCCCTCGCCCCAGGCCGCAATCAGTTCTATGCAGGAACTCAGATGCCGGGAGAACTTGAACTTGACATATTCCCGTCCTGCTATGGCCTCGCGCATGAAGCGGAACAGTCCTTCGGCATCCACTCCGTATCCGGTCCCGGCCAGCGCCGCATCAATCCGCATCCTCTCCTCCGGAGTCGGAACGAATTCCTCACGGCATGACCGCAGCTCCTCCCTGCCGTCATGCGACGAAGGCAACAGCGGCCGCTGGTCGTAACGCAGGGAAAGTATGTCGTAGGAACTGGGACGCAGATGCCCGTATCTCTTCAGGAACTCCTTGCGGGGCAGGACACCGTCCTGCAATAGCGCCAGATCATCAAGAAAATCGGAAAGCACGGTCCGGATCGAACTCCGGAACTCCTGCGCCCGTTCCGGCCGAAGAGCCTTGAGGTTGATCAGGGAGCGAAGCATGCTCTCGGCAATGAACGCGCATCTGGCAACAATGGAAAACGGCCGGGTTCCGTTGATGCGGCAATCCTCCAGCAGCATCCGGATGAACAGGAGCCGGGACACGGCGCCGTCGCCCACGCGCTCCCGGTCGCCATTCAACTTGTCCAGCCGCTCCACTCTGTCGAGATTGGCTCGCAACAGTCCGAAGTCGTCATCAAGAATTTGCCGGGTCAGTTGCTTGAGCGCATCCTCGAACTCGTCCAGCCGATCCGGCGAAAGACCGGCCAGCAACCGAGGCGCGACATGCGTCCGGAAATCCGGAGTGTGCACCGTGACGGCCACCTCGAACTCGACCTTGTCATGCAATTCCGGATGCGCCACCAAACGGTCCAGCCAGAGGGAAACCAGCGTTTCGGCCAGTTCCGGGCGCACCTCGGCGGGCAGAAAGGAGTTGAAGCTCTCGCGCACATCGATGTACTGGCGGCCGCCCAGCCCGACCATGAGCGGCCGGTTGCTCATGTCCCTGTACCCCATCTCCGCCCGGGCCTCGGCCCAGACCGAATCCGTAATCAGATGCTCGTACAGGGAAACCGCGAGCCTGCGCGGAGCCGCGCCCAGCATTTCCACGGGATTCCAGTCCGGCATGATGCCGAAGACCGAACGGGAACCTGCCGCCCCGAACACCGGACGCATCCGGTCCTTCACGAACGCCTTCACCCCTTCGAGCACATCGTTGACGCGGCGGGTCACGCTGCGGTTCCAATTCCTGCTCACGGCCATGGGCCTGATCTGCACGACATGAACGGTCTCGTCGCTGGAGACGATGAATTCGATATCCAGACAATCGCATCCGGTCAGGGACTCGATCTCGTCCACGGCGGCAAGCAGCTTGCGGAATCTCGACGAAGTCACGCTGGAAACGAAATCGCGACGCACTGCCAGGGTACGGTTGATGTCTCCGTTCCCGGCCGTGACGGAGTCGAACCGTCCCGACGAGTCATCGTAATTGATGATGTAGTAGGGTGCCCCGCTGTTCAGGTCCTGGGTAAAGACCACGCCTGCCATATCGATGTCCTGCAACATGGGCTGGATCAGAATCTGATCCTCCGGATTCTCTCCCCTCACCTTCGCATAGGAGGCTATCACGCTTTCCACGGCACGGGACAGGGCTTCATCTTCGGACGACAGGGGCACATCGGGCACGCTGTCGAACATGCCGGCCATGGAGGATTCCACGCTGTCCTCTCCCCGGGCGCTGCTCCGGACGATGACGGCCGGACAATGGAACGCGTCGCGAACCGCATCAAGCACCGCAGCGCTGTCACTGTGCCACTGCTCCACGGTGAACACATGATTGTCCGGGATCACGCATCGATGGATGTGACAACGCAACTGGTCCAACGTATTCGCCTTGGTGCAGAAGGAAAACATAGCTACCTGCGCATGTTTTGCTTTTCGAAAAAAAAGGGACTGGAAAACTTCCGTCCCGCCATCCGGACATTCAACCCAAAAAGACACTGCCAACGCCAAAAGACATCAGGCCGCTGAAATTCCGATTCGTGCTCAGAGCAAAGCAATTTCAATACCAGAACCGATTTGCCATGCCCGGGCCGAACGGCCCGGCGCTCCGGGGTCCTGTTGCAGCCGTTGCCGACTTGCAGTATGTTTTGCCTATCATCCGGCCCCGGACGTTCCGAAACCGGTGCTTCAACATCGGCCCGCCTGGTCAGCCAATGCAGGAAAAAGAAACGACACCAACAGGTTCCCCGGTCACATTTTCCGGCGCGATCATCCGTTCCTACGCGGAACAGGGCATTGTCCCGCCGCGCATCGGAATCATCAGCCTCGACAGCGGCAACATCCGTTCCGTTGCCAATGCCCTGTCCATTCTCGGGGCGGAAGTGCGGGAAATCCGCACCCCGAAGGAATCCGCCGGTCTGAATGGCGCAATGATCCCGGGCGTGGGAGCGTTTCCCGCAGCCATGCGCAACCTGAAACGAAACGGGCTGGACAAGGCTCTGGCAGAACTGGCCAGACAGGGGCTTCCCCTGTTCGGCATATGCCTTGGCATGCAGCTCCTGACCAACTCTTCCGACGAATTCGAACCCACTCCGGGTCTTGGACTCGTCCCGGGGCAGACTCGAACCATGAAAGCCGCGCAACTTCCCCTGCCGCATGTCGGCTGGAACCGAATACGCATCGCGCAAGGCGTGCCCATGTACTCGGGCATCCCGGACAACACCCACTTCTACTTCGACCACTCCTACGCGGTATCCTGCGACCGGACCGTCATCTCGGCAAGAGCGGACTATGGCGGCTCCTTTGTCGCATCCGTGTGCAGCAGCAACATCTGGGGAACGCAGTTCCATCCAGAAAAAAGCCAGCTCTGGGGTCTCAAGCTGCTCAGAAACTTTCTCGACTTCACGATCGACGCGAGGGGCGCATGCTGAAACACCGCATAGCCGCCAAGCTGCTCATCGCCGGCGGAATCTGTGTCCAAAGCCGACAATTCCGGTTCCGCCAGCCCATAGGCAAACCGGAAATAGCGATTTCCCACCTCAACACCTGGGGCGTGGATGAAATCGTCTGCCTGCACGCGGACAACGCAGGCCGATTCGATGCCGACGATTTCAAGGCCATTGCCCGATATGCCCGACACTGTCTGGTGCCCCTGTCAATCGGCGGCGGCTTCGGTTCCGTTGAACAAATGTGTCAGGCCCTGCATTGCGGTGCGGACAAGATCGTCGTCAACACGCTTCTCCACACCAATCCCGATGTCATTTCCGCAGCAACCGAACGCTTCGGCAGGCAGTGCATGATCATTTCCGTGGACGTGCGCCGCGAAAACGACAACTGGTGCGTCTGCACGCACGGCGGCAGACAGCGTGCCCCTCTCTCCCTCAAGGAGACCCTGACACGGGCCGAAGCCTGCGGAGCCGGTGAAATACTGCTCCAAAGCATGGACCGCGAAGGCACAGGAACCGGCCTTGATCGAGATCTGCTCAAGGAAATATCGGGTTTGACCAATGTGCCCGTCATTCTTGGCGGAGGATACGGCAGGCCGAGCCACCTCGTCCCGGTCTTTTCCGCCGGGATTTCGGCTGTGGCCATAGGCAACGCCCTGCATCACACGGAACACAGCGTCTGTCTGATCAAGGCGTTCCTCGATGACCGGGAAATCCCGGTGCGGCACGACCTGCCTCTGCGCTACGGTCCGAAGCAGATCGACAGTCAGGGCCGTCCTGCCGGAATCGACGAAAGGGAACTCCTGAAACTTCGCTTTCAGGGCATCTCCCCCATGGTCATCTGACAGCCATGCTGCCAAGGCCTATGTCCGAATTCAAAGAACAGAAAGAACGCAGGGCCGCATGATCACTCCTCGGGCCTGACCGCTTCCATGAACAGGGAATCCGGCTTGCGCACTGCGCCCGAGGCATCGGTGTCCAGATCGTACCCCGCGAATCCCGGGATGGCGGACTCGTCGGCCCGCACGACTCTCGGAGCAGCAAAACCGGCCCGGAGCAGAAGCCCGCTCAGGGAATGGCGGTCGTACATCCACTGATGCACCTCGCCGGAAAGGCGGAATGCGCCGAGCTCCTCGGCGGTCCGGGGACGCGGAGCGGGCACATGGCCCCGCCTGCGCAGCATGGCCACGGCATTCGCCGCCTCCTGTCCGCACCGGTCCAGAACGAAATCTCCGGCAGGCAGGGGATCCCGGGCCCAGTACTCCAGCATCTCGCCGCCCGGCACGGTCCTGACCATCTGGTCGAACATCTCGACAACGATCCATTCGTACCGCTCCTGCGCCGTCCGGTCGCCGGCAATCGCCCGGTCGAGCAGGTCCAGATACAGACGGGCCATGATCTCGAAATCCGGCACGGCCACGCGAAGCACCCCGCCGGGCCGGAGTACCCGGAGGAATTCCCTGACCGCAGTCAGGCTGTCATGCCGGGTGAAATGCTCCACAACATGCGAGGCGTACACCGCATCCATGCTCCGATCGTCCAGTGCCAGTCCACGGACCGGATCGCCCTCCAGCACGTCGGGGCTGCGCGGCTTCACGTCCATGTTGATCCAGTCGGGATGATGTCGGCTGCCGCACCCGATGTTGAGCAGCTTCATCAGGCGTCCCCCCATGGCTTCACGGCCAATCGTCCGGTGTAGTCCATGCGGGTCAGCAGCAGCTTGAGGCCGTGCTTCCCGATATATTCGTCAACAGCCTTTCGTGCCCCCTTCCAATGGCCGTAGTCGTCGATGACAAGCACGCCGCCGGGCGAAAGACGCGGGTACAGATGCTCCAGTTCGTGCCGGGTGGACTCGTACCAGTCCGTGTCCAGCCGCAGAAGCGCGATGCGTTCGGGTGCGGCATGGGGCAGGGTCTGCTCGACCGGTCCGCGAACAAGATGAATCCTGTCCTCGGGATATCCGGTGGAAAGCATGTTCGTTCGCACCTCTTCCAGACCGGCCTGACACCATGTGCTTGCCCCCTCCGGAGTCCGGCTTTCCAGATACACGGGTTCGGCCATGGAGCCGTCGAACGCCTCGTCCCTGTCCGAAGGCGCGGTCATTCCGGCAAAGGTGTCGAAAAGATACAGGTCGCGATCCGCGCCCTCATGGGCGAGCAGGGCCAGAGCCGAGGCCATGGATGAGCCGCCCTTCCACACCCCGCACTCCACGATGTCGCCGGGAATGCCTGCTCTGGCGATGTATTCCACGGCCCTGATCAGGCCGAGCATGCGCTCTCCCGAAGTCATGGAATACGCGCAGCAGGCCCGGATGATGCCCTTTTCGGCTTCGTTGCAGTCCAGACAGAATTTCATGTGACGTTCCTTTTCGGGTTCGGTGGATTGTCCCGGGCCTTGCGGCCCGGACTTTCCGAGCAGCTTTCGCGCCAGCTCCAGGGCGTGCTTGTCCCGATGCAGGCGGTATTCGCGGAAAAACAGTTTCAGTGCGCGACGGGGCTCGCCAAGAGCGAGCAGGGCCTGACCACGCTTCTTGTGCAGTCCCGGCAACAGGGAGTTGGCAACCGACATGCGCTCCACCAGTTCCAGGGAATCCTGCGCCCGCCCGGCAATGCGCAGGGCATCGCACAAGGCAAGGCCGATCCTGCTTTCGGCACGTCGCTCGTACAGGTCGCCCAGCCAGTCCGCAGCCGGATCGGGCTGTCCGGCCGCCACGAGCAGGCCGCCCCGGACCAGCGCAAGCTCTCCATCGTCGGGCATGTCCCTCAACAGGGAATCCACCACGTCCAGAGCCGCGCCGCAGTTGCCTGCGTCGCGCAACTCGAATGCCCGGCCGATGGCGTGGGCAACGGTCTGCTGCCGGGTCTTCTCCGCCTTGTACCGGAGTCCGGCGCCTTCGGGAAAGACCACCGGATCAGGCTCCTGCCGGGTCGGTACGGTCGGAACCGGACACGCATCCAGCAATTCCCGGAACAGGGACTCGTACTGCTTGGCGGCCACGGACAGGGCGTAGCGTTCCACAGCGGTCTCCCGCGCACATGCGCCCATGCGCTCCGAGGCTTCGGAGTCGGCCAGCAGCCGCACGGTCATGTCCGCCAGCGCATCCACATCGCCGGGCGCAGCCAGAAATCCCTGCTTCCCGTGCTCGATCATGTCCGGCACGCCGCCCACGTCAAAGGCCGCAACCGGAGTGGCGCAGGCCATGGCCTCGTGTACCGTGTTGGGCAGATTGTCGTAACCGGACAGGGTGACCACGCAATCCCCGGCCGCATACACACGCGCCAGAGCCGCTTCGTCATGCATTTCGCCAAGGCATCCGGCAGGCACGGGAAGCTGCGACAAATCCCTGTCTGTCCCCCCGAAGAACACGACCTTGAGCCGCTCGCCCCACTCCGGATTCCGCTTCGCCGCGCAGGCCAGACGGTCCAGAAAGGCATCGGCAATGCGCGCGCCCTTGCGCACGTCCTCCAGAGTGGACGCGGGCATGAGCACGATCCTGTCATGCGGCGAAAATCCGAGGTGCCGCTTGGCTGCGGCCCGCGAATGCGCAGGACGGAACACGTCCGTGTCCATGCCGCTCGGGATGACCTCGATCCGCTTGTCTCCGAGCAGGACGCTGGTCCGCGCGCGTTCGGCCAGCCAATGACTCGTGGTGACCACGGTCAGGGGCAGATCGCGAAATACGGCCCTTTTTTCGGCAAAGGCGCGTGCAATTTCAGGCCGGGCCGTCCGTTCCACCTGCGGGCAGTCCATGCAGGCACGCGTGAATCCGTCGCATTCCGCCGCGTAATGGCATCCCCCGGTAAACGCGCTCTCGTCATGCAGGGTCCAGACAAGCGGCTTGCCCAGCCGCGCCAGCGACGCAATGTTCCGCGCATCCAGAAACCAGGTGTTCCAGTGCAGGTTGATCACGTCGGCCCAGCCAATGGCCGGGTCTCCGGAAATATCCACGCCCGGGCCGGGCGGCGTGACCATGCTCACGCATCGATCCGTGGCAAGCCGCTGCCACTTGCCGCGCAGGTCGCCCCAGGTCTCCTCCATGGCTGCGACCATGTCCGGACCAAGACGGTCCCCGACACATTCGATACCGGGGCGGGACAGACTGCGACGCAGACACAGGAGCACGCCATCGGTTTCGGAGCGGCGCAGGGCCTCCCAGATGCGGATGGAACAGCGGGCAGCGCCGCCCATGCGATCATTGGTGCTGACAAGAGTGACGCGCATCAGGCCTTGCCTCCGTCGGGCAGCCCGGACAGCCGCCGGATCAGTTCCCTCAGGTTGCGGCATCCGCCCAGATCGGCATCCAGCTCGCGCAGCCAGGGCAGAACCCGTGGCGCGACCTCGGGCCAGACGTTTTCCGGCCACTCGGATTCCCTGCGACACAGGACGCGCAGGATGTTGAACCGCACGGTTCCCATGAGACCGTCCACGGACAGCAGCCGGACAAACGGCAGGGATATTTCCCGGGCAAGCTCCCGGGCCGTGTCCCGATGTCCGCTGGCGGCAGCCATGATTCCCGCGCCCAGCGCCCGGTTCACGCGGTCGCGCCGGGCCAGCACGTCGCCCATGGGGCCGGAATATTCCGGCAGGCACGGTCCCGGAGCAAGCCCCTTGTACATCTGGTCCAGAACCTCGACGCACTGGGCATGATGAAACCCGAGCCGCGTATGCACCGTGCTGGCCGGGTGCTGCACCCAGCCAACCCGGCAGGATCGGACCTTGAGAAAGCAGCCGCCCGTGCGCAGCATCCGCTGCCACAGGTCGAAATCCTCGGCCGGGCTCAGTTCCTCCCGGAATCCGCCCACCAGATCAAGGGCGCTCCTGCGCAGGATCACGCAGGTGGGCGCGAACGCCGATCCCGTGACCGAGGTGAAATACATCCTGTCAAAAGGCAGGGAATAGTCGAACAGCGGCCCTTCCAGCAGTTTTTCGCCGTGCTCGTCAATGAAATCCGCCGGGCAGTACACGCCCATGATTTCGGGGTCATCCTGTTCGAGAAAGGGCTTCATCCGCGCCTCGACGGCATTGTCCGGCCAGACGTCGTCGCAATCCAGAAACGCGATGAACTCGCCTCGGGCCTCGGCAATGCCCCGGTTGCGCGCGGCTCCGGCCCCGGCGTTGTCCTGCCGCACCCAGCAAAGATGCGACCGTTCCCGGGCAAGCTCCGCAAGCGCGTCGGGAGTATCATCCACGCTGCCGTCGTCCACGACCACGATCTCCAGAGGCGCATAGGTCTGCGCATCGAGCATGGGAATGACGCGACGCAGTTCCCTTGCGCCGTTGTAGGCAGGAATGACAATGGAAACCAGGGGGTGCATGTTTTCTCCTCTGCACAGGCCGTCGAAAACGACCTAAAAGATGTATCGCAGCGTGCGCTGCCAGTTCGAATCCCTGCCTCCATGCTTGAAGGCGCTCACCTGCTCGGCCAACCCGAAAAACGCCAGCATGGGACTCAGGCCCATGGCGGCCAGAACCGGAACCACCCGCCTGCGGATTCGGGTTTCCACGGGACCGCACACGCGCCATCCCCGCTCCCGAAGCACCTGTGCGGCTTCGGCCTCGTAGGCTCCGGACCGGGCGGTCTTCTGCGCGGGATGCACCCGGTAGGCAGCCAGAGGCGAGGCCACCACATGCAACTGCGCATGCTCAAAGAATCTGGCCCACAACTCGAAATCCGCAGCCATATCCAGGGAAGGATCGAACCGCGCCCCGGCCTTTTCCCACAGGGAACGCCGCCAGAACGTGCAGTCCTGCTGAATGAAATACCGGGCGTAATGATCCATGCCGGGCAGATTCATGCCCCGGCGAAAGGATTCCGCGCCGTAGCCCCAGCGAACATCCACGCCCACGGACGCGCCGCTCTGGTCGAAGGTCATGGGGTAGACGCTGGTCAGCCACTCCACCTCGGGGTACCGGGAAAATATCTCGGCTGCCACGGAAAAGGCCCACGGCATGTAGACGTCATCCGCATTGAGCCAGCACAGCACGTCGCCACCCACCCGACGAAACCCCTCTTCCACAGCAGCATACTGGCCGCTGTCCGGTCCGCTGTGCCAGCCGAATCGTCTGTCCGCGCTCCCGGCATACTGTTCCTCGGCGCGTTTCAGGATCGCAAGGGAACCGTCGTCGGACCCGCCGTCCATGACCAGATGGTTCACGGCAAACGGTCCCTCCTGATCCATGACGCTGGCCACGGCCTGACTCAGGAAACCCGCCTGATTGAAGCTGGGGGTGACAACGCCGAAGGTGATCATGAAGCGACCGCGTCCGGTTCCGGAAACAGGGCATGGAAATCAGCCTTCTCGAAAACCTGAAGCCGTCCTCCCACCGTGGCGTCCACGATCCGGCGACCGTTGGCCTCGAAGAATTCCCGCGCCATGCGATAGACCTCTTCCGATCCTTCCAGATCCGGAAGCTGCCACCGGGTGCCCGGCCCGAAATAGTTGGGATGGAAATGGTTGGGGTCCTCGGTCTCGGCAGTGACCAGCCTGTTGGGGTCGCAGGGCGCGTTGTAGCTGTGGTCCACGCCCACCAGCACGACCTCGGAAAACCCCATCCAGCAGGCCACCTGCATGGCACAGAAGGTCACGGTGTGCAGCAGCAGCCATCCCCGGCGCAGATCCGGGGAAAACTCCCGGCGCACGATATCCCGCACGAAGACCACCTCGTCGTTCTCGGGCATGAGCGGAATGCCGGCATGGCTGAAGAACTTGGGTCCGGGCAGGGACATGATGCCGTCCCGGTCCTGGGCCATGACATAGGGATTGACCGTGACATGATACGTAGGCGCAAAGCCCATGGCATCGACATGCAGGAAAATCTTGTTCAGCCCGAAGGTGGGCACGTTTTTCAGCCGGGTCAGGTCGGTCCTGAGCAGACTCGGCCCGTTGCCGATGATCACGCAGCGTTCGCCCGCATGAATGTCCCGGAACCGCGCAACGCGCTCCTCGTGCCGGGTCAGGGTCTCCTCAAGGGGATACCCGCGCAAATCCCACAAATCCTTCATCATGCGCACGCCTCCGCATTTTCGCCCACCAGCGCGTCATAGTCCGCCTTGGTGAAGATGGTCAGTTTGCCGCCGATGGTGGCGTCCACGATGCGCCTGCCCACGGATTCGAACACCCGCCCGGCCATGGCATAGCAGAACTCGGATTTTTCCAGATCCGGATACTGCCACGCAACGCCCTTGCCGAAATAGTCCGGATGAAAATGGTTCACGTCCGCGCCCTGGCTGATCTCCAGCGCATTGGCCGGACCGCTGTGGGTGAAGTTGTGATCCACGCCCACGAGCACGACCTCGGAACAGCCCAGATGAAAGGCCAGCTGCATGGCGTTGAAGGTCACGGTCCAGCCCGAGGCCCAGACATGGCGCGAAATGTCGCGGTAGAAGATGAGCGGATCGCCATATTCCAGAAGGAAGGTGTTCCAGCCGTTGCGCACAAAGGCCCTTCCCCCGGCCGAAAGCAGCTTGATGGAATCCAGTTCGTCGAAATCCGGGCCGAACTGGCGCAGCACATGGTCGTTCACCGCGCAGAGAAACGTGGGCTGGAATCCCATGTTTTCGTAATTGAGATAGATGCGGTTCAGGCCGATGGTGTATTCGTTGCGCAGCCGGGTCAGGTCGGTCCGGAGCAGGCTCGGCCCGTTGCCGATGATGAAGATGCGCTCCCCGGCAAGACAGCCCCCGAGTTCCGGCAGGGAAGTCATGCGCCCGCGCACCTGCTCCGGCGCGTTGTCCGGCATGCCCACGGGCAGGTCGGCGAAACGCCGTTTTCCGGTGCCGCGCCGGAAGTGACGGATGGCAAGCTCCCGTGTCCTGTCGTCCTTGGCCCCGTGAAACAGAGGCAGTCTGTCCGCAAAGGTCCGGATCACGTTTTCCGGAGTCCGCTGCGTCTTGAACTCGCACCGGATCAGGTCGTCCCGGTTGGGATGTTCGCGCGAGGGCCAATCCATGGGGTCATTCGACCCGGTCCGCTCCCGCCAGTACAGGGCAAAGATGAAGTAGTCCCAGGACACGTCGTAGCTGCTGATGACCGGGCCGTAGAAGAAATTGTTCGCACCGGTGGATTCCGGATGGTCCGCGTACTGCCACCAGGGATTGTCGTAGCGTTCGGAAAAATGGCGTTCAAGGGGCAGCTCGCGCAGCTTCACCGGATCATAGACCGAACATCCGGCCCAGTGGGTCGGCATGGATTTGCCGCACACCATGCCCTCCTTGAGATGCCCGAACACCGGGCCGCCATCCTGCCGAAAGGCGTCCTCGATGTCGCGCAGCCAGCCATGCTTGAGCACCACGCAATCAGGCTCGATGATCAGGAACGGTTCGTCCAGACACTGGATGTACTTGTGCAGGCAGAGATTCCACCACAGGATGGACTGCTTCTGGGCATAGTTCCGCCCCACTCCGCCTTCCCGCGAAAGGAACTCCAGATTCGGATCGTCCCGGCGCATGGCCTCGGGCACGGGATCCTCGGGCCAATCCGTGCAGAACACCGCATTCCTCCGCTCCATGAACCGGGTCACGGTATCGGCGATCTCCAGCGACTCCGGAACGTTGCCATACTGAAGATGGTAGAGGGCCTCGGTTCCTTCGTCCACGGACATGAGCAGCTCCAGCAGCAGCCGCGCCGAATGCTGGTCCTTGCGGTGAAAATTCAAGACTACATGCATCATCGATCACATCCTCGGGTTCCGAGTTCTCCTGCGCGTCAGCGCTATGCATCTTCTCGGAAGTCCCCAAATTTTCTTTAGTCTGTAAATAAAAAGTCCTGATGCGTCCAGAAGTTGGCAGAGACGACAACCAGCCGATTCTCTCTGCAAACTCACGCTTTCCCGCCCAAAAGCCCCCCTCCGGCCAGCATGGATGATCATTTTGTTACCGAATAATTTTCAACGGGCGTTTTTGCCGGGCAGGCAGAAAATGCAAATTTCATTCCCGTCATTTGGCGAACGGCAAGGCTTCCGCGCATCCTTCGTGCCGCAACCGCAAGGCCGTGGCGAACTGGAACGGAAAATGCTACAACTTTCGGGACATCCTGTCCGGCCGGGCGAGCCTTTCACGGCAACACGCAGACAAAGGATGGAAAAAGTTTTTCGAGAAAACGGGAGAGAAGCTTGTCACTCACAACGCGCTGTCATTCCTTTGACGTCTTCGACACCTGCCTTGTCCGCACCTGGGCACGGCCGCAGGACATGTTTCATGCCCTTGCCCGGCGCCTGCTGTCCCGCAACGGCAACGCGCCGACCCCGGACATGATCCATGATTTCGTGCGCGAACGGGTGGAAGCGGAACGCCGTGCGCGCCGCACCATGCCCGGGCACAGGGAAGACATTGAACTGCGCGACATCTACGCGGCCTATCCCTCGCCCCCGCCCTTCGGCATTGCCCCGGACGAAATCATGCAGGCCGAACTGGACATGGAACGCGAATGCCTGCGACCGATTCCGGCCATGCGCGAGGAAATGGCAGCCCTGCGCAGACAGGGCGCCCGCATCGTCTATGTCTCGGACATGTTCCTGCCCGAATCCTTCGTGGCGGACAGGCTGCGCGAACACGGCTTTCTGGAATCCGGAGACCGTGTCTATGTCTCGGGAACGCGCGGCGAGACCAAGCACACCGGCAACCTTTTCAGACGCGTGCTGTACGACCTCGGTCTGGCCCCCGGCAACCTGCTCCACACCGGGGACAATCCCCATACGGACGTGGCCGTGCCGCGTTCCCTGGGCATCCGCGCACGCCATGCCACGGACGCGATCCTGACCGGTCCGGAGCAGGCCATGCTCCCGACAGACGGACGCACCAGCCTGACCTGTTCGGCGCTGGCCGGGGCAGCCCGGCTGGCACGGCTTTCCCCGGGCGTGGACGGCACGGACTTCCCGGCTGCCCGCGTGGCTGCGGACGTGGCCGGTCCGGCCGTTGCCGGATTCGTGGCCTGGGTTCTGGACAAGGCACGAGAACAGGGCATCAAGCGGCTCTGGTTCGTGGCCCGGGACGGCCAGATCATGCACAAGACAGCCCGCGAACTGCTCGGCGGTGAAAAGGGACCGGAATGCCGCTACCTGTACGGTTCGCGACAGGCCTGGTTTCTGCCGAGCATCACGGAATTCTCCCCGGAAACCACGGAATGGCTCGTCATCCCGGGGCACTGCTCCCGCCCCGCCTCCATCGTTGCCAAGCTCGACTGCACGCCCGAGGAAATCGAGGACGCGGCAGGCATCCGGCCGGGACCGGAATTCTGGGAAACCCGGCTGTGCAACGGAGACAGGGACAGACTCGCGGCTCTGCTCCGGACATCGGGCGTACGCCGACTGGTGGAAGCCAAGGCCCGCGACGCGCGCCAACGGCTGGTCGCCTATCTCGAACAGGAAGGCGTGGTCCCGGGAAAGCCCGTCACGCTGGTGGACGTGGGCTGGACCCTCAAGGCACAGCAGGCCCTTGGCCGCGTGCTGAAGGCTGCCGGAATGGACTGCCCGGTGTCCGGATTCTACTTCGGCGTGTCCCAGAGCGCGCTGACAGCTTCCCGGGCAGGGGCGTATCAGGCGTATTTTCTGGAACGCGACGCATGGTTCGACCGGACCGAACCCATGAACTTTCTTTTCCGCAACGCGAATTTCGTGGAACAGGTCATGACTGCGGCCACGCACGGCCAGACCACAGGATACGCCCGGGACGACGAAGGACGCATGCAACCGGTACTCCGCCCCGATGCGCGGACCACGGAAGACCTGAACGCGGTATGCGACATGCAGGCCCGGGTGCTGGCTTTCACGCGACAGGCCCGGGCTTCCGGCGCGCTGGACAACCCGGACGCGGCTCGCAACGCAACGCTTGCCGCGCTGCGAAAATTCCTGTCCGATCCGAATCCGGACATGGCCCGGGCCGTGGCGGACCGCCCCGTGTTCGACGACCAGAACGAAACGCGTCGCCGGGTGCTGGCCCGTCCGGTTTCCCTGTCTCTGCTGGCCAGGCTCGCAATGCAGGAAGCCGGATTTTCCCGATTCCTGCCTGATTCCGACTATGGAGCATCGTTCGACTGGATCGAGGGAGCCATCGCGCTTTCCCCCCGGTGGATGCGCCCCCTGCTACGTTCCCCGCGGATGTTCCAGCAGCTCAAGACATACCGGAAATCCTTGTAATTGAAGAAATCCCCAAGGCCAAACCGAATTTACAACCCCTGGTCATTAAGTTACTGAATGAATTTGCCGATAGAGCCGCCATGAACCCGCTCCATCAGGAAAACCCGGGAGGGAAAAAACCCGAATGATGAAAAAAGCCCTTATCACCGGCATCACGGGCCAGGACGGCTCCTACCTTTCGGAACTGCTTCTGGCAAAAGGCTATGAAGTGCACGGCATCAAGCGCCGGGCCTCGCTCTTCAACACGGACCGGGTCGATCACCTCTATCAGGACCCCCACGAAACGGACCGCCGCTTCTTCCTCCATTACGGGGACGTAACCGATTCCACCAACCTCATCCGGGTGATGCAGGAAGTCCGGCCCGACGAGATCTACAATCTCGCGGCCCAAAGCCATGTTGCGGTTTCCTTCGAGACCCCGGAGTACACTGCCGACTCCGTGGGACTCGGAACCCTGCGCATGCTCGAAGCCATCCGCATCCTCGGACTGGCCGAGACCACCCGTTTCTATCAGGCGTCCACATCCGAACTCTACGGCAACAACACGGACACGCCCCAGAGCGAAACCACGCCGTTCCGGCCCAGTTCGCCCTATGCCGCGGCCAAGCTGTATGCCTACTGGATCACCGTGAACTACCGGGAAGCCTACGCCATGCATGCCAGCAACGGCATCCTGTTCAACCATGAATCCCCGCGCCGGGGCGAAACCTTTGTCACCCGCAAGATCACCCAGGGGCTGGCCATGATCAGGGCCGGACTGCGCGACGCGGTGTGGCTGGGCAATCTTGATGCCCGACGCGACTGGGGCCATGCCCGGGACTATGCGGAAATGATGTGGCTCATCCTCCAGCAGGATGAACCCGACGATTACGTCGTGGCCACAGGCGAACAGCATTCGGTGCGTGAATTCGTGGAGACCGCGGGCCGGGAGCTGGGCATGGACATCCGCTGGCAGGGCAGCGGCCTTGACGAATGCGGCGTGGATGCGGTCACGAACCGCACCGTAATCCGCGTGGACCCGCGCTATTTCCGGCCCACGGACGTGGAAGACCTGCTGGGCGACGCGACCAAGGCGCACGAGAAGCTCGGCTGGAAATCCCGGACCACGTTTCAGGAGTTGGTAAGCGAGATGGTCAGGGAGGATTTGCGGCTGGCGGAATTTTCCAAACTGTGCTGTGAAAACGGCTTTGAATCCCTCATCCCCAGAGGCTGACCATGTGGAACGGCAAAAAGGTATTCGTGGCCGGACATCGCGGCCTTGTCGGTTCGGCCGTGGTGCGTCGGCTGCAAAGGGAACAGGGGGTGCGCATCGTGACGCGCACCCGCAGCGAGCTTGATCTGACGCGACAGGCGGACGTGGAACGTTTCTTTGCCGAAGAGCGGCCCGACTGCGTGATCCTTGCGGCGGCAAAGGTGGGCGGCATTCACGCCAATGCCACCTACCCGGCGGACTTCATCCGGGACAACCTGCTCATTCAGGACAACGTGATCAATGCGGCCCATGCCAACGGCGTGGGAAAATTCGTGTTCCTCGGTTCCTCGTGCATCTACCCAAAGCATGCGCCCCAGCCCATTCCCGAAGAAGCCCTGCTCACCGGACCGCTGGAGCCGACCAACGAATGGTACGCTCTGGCCAAGATTTCCGGCATCAAGCTGTGCCAGGCCCTGCGCCGCCAGTACGGATTCGACGCCATCAGCCTGATGCCCACCAACCTGTACGGTCCCAACGACAACTATCACCCGGAAAACTCCCATGTCGTGCCCGGGCTGCTCCGACGCATGCACGAGGCCCGCGAGGCCGAAGCCGATTCGGTCCGGGTCTGGGGATCGGGCGCGGCGCTCCGGGAATTCATGCACGTGGACGATCTGGCCGACGCCATCGTGTTCCTTGCCGAACACTACAGCGAGGAAATGCATGTCAACGTGGGAACCGGGCGGGAAGTGAGCATCCGGGAGCTGGCCGAGACCATCCGCGACGTGGTGGGCTTTGCCGGAAAGCTGGAGTTCGGCGATGCCGGTCAGGACGGCACGCCCCGAAAGCTCGTGGATTCCTCGCGGCTCGCGGCCATGGGGTGGAAGCCGACCGTGGATCTGGAAACCGGACTGCGCAACGCCTATGCCTGGTATCTGGAGAACATGGCCAAAGCGCGGGGCTGACGGCCCGGAAAGGATTCCGGAAAAACGCCGCCTTTCGGGACAAGGCGGCGGATCGCCTTTTTCCGGGATTCCGTCAAAGGCAGGAGTATTGCAAGGGTCATGGTCCAGACCGCCCGGCTGTCCGGAATTTTGACAGGGCGACTCGATCTTTCCCGAGAACACAGGTTCTCCGCCCGGGACAGCCGGGTGCGAAACCTCTTGAAAAACGGAAGCAAGCAGCATGAAATCCTCTTTTCGCTCCCGGCTCTGCGCCGGGGAAACGCTGACCGGCTCATGGCTGACCATCGGCTCCACCACCACGGCGGAGATCATGGCCTCGGCCGACTTCGACTGGCTGACCATCGACATGGAGCACAGCGCCATCGGACTGGGCATGGCGCAGGAAATGATCCGCACCGTGGAAGCCCGGGGCGTGACCCCGCTGGTCCGCGTGGGACACAACCAGCCCAACCTGATCAAGCGGGTCATGGACGCGGGCGCAACCGGCGTGATCGTGCCCATGGTCAACACGGCCGAGGAAGCGGAACAGGCCGTGCAATCGGTCAAGTATCCGCCGCGCGGCTTTCGCGGAGTGGGGCTTGCCCGCGCCCAGCAGTACGGATTCGGGTTCGAGGAATACCAGCAGTGGAACCACGACAACAGCGTGGTCATCGTTCAGGTGGAACACATCGAGGCCGTGAACAATCTCGAATCCATCCTTGCCGTGGACGGCGTGGACGGATTCATGGTCGGTCCCTACGATCTTTCCGGCTCTCTGGGCATGCCCGGCAACTTTTCCCATCCCGACGTGAAGGCGGCGCTGGAGCGGGTCGAAGCCATTGCGGCAGGGAGCAGGGCGGCTCCGGGCTTTCACGTGGTCCAGCCCGATCCGGACGCGCTTGAGGCCAAACGCGCCAAGGGCTACCGCTTCCTTGCCTACGGTCTCGACAGCCTGTTTCTGGGCGCAGGAGCGCGAAAGGCCGCGACCGAAGCTCGCAACCCGGCCGGGCAATCCCGAGGCTAGCCATGGCAGATACCATTCTCATAACCACGTCCTCGTTCGGCAGATTCGACGAAACCCCGCTCAAGGCCCTGCGCGACGCAGGCTTCCATGTGGTGATCAATCCCCACGGCCGCAAGCTGACCGAGGCCGAAGCCGAAGCCCTGAACCGGGAACATCACCCCGTCGGCATTCTGGCCGGGGTCGAACCCCTCACCCGCACGGTCATGGCAGCGGGCGGCAGGCTCAGGGCCATTGCCCGCTGCGGCATCGGCATGGACAGCGTGGACAGCGAGGCGGCCCGCGCACTGCGCATCGACGTGACCAACACCCCGGACGCCCCAACCCAGGCCGTGGCCGAAATCACTCTGGGTGCGATCCTGTGCATGCTCCGGGGAATCCACAGCTCCTGCGCGGCCATACGGGCCGGGAAATGGGAACGCCCCATGGGTGCGCTGCTCTCGTTCCGGACCGTGGGACTGCTCGGCATGGGCCGCATCGGGTCCCGGCTGGCGGAACTGCTTGCTCCGTTCGGCTGCCGGATTCTGGGTCACGATCCTCATGCAGACGCGCCGCACGGCGTGGAACAGGTCGAATTCCCGCAACTTCTGGCCGAATCCGACGTGCTCAGCCTGCATATCCCCTTTTCCGAGGCAACCCGCCACATCATCGGCCGGGACGCGATCCGCGCCATGAAACCCGGAGCCAGACTCGTCAACTACGCCCGCGGCGGACTGGTGGACGAAGCCGCGCTCGATCAGGCGCTGACCGACGGCCACCTTGCCGGAGCCGCACTGGACTGCTTCGAGAACGAACCGTATTCCGGGCCGCTGACCCGGCACGAAAGCGTGGTGCTCACCGGGCATGTCGGGTCCTACGCCCGGGAAGGGCGCATCATTCAGGAAACCCAGGCCGCCCACAACCTGCTGGCTTCGCTGGCAGCGGAACGCGGCGGTTCAGGGAGCAAGTCATGAACATCCTTGTGACGGGCGGTTCCGGATTTCTGGGCAGCCATGTGGCGGACGCCCTGAGCGACGCGGGCCACGACGTAACGATTTTCGACGCGATCCCCTCGCCCTGGCTGGGCAAGGGGCAGACCATGGTCACGGGCGACCTGCTCGACGCCGACGCCCTGACCCGGGCAGTGCAGGGCAAGGATGCGGTCTATCATTTCGCGGGCATCGCGGACATCGAGGATTGCGCAAAATCCCCGGTAGCCACGGCCAGCATCAACATACTGGGCACGGTCAAACTGCTTGAAACCTGCGTGAACGCCGGGGTGAAGCGGTTCGTGTTCGCCAGTTCGGCCTACGTGTTCAGCGAGTCCGGCTCGTTCTACCGCACCAGCAAACGGGCCTGCGAATCCTTCATCGAGGACTTTTCCAAGCGGTACGGCCTGAAATACACCTGCCTGCGCTACGGCTCCTTGTACGGACCGCGCGCCGACGGCCGCAACAGCATCCATTCCCTGCTCAGGCAGGCCGTGGAAACCGGAACCATCACCTACCACGGCAACGGCGACGAACTGCGCGAGTTCATTCACGTGTTCGACGCGGCCAAAAGCAGCGTGGACATACTGGCCCCGGAGTTCGAGAATCAGCACGTCATCCTGACCGGAGTGGAAAAAATGACCTACCGCGACCTGCTGGAAATGATCCGCGAGATATTCGGCGGCAGGATCGAGCTGAACATGCTCCCCCGGGACCGCGAGGCCCACTACCGCATCACGCCCTATTCCTTTGCGCCCAAACTGGGGCGCAAGCTGGTCGGCAACTCGTTCGTGGACTTCGGACAGGGCCTGCTGCACTGCATCGAGGCCCTGCACGCCGAAAAGATGAAACGCGAGGAAGACGGAGGCCGGAACTGATTATGCAGGCGGTCTTCTTCGATTTCGACGGCGTGATCCTCGACTCGGTATCCGTCAAGACCGAGGCGTTCGGGGACCTGTACGCGGAATACGGACCGGACGTGCGCCGCGCCGTGGTGGAATATCACCTTGCGCATGGCGGCGTGTCCCGCTTCGAGAAATTCCGGCATTTTCACGAAAACATTCTCGGCAGCCCCATGACCGAGGAACTCATGCACGACCTGTGCTCGGCCTTCAACCGGCTGACCATGACGAAAATCATGGCTGCGGACTTCATACCCGGAGCCCGGAAAACCCTGGGCGAACTGAATCTGCGATCCATTCCGGCATTCGTGGCCTCGGGAACGCCGCAGGCCGAGCTGGAACAGGTGGTGTCGGCCCGAATCGGGTCCGGCGTGTTTGCGGAAGTCCACGGCTCGCCCAGAACCAAACCGGAAATCGTGCGTGACGTGCTCGCCCGGCACAAGCTGAATCCCGGTGAATGCGTGTTCGTGGGCGATGCCATGACCGATTTCAACGCGGCCCGGGAATGCCGCGTCCCGTTTCTCGGGGTAGGGCCGGACAGCAGCCACGCCTTTCCCCCGGGAACCGCCGTGGTCAGCTCCCTGAACTGGGAATCCCTGAACCACCCCACGCCAATACAGGAGAAGGCATGACCGTCACAGCCCTGCTTCCCATGAAGGGACACTCCGAACGAGTGCCGAACAAGAACCTCCGCCCCATGTGCGGGGAGCCACTCTTCTTTCACGTGACCAAGGCTCTGGAAGCGTGCGAATGCGTGGACGCCATCATCATCAACACGGACAGCCGGGCCATTGCCGACGCAGCCCGCGAACGGTTCTCCAAGGTGGAAATCCACTGGCGTCCCGAGGAAATCCGGGGCGACACGGTTTCCATGAACCGGGTCATCAAGGACGACCTGTCCCGCAGCTCCGGTGAACACTTTCTCCAGACGCACGCCACCAACCCGCTGCTTTCGCCCGACACCGTTGCCCGGGCCGTGGCCGCGTATTTCGAGGCGCTGGACCGACACGGATTCCCTCTTTTCCGTGAACAGGCTCCAGACCCGCCTCTACCGGGAGTCGGGCGAGCCGCTGAATCACGATCCGGCCGAACTCCTGCGCACTCAGGATCTGCCGCCCCTGTTCGAGGAGAATTCCCTCCTGTACATATTCAGCAGACAGTCCTTTGCACTGGCCGGCAGCAACCGCATCGGCCGCACGCCCCGGATGTTTCCCACGCCTCCGGGCGAATCCGTGGACATCGACGAGGAACACGATTTCATCCTTGCCGAAACCCTGATGAGCCAAAGGGCCTGACCATGCACGACAGGACCATGCTGGTGGTGGGCGGAGCCGGCTACATCGGCAGCCACACGTGCAAGGCTCTGGCCCTGCGCGGATACGAACCCGTGACCTTCGACAATCTGGTCCACGGCCATGAATGGGCAGTGAAGTGGGGACCGCTGGTACGCGGCGACATCATGGACCGCGCCGCACTGGACGCGGTGTTCGAACACTACGACATTCAGGGCGTGATTCATTTCGCAGCATACTGCTACGTGGGCGAATCCATGACCGCCCCGGGCAAGTACTACCGAAACAACGTTGCCGGAACCCTGACCCTGCTGGAAGCCATGCGCGACCACGGCGTCAGGCCTATCGTCTTTTCCTCAAGCTGTGCGGTCTATGGCACCCCGACCACGCCGGTTCTGGCCGAAGACCATCCCCAGTGGCCGGTCAATCCCTACGGGTGGAGCAAATTCACGGTGGAGCGCATGCTGGAGGATTTCGGCCGCGCCCATGGCACGCGCCACTGCGCCCTGCGCTATTTCAACGCGGCCGGGGCCGACCCGGACGGAGAGATCGGCGAGGCCCACGATCCCGAAACCCACCTGATCCCCCTCGTGCTCCGGGCCGCACGCGACCCGCGAAAACCGATCACGGTATTCGGCACGGACTACGACACCCCGGACGGCACCTGCATCCGGGACTACATCCATGTCAGCGACCTTGCCGACGCGCACATTCGCGCCCTTGAAGCGCTTCAGGCGCACCCGGCCCTGACCGTGAATCTGGGAACCGGAACAGGATTTTCGGTCCGGGAAATCGTCGATGCTGCGCGCGACGTGACCGGAATCCCCATCAATCCGATATACGGTGATCGCCGCCCGGGCGATCCGTCCCGGCTGGTGGCGAACCGCACCCTTGCCCACAGCCTTCTGGGCTGGGAGCCACGGTACACCGACATCCGCCAGACAATTGAACACGCATGGAGCTGGATGGAGCGCGACCCGGAATAGGGCAACGCCCGGAACGGACTCATCCGCGCGAACAAGTTGAAAACAATCCGAGTTGCGGATAATACAATCAGAATCATGTCGGCAGGAACAGTGCTTTTCATCGCGGAGCCTCAGGCGGTCACCGGAATATTTCCCACTCTCAAGGAGGCGGGTCTTCAGGCCGGTCTGGCCGACACCCTGAACGGGGCCGTGAATTTCGTCAAGAAATCCAGACCGCTGATCATTTTCTGCCGCCCCGGACTGCAAGGGTTCGATGCCCGCAACCTGCTGGAGCAGGCCAAAACCATGGATGACTTTCCGCCCGTGGTCGTCTTTGCGCGCAACGGCTCGTCGGACGAGGCCGTGCAATTTCTGGAGCACGGCGCACGCGATTACTGGGTCGAGCCCCTGACATGGGAAAAGATCAGGCTGGTGCTGCCTGCCGAGGAACCATCCCGGCATCCGGCCCCGGAACCGAAACCGGATCACGCCGCGCACCATGCACCCAGACCGTCCGCACCGTCCGGCAGATTCCAGATCATCGGCCACCATCAGGCCCTGCTGCGCGTGCTGGCTCTGGCCCGGCAGGTGGCCCGTTCCAAGGCCACGGTCCTGATCTCCGGGGATTCCGGCACGGGCAAGGAGATGTTCGCCCGCTACCTGCACCACAATTCCGACCGCGCGGACAAGCCCTTCGTGGCCATCAACTGCGCGGCCCTGCCCGAACATCTGCTGGAATCCGAACTGTTCGGCCATGAAAAGGGCGCGTTCACCGGCGCCATTTCCCGCAAGCTCGGCAAGTTCGAACTGGCGGACGGCGGCACCATCCTGCTGGACGAAATCACGGAAATGGACCTCGGCCTTCAGGCCAAGCTGCTCCGCGTGCTTCAGGAATCGGAATTCGACCGCGTGGGCGGAGTGGAAACCGTGTCCGTGGACGTACGCGTGCTCGCCACCACGAACCGGGACATCGAGGAAACCGTCAGGGAAAAGAAATTCCGTCAGGATCTGTTCTACCGGCTGAACGTGATCCCGCTCAAGCTGCCTGCCCTGCGCGAACGCGGCGAGGACTCCGTGCTGCTGGCCGAATTCTTCGCCAACAAGTTCTGTGCGGCCTACGGCCTCGGCAAACTCGCGCTCTCCGAAGAGGCCAGACAATGGCTCACAAACTATGATTGGCCGGGCAATGTGCGCGAGCTCCAGAACCTCATGGAACGCGCCGTGCTGCTGGCCGGAAACGGCCCGATCCAGCCCCGGCATTTTCTCATGGGCGACGAGCAGTGGATGCCGGAAGACCTGACCGAAGTGGAACAGGACCAGCAGATGGCGTCTCAGGCGCAGCCGCCCTCCTCGCCGAGCGAAGCCCTGTCCGTCATGCCCATCCATGAAATGGAAAAACGGCTCATCCTCAAGAGCCTGGACGAAACCGAGGGCAATCGCACCCGGGCTGCCGAGCTTCTGGGCATCTCGGTCCGCACCCTGCGCAACAAGCTCAACGAGTACAAGAGACAGGGCATGGACGTATAGCCGCACCCTGTCCTGTCATCATTTTCTTCCCGCCATCATTCACCTCCGTTCATGTGCCTCGCCCGAATCCGGCGTCCGCATCCTCCTGACAGGATACGCACAGCCGTGCCTCGGGATTGGCCATGAGGCGACGCAGCCCGATGCCTTCGCCGCATTCCTCGCACACGCCGTAGTCGGTTTCCCGGAGCCGTCTGAGTGCATGCTCCAGTTCGATGCGACGGCGCATCCTGCGCCGGGTCACGGCCAGATTCACGCCCTGCTGCGCAAGCTGGGTGGCGAAATCCGTCTCGTCAGGACAATTTTCCAGACGGAATCCGGTCTGCTCCTCCATGTCATCCGAAGAAAGGGCATGCAGCCCGTTCAGCAAATGGGTCCGAATGGTCAGTTTCTGCGCCTCGGTCATGGGATCCTCCTTGAATGGAAAATCATGCTTTCCGGCCTTGTATTCCCGAAAGGCGCAGACCGGGTGTCGGACAGGTTACGGCACCGAATCGATTCTGCGGGAATTTCCGCCAAAGTGCATGGACGCCCGACGCAATCCCGTATATCGTTCCTCCATGAAAGGATTTTTTGTACTTCTCGCCATGCTCGGCGGCGCACTCACCGCCGTGCAGGTCGGCGTCAACAATGTCTTGCGGGCCGGAGTGGGCAGCCCGGTGCTGGCCGCCTTCATCTCCTTTCTCGTCGGGTCGGTCTGTCTTGGCGCATATTGCCTGGCGGCGCGAATTCCCATACCTTCATTCCCGGCCCTGTCGACCCTGCCCGCATGGGCATGGACCGGCGGAGCCATGGGCGGCATATTCGTGGCGAGCTGCATCATCGTGGCTCCCAAGCTCGGGGTCAGCTCCACCATGGCCTGGGTCATCGCGGCCCAGCTCGCCATGTCCCTGATCCTGGACCACTTCGGTGTGCTGGGATTCCCGGTGCGGCACATATCCCCTGCTCGTCTGGCCGGAATCGGCATGCTCATGGCCGGTGCCTTTCTGGTCTACAAATACTGACGCAGCGCCTCACCGAATTCCGCCCGATCGCAACGGACGACAACAGAGACATCCGGAGATTCTTCGGATGCGGAGGTTTTTTGATGAGATTTTCCAAGGATTTTGCGGCGGTCTGCCGAATGATAAAGATCGAGCACTCGGTGTTTGCCCTGCCTTTCGCCTTCATCGGCGCATTTCTGGCGGCCGGAGGCTGGCCCGGGACATGGAATCTGCTGGTCCTGACCGTGGCCATGGTCGCGGTACGCTCCTTTGCCATGGCCTTCAACAGACTGGCCGATCTGGACATCGACCGGGACAACCCGCGCACTCAGGGTCGCCCTCTGGTCACGGGAGAACTGTCCCGCTCCTTTACCATGTGGTTCATCGCAGGCACCGGCGTGGTGTTCGTGGCCGCGTGCGCGCTCATGAATCCCCTGTGCCTGCTCCTGTCACCCCTTGCCCTGATCTGGTCCGGATTCTACAGTTATTGCAAGCGGTTCACCATGTGGTGCCATTTCGTACTCGGCTCGGTGCTGGGCCTTGCCCCGCTCGCGGGCTGGCTGTGCGTGGACCCGGCTGTCACGCTCCCGGCCGTGCTGCTCCTGTGCGGCGTGACCTTCTGGGTGGCGGGCTTCGACCTGCTCTACGCCTGTCAGGACCATGAATTCGACCGCAAGCGCGGCCTGCATTCCATCCCGGCCCGGCTGGGCATTGCCCCGGCTCTGGCCATTTCCACGTTCAGCCACGGCGTGGCCGCCATGTTCTTCCTGCTGGCCGGCTGGGCCGCCTCTCTGGGCTGGGTCTATTTTCTGGTGGCAGGCGGCGTGTGCCTGATCCTTCTGCTGGAGCACCTGCTGGTCAAGGCCGACGACATGAGCCGCGTGAACGTGGCCTTCTTCACCATGAACGGAGTCATTGCCGTGGTCCTGTTCTTCGGTGTGGTCCTTGATCTGATCCTGACAGCCTGATAAGGCTGACAGGATAGGAGGAACGCGCCATGTCCGAATCCGCAACCCAGACATTGACGCAACTTGTCACCGACTTCGCGAAGTCCGCCCGGGAAGCCCTGATTTCCTGGGACAGTCTTTTCCAGATCAGTGCAGCCCTGCTCGCGGCCATGCTGGCGTGGGTGCTGTGGCGCGCCATGCGAGGCAAACTGGAAACCTGGGTGGACGGCTGGTCGGGACAGGCCTTCATGCATCAGCTCTTTGCCACGCTGGCCGGGGTGGTATTTCCGGCTTTCGCGGTAATCACCCTGCGCGTGTCGGCCGAGGCCATGCTGGCTTCGGGACTGGCCCACAATCTGCTCATGGGATTGTCCGACCTGTGCGTGGCATGGGTGGTGATCCGCGTGGTCAGCGGACTGGTACCCAACCGTTCCCTTGCCCGAGGCGTGGGACTGGTGGTCTGGATACTGGCCGCACTGCACGTCATGGGCCTGCTCGAACCGCTCTCCGGATTTCTGGACGGCCTGTCCATCACCCTCGGCGAAACCCGCATATCCGTACTCGCGGTGTGCAAGGCCGCGCTGCTGGCGATCATTCTGTTTCAGGGGGCCGGACTCTGCTCCAACTTTGCGGAACAGCGACTGGCAACCTCCCGCACCATTTCCCCGTCTTTCCGGGTTCTGCTCTCCAAGGGATTGAAGATATCCCTGTATGCAGCGGCCCTGTTCATCGCCCTGAGCAGCGTGGGCATCGACCTGAGCAGTCTGGCATTCTTCAGCGGCGCCATCGGCGTGGGCATCGGCTTCGGGCTCAAGACCGTGTTCTCGAATCTGGTCTCGGGCGTGATCCTGCTCATGGACCGATCCATCAAACCGGGCGACACCATCGAGGTGGGTGGCGTGTTCGGCGTGGTCCGAGGCATGCATTCCCGCTATTGCTCGGTCCTGACTCGGGACGGCAAGGAATATCTGGTGCCGAACGAGCATCTCATTGCCAACGAGGTGGTGAACTGGTCCTATTCCGACACCAGCATCCGCATCAAGATTCCGGTAGGCGTAGCCTACGATTCGAATGTGAAGCTGGCACTGAAACTGCTGGTGGAGGCCACGGAAGGCATTCCGCGCATACTGACCAACCCGGGACCGGCCGCCCGATTCGTGGGGCTGGGCGACAATTCCGTGGACCTCCAGCTCCGCATCTGGATCGGCGACCCGGAAAACGGGGTGGCCAACGTGCGCAGCGCGGTTCTGGAACGCATCTGGGACCTGTTTGCGGAACACGACATCGAATTTCCGTTCCCCCAGCGCGATGTGCTGCTCAAGCCGGATTCCCGCCTACGCGTGGTTCTGGACAAGGACGACTAACAGACCGCTTCCCGGCTTCACCCCCCAAAAAACATCAGCCCCGTAACGCATCGTGCGAAACGGGGCTGTTTTTCTTTACGGAAACGGATGAACCGTGATCGTCCAGTCATCCTGCGGCTGGCGGGCGAGAAGGGGGCGAGCGCAAGGCGCAAAAAAAGACCGGGGCCGACGCGTATGCTTCAATGCGCGAGGGTCCGGCCTTTTTCAGCAACGCAGCGATCGTCCCGTCATCCTGCGGCTGGCGGGCGAGAAGGGGGCGAGCGCAAGGCGCAAAAAAAGACCGGGGCCGACGCGTATGCTTCAATACGCGAGGGTCCGGCCTTTTTGCAGCAACGCAGCGATCGTCCCCTTCTCGCCCGCCAGCTACTCCTTGCAGCGATGCTTGAGATTGACCCCTTCCACGATGAAAGCCACGGTCTCGGATACGTTGGTCGCCAAATCCGCAATGCGCTCCAGATGACGTGCGCCGATGATGGCGTGCACTCCGCGCTCCACTATGCGGGTTTCGGACACCATGCCCTGAATGGACTGCTTGAGAATGGCGTAATTCAGACTGTCGGCCCGATCATCCATGCGGCAGACCTGCTGTGCCAGGGCCACGTCGTCGTCGATGTAGGCCTTGAACGCGTCGGAAAGCATGCGCTTGGCGGTTTCGGCCAGTTCCTCCATCCGGGGATCGTGCGGCAGGGGCGGACGCGCGCTCAGAAACATGGCCCGATGCGCCAGATTCACGGCCTCGTCGCCCATGCGTTCCAGATTCACGGTGATGCGCATGGCGCCGATGATGGTGCGCAGGTCCACGGCCATGGGCTGATCCAGTGCCAGAAGCTCCAGATTGAAGGCGTCCAGCTCGTCTTCCATGTCATTGATTACGGTATCGTTCTGAATGACGTCCTCGGCCAGATCCGAGTCATTCTCCAGAAACGCCTTCACGGCCTTGTGCACTGCCGTTTCGGACAGCGCGGCCATGCGCAGGACCTTTACCTTCAGCTCTTCGAGCTTTTTCGTGAAATGCTGTCTCTGTTCCATATGTTGCCTCGTGCGGCTTGAAAACATGCCGGGAGAACGGCCTAGCCGAACCTGCCGGTAATGTAGTCCTCGGTCTGCTTGTTCTTCGGCTTGGTGAACATGGCCCTGGTCCTGTCCACCTCGATGAGCCTGCCCATGAAGAAGAACGCGGTGCGGTCGGACACGCGCGCGGCCTGCTGCATGGAGTGGGTCACGATGATGATGGTGAAACTCTTCTTGAGCTCGTGGATCAGGTCCTCGATCTTCTGCGTGGCAATGGGATCCAGCGCCGATGCAGGCTCGTCCATGAGCAGGACTTCCGGCTCCACGGCCAGAGCGCGCGCAATGCAGAGCCGCTGCTGCTGGCCGCCGGACAGTCCCAGAGCCGACTTGTGCAGCCGATCCCTGACTTCGTCCCACAGGGCCGCGCCCTTGAGGCTCTCCTCCACGCGCTGCCCGATGAACTCCCGGTCCTTGATGCCGTTCACGCGCAGGCCATAGGCCACGTTCTCGAACACGGTCTTGGGAAAGGGATTGGGTTTCTGGAAGACCATGCCGACGCGCCGACGCAGGGAAACCACGTCCAGCCCGGGAGCATAGATGTCCTCGCCATCCAGTTCCATGCGGCCGTCGACGCGCGTTCCCGGAATCAGGTCGTTCATGCGGTTGATGCAGCGAAGATAGGTGGACTTGCCGCACCCGGAAGGGCCGATGAGTGCGGTGACCCTGTTCGCCTCGAATTCGAGATTGATGTCTTCCAGCGCCTTGAAATCCCCATAATGGAAATCCAGTCCGGCGGAAGCCACCTTCACGGTGTTGCCCATGTAGTCGTTCTCCGTTCACGTCTTTCCGGCCCGGGCCGCTGCCCGGTGCCTTGAACCAAGAGTGAGTACCCTTGCGGAGTTACACGTCCATGACCCGGATGTTACGATTTCGCAACATCCGAAAAGAATCAGAACGCGTCCGACCGTACCACGATCCCGAGAGAGTTTCCGGTATTTTCGATTTCCGGCTTGATCCGTGCCTTGGGCGCAGTGCGCAGATGCACCACGAAACGAAGTCTGTCCGGATGTTCTCCGGCCACGACATGGCGGACCGGGCCCGCATTGCGGCGCAGCACGTTCCGATGCCGGAGCGTCCATTTGCCGCGCAGGTCGAACACGAACCGGGCCGGACCGGACAGGGTGAAGTAGGACACGTCCCCGATCTCTCGATCCGTGACGATTTTCAGGACGAATCCGTTGTTGCCCGAGGTCAGGGACACATCGGTCACCACGCCGATGCCGGGCATGGGCGCGGGCTTTTCCGCAACCTTGAGCGATGGCACGGCTGTCGGGGCACTGGCGGGTTTGGCTGGCTGATCGGATTTGACTGCAGGAACAGCGGGGGAAGGCGCTGGCGTTGCCAGGGGCGCGGAGGAATCCGCAGGCGCTGGTTCGGCTTCCGAAGCGGAAGTCCTGTCCGGTGCCGTTGGCGAAGCGGCTCCCTCCTCGGGCACAAGATTTTCCTCGGACACGCTGCCGGGCGTGGCGGTCAGAGACTTCGCCTCGTTCTCCCCATCGCCCTCGGCCTTGACCTCGACGGTGGTTCCTTGGGGCGCAACCGGCATTTCCGGCCGGGACGGAGGCAGCACAGTGGGGTCCACGGGCATGCGCACCACGCCGGGCAGATCGCGGGCGCACCATGCCGGGCCGGGCCACAGGCACAGAACCGCCATGACCATTGCGGCAATCAGAACCCCAGCCATTCTTCCCGAACCCACAGCGTGCGACATCAAGTTCCCCTGTTCGATTTTTGCTCCTGTCCTATACAGGATGCACCGGAAAATGGCAAAGCGGTCACCTCGGGAAAAAAAGGGAGGCGGGCTTTCCGAAGAAAACCCGCCTCGCAAAATAACCTGGAAGTCCGAAAAGTTACACGCCGACGTGCAGCTTGAACGCCTCCAGCGTGTTGACCATGAGCTGGGCAATGGTCATGGGACCGACGCCGCCCGGAACCGGGGTCATGGCATGGACCTTGTCCTTGAGGCCCTCGAAATCCACGTCGCCCACAAGCCCTTCGTCCGTGCGGTTGATGCCCACGTCCACCACGACCGCACCTTCCTTGACCATGTCCGCAGTCACGAACCTGGGCGCACCCACGGCAGCGAACACGAAATCCGCTTCCAGACATTCGGCCTTGAGGTCCGCAGTGCGGGAATGGCACAGGGTCACAGTGGCGTTGGCGCAGGGGCCGGACTGGGAAAGCATCATGGCAAGCGGCTTGCCCACGATGTTGGAACGACCGATGACAACGGCCTTCTTGCAGGCCGGATCAAGGTCGTAGCGACGGAGCAGGTTGATCACGCCGGCCGGGGTGCAGGGTCGGAACCCGGGCAGACCAAGGGAGAGCTTGCCCACGTTGACCGGGTGAAACCCGTCCACGTCCTTGTTCGGGTCGATCAGGTCGAGAATCTTCTGGCTGTCCAGCCCGGCGGGCAGGGGCAGCTGCACCAGAATGCCATCCACGGAAACATCCCGGTTGAGTTCCTGAATCAGGCCTTCCAACTCGTGCTGGGAAGCGGATGCCAGCCTGTGCGGAATGGAGCGGATGCCGCAGTCGGCGCACGCCCGTTCCTTGTTGCGCACATACACCTGGGAAGCCGGGTCCTCGCCCACGAGAACCACGGCAAGACCCGGCTCGCGGCCGAATCGGGCCTGGAGCGAGTCCACCTCTTCCCGGATTTCGGACCGGATCTGTTTGGCGGTTTCCTTGCCATCGAGAAGAATCATGGTGTGCAATCCCCCGTTGAGATTCATTGAGAAAAGATGAGGCCGATTCGCACGAACCCGGGGATTCGTCAAGTATTCGATATTCGCCTGCCGGGCCTATTCCCCCACTCTGCCCCAGACCGCGAACACCGGGTCCGAGTCCTGCAAGGCGGGATAGTAGCGGTCCCGCTCGTCAAACGGACGAGGCCAGCCGCGTTCGGACCATGTCTCCAGATCACGATACGCCCCGGACCGCTTGAAGTACTGGCAGACCAGCCCCATGCGCTCGAACTCGTGCAGTTCGGCCCAGATGCGGATGACCTTGGGCTGGAACCAGCGATGGGAAAACGTCAGGACAAACACGCCGCCGGGCCGAAGTACCCGTGCCGCGTCCGCAAAGACCTCGAACGGCTGGATCAGGTACTCCACGGACGAGGTGCACACCAGCGCGTCGAAGCTGTTGTCCGCAAAGGGCAGGGTCGGGTCCGCGTTCAGATCGTGGACCACGTTCCGATCCAAACGCGAGTTGCGCCGCATTTCCTCCTGATTCATGCCGAGCCCGGTCACGGAACCGGGTCGAAGTGCGTCCGGCAGATGGGAGATATGCCCGGCCATGAGGTCGAGCACGTCCATGCCGTCAGCCAGCAGCCTGTCGTACAGCCAGACAATGTTTTCCCGGGCCTGCCTGTCCAGATGCGGCACGAGCCGGGGTTTGGAAAAGAATTCCGCATCCGGGGACTCGTCCTCGCGATGAAACGGATCGGACCCGAGAAAATCCGTGGGCGTGTCCTCGAGCCGCGCCTGCATGCCCGGGCCGTCCAGCAGCACGTTTGTCCAGTTGTGCAGCATGCCGCCTGGCTCGGAGCCGCGTTCGCGCACTTCCAAGACCCGCGCGCGCAACGTCACCTCACGCCCGGCCATGGGATGGTTCAGGTCGGCCTTGAGACTGGCCTTGGTCCTGCCCACCACGCGAAAGGGCAAGGTGTTCGAGGGGTGCGCACCCGGCACGTCCTGGAGCAGGGTCTGGGGATAATAGCGTCCGATGCGCGGCTTGATCCGGCGACCGTCCACGATTGCGGACCGGAACTTGTACAGCGGCATGTCATGAATCCGGCTTTCGGAAAACTGTGGCACCTCGGATGCATCCAGTTGCATTTCCACGCCATCCCCGGGCCCGAGGGCCAGCAGACGACTTTTGAGGTTCAGGGGCAGGATGTCGCCCTGAAAATTCACGTTCGGCGCGTACATCGCGTCCGTATGCGCAACATGGTGGCTGCGCCAGAACAATTCGAACCGGATGGCGGCCAGACAATCGGCAGTAATCTGCATGCACTCTCCTCGTCAGCGGGCTGTAAAGCGGAAAGTCCGCTCATATCATCATATAGTACCCGAAAAAGAGGAAAGAGCAAGACATCACGCGGCCCAGAGCGGCACCAGACGCCCGGCGGCATTCAGGGCAGCCTCGTTTTCCCGGAATCCGGGACGAAACCCGGCCACGGTCTTCCAGAAGGCCTGTGAATGATCGAGATGCCTGAGATGACACAACTCGTGAACGAAAAGCTGGTCCACCAGATGGGGCGGAAGAAAGAGCAGGCGGGCGTTCAGGCTGATGGTGCCCTGCGCGGAACAGCTTCCCCAGCGCGTCTTCTGGAACCGGATGCGCACTGCGGAATGCTCCAGTCCGAGTTCCCGGCCCACCTCGGACAGCCAGGGCACGAACTGCTCGCGCGCCTTTCGGGCCGTGAACCGTTTCAATGCATCAAGGGCGGCAACATCATCCGGTCCCGGCGCGGACACCAGAATCCGGTTCGCGCTCTCCCGCACGTGCACGGTCCCGGACCGCTCCACCCGGCCCACCTCGTATTCCCGACCCACGGCGCGAAACTCGATGCGCTCCGGGAATTCGGGCAGTGCGCCGGACAGGTCCACGCCGCGCTCCTCCATGTTCCGGCGCGTGCGCTCGATCCACTCCCGTTTCTCTTCGAGAATGCCCGGGATCAGGGAACGATCGAATCCCCTGGGCACGACCACGCGCAATCCCTTGCCCGGCACCAGCTTGATCAGCACGCGCCTTGCCCGGGGATGTTCGGCAATGGTCAGAGGCAGACCGAAATCCGAATCACTCTTCACAGGTCTCGGCCCGCACCATGACGCCGTTCTTCCGAAGCAGGGCAGCAAACATGCCCTCGCCCGGAATCAGTCTGCCGGAAAACGTGCCGTCATACACGGTGTCCGGCCCGCAGGAAGGGGAACGCGACTTGAGCAGGGCTTCCTCGCATCCGGCTTCCCGGGCAAGGTCCAGCGCCTTGCGCGCGCCCAGTTCGAACGCATGGGTCACGTCATTGCCGTCCCGGTCCAGAACACGGCCGTCAACGATCTCGGCCGGAGTTCTGGGCGTGGGCAGCCCCCCGAGCTGTTCCGGGCACACGAGCAGAGCCCGGCCCTGCCGAACCAGTTCCACGGCGGGTTCAAAGGGGACGGACTGGCCATCATAGCGGCACGGCTCGCCCGCAAGGCAGGCGCTCACGATTATTTTCTTCGATGTATCCATATGCATTCCGGATTGATAAAGCTGAAAGAATCTATATTGCGCGGACAATACCCTTGATTTTTCCGAAAGCAAAGCCCATAAGCCCCCCGGAAGGGAGACCGGAGAACCAATGATGAATACCGAATCCAAGCGCCGGATGTACCTGTTCCTGCTCGTCCTCGTGGTTTCCTCCACTGTCGGGTTTCAGGGCTGGCGCACCCTGATCAACAACTTTGCCGTGGACGTGGGCGGACTTTCCGGGCTGGACATGGGGCTGGTCCAGTCCGTACGCGAGATTCCCGGCTTTCTGGCCCTGCTCGCGGTCTACGTCATCCTGTTCGTTCGCGAACACCGGCTGGCCGCGTTCTCCGTGGCCGTGCTCGGCGCAGGCGTGGCTCTGGCCGGATGGCTGCCCACCACGGCCGGGCTGGTCTTCACCACCCTGATCATGAGTTTCGGGTTCCACTACTTCGAAACCATGAACCAGTCCCTGACCCTCCAGTACTTCAGCCACACCGAGGCCCCGGTGGTCATGGGCCGGCTCAGGTCGTTCACCGCCCTGACCAACATCGCAGTGGGCGGCGCCATCTGGATCATGACCAGACACATGGGCTTCACGGCCATGTTCATCGCTCTGGGCGCAATACCGCTTCTGGCCGGGCTGTGGGGACTGACCCGCAATCCCAGCGACAGCACCCTGCCGCCCCAGCGCAAGAAACTGGTCTTTCGCACCCGGTACTGGCTCTTCTACGCCCTGACCTTCATGGCCGGGGCCAGACGGCAGATTTTCGTGGCATTCGCGGTCTTTCTGCTGGTGGAAAAATTCGGGTATTCCATTCAGGCCATCACCATCCTGTTCGTGGTGAACAACGTGATCAACTTCGTGGCCAACCCCCTGCTGGCCCGAGCCGTGAACCGTTTCGGCGAACGCTCGGTCCTGTCCGTGGAATATGGCAGCCTGATCGTGATCTTCCTTGCCTATGCCTGGACCGACAGCCCTGTCGTGGCCGGGGCGCTCTATGTTCTGGACAACATCTTCTTCAACTTTTCCATGGCCGTGAAGACCTTCTACCAGAAGATCGCGGACCCGAAGGACATTGCCTCGGGCATGGCCGTGGGATTCACCATCAATCACATCGCAGCCGTGTTCATCCCCTTCATGGGCGGAATTCTCTGGATGGCGGATTATCGGATCGTGTTTCTGGGAGGCGCGGCAATGGGCCTCATATCCCTGATTCTTTCCCAATTCGTGACCCGACAGATCGAACATGCCGGAAATACAACGCGGTTGACTTGATCGAGGACACATGGTTCATTTGTTTCCCTGGGGGAATGGTTCCTCAAGAAAAACCGGCGGGCAGGCCCCTCGCATGGAAAAAGACACCCAAGGTTATCCCAAGGTCTTCTTGCAGACCGGAGACTGCTACCTCGCGGTGCAGCCAACGCTCGTGAACACGGTGCTCGGATCATGTCTGGCCGTGACCATGCACAGCCCCAAGCACGGCATCGGAGCCATCTGCCACGCATTCCTGCCGGACAGCTCGGACAACAAGCGGCCCGGCGTGTCCACCATCCAGCCCTGCCGATTCGTGGACACGGCTCTGGAAACCATGCTCGACAGCATGAAGAAGCTGAAGATTCCCAAGTCCGATCTCGTGGTGAAGATGTTCGGCGGCGCATCCGGCATTGCAGTGCGCGGCATGGAGTACAGCTCCTACGACATCGGCCGCCGCAACGTGGAGATGGCGCGCAAGCTGCTCAAGTTCGCGGGGCTGGATATCTCGGTGACCGACGTGGGCGGCAATCAGGGCCGCAAGCTCCTGTTCCTGAGCAACACGGGCGAAGTCTGGCTCAAGCGCTTGACCAAGAACACCTTTGACAAGGAATCCATGCTGACCGGAAGGAGATGATGATGCACAAACGTTTCCGGCTCTCCGGTCCAGTCCTCTGCCTGACCCTGCTCTTCACCCTCTGCCTTGCCGGACCAGCCCCTGCCGGAAACGGGCTGTACCAGTACTCCACCATCGACGCGCTGCTCGCCGGGCTGTACGACGGCGACCTCACCGTGCGCGATCTCAAGTTTCACGGGGATTTCGGTCTGGGCACCTTCAACGGTCTTGACGGCGAGATGGTCGTTCTGGAAGGCCAGTGCTACCACGTCACGGCCGGAGGCAAGGCGGTCACCCCCTCGGATCAGGCCCTGACCCCGTTCGCCGTGGTCACGTTCTTCGAGGAGGACGTGATCCTCAAGCTCGGCAGAATCCGGTCGCTGGACGAATTGAACAAGGCCGTGCTTGCGGCCCTGCCCTCACGCAACACGTTCTGCGCCATCCGCATCGACGGCCGCTTCTCCCGGATCAAGGCCCGGGCCATTCCCCGGCAGAATCCGCCCTACCAGCCGCTTGCCGAACTCGTGAAGCAGCAGGTGGTGGTCAAGTTCACGGGCCGGGGCACGCTGGTGGGCTTCTATTCCCCGGCGTTCGTGCGCGGGGTGAACGTGCCCGGCTTCCACTGGCATTTCCTGACCGAGGACCGCACCGGCGGCGGCCATGTTCTGGATGCGGCCCTGAACAACGAGGTGGCCCGCATCGACGAACTGCGCGAATTTTCCGTCCAGCTCCCGAACAGCCCCGGGTTCGACAGGCTCGATCTGTCCGGCGACAGAAGCCGCGAACTGCACAAGGTGGAGAAGGACCCTGAAGGCAAGACCGCAAAATGACGACTTCCGAAACCGTTTGCGTGGACCCGGAGCTTGCGCCCATCATGCCCCGATATCTGGAACTCTGCCGGGCCAACCTGCGCACCCTGCTCGATGCGGTGCGGCATGGTGATCATGAAACCGTGCGCCTGCTGGGCCACAAGCTCAAGGGCTCGGGCGCATCATACGGCCTGAACCGGATTTCGGAACTGGGTGCCGCGCTGGAAATCGCGGGCCGGGAAGAACGGCCCGGGCAGGCCGGGCAACTGGCTGCCGAAGCCGAGCACTACCTGAACACGATCCGCATCATCTACGAATAGGAGCACGGCGTGAACATCCTGATGCTGGCCATCAACGACCCGGCGGGCACGGCCATTCAATTCTGCCGCGCCCTGAACCGCCACACGAATCATTCCGCCCGACTCGCCACGCTGGAAACCCGCTACACCCATTCATGGCGAGCCGACCTGCACGTCCCGGACCTCGGCCCGGACGGACTGGACGAACTCGGCGAACTCATGGCCGGGGCCGACGTGTTCCATTTCCACATGACCTGCGACGAATACGTGCGCTTCGGCCCGTTCACACCGGCCGACTACATCGATGGCAAGGCCGTGGTGCATCACCATCACGGGCATCACGACTTCCGCTCCAACCCGGAATCCTTTCGCGTGCGATATCGTGCGCTGGGCCGCACCAATCTGCTGGTCAGCACGCCGGACCTGCTCCGGCTCCTGCCCGAGGCCATGTGGCTGCCCAATCCCGTGCCCGTGAACGATCCCCTGCTGCTTCCCCTGCCGGGCAGGTTCGACACGCCCGGTCCGCTCCGGGTCTGTCATTCGCCCACGCGCAAGGACCTCAAGAACACCGACGAATTTCTGGGCGTGGTCGACGAACTGAACAGGGACGGCCAGCGGCTGGACCTCGACCTGATCGACGACGTGCCCAACACCGAATGTCTGCGCCGCAAGCGCCAGTGCCACGTGTGCTTCGACCACATGCAGGGATATTACGGGGTGAGCAGTCTGGAAGGGCTGTCGCAGGGACTGGCCGTGATCGCCGGTCTGGATGACTGGAACCGGGGCCACATGGCGGAATTCGCCGGAACCGACGACCTGCCGTGGGTGATCGCCCGCAACGCCGAGGAACTGGCCGGACGTCTTCGCGAACTGGCTGCCGACCGGGAGCTGTGCCGGGAAATCGGCCTGCGTTCCCGAGAATTCATGGAAAACCGCTGGTCCGACAAAATCGTGGCGACCCGGCTGAACCGGTTCTACGAACGACTGTCCTGATTTCCGGCCTGCAACCCCATTATAATAATGGTTTTTACTTCCTGAAGCGCTAAACTGCGAAAAAAACGTAATTTGCCGTATCAGGAGGAACCCTCATGTCTTTCAAGAACCTGTCCCTACGGTACAAGATCGGGCTCAGCGTCTGCCTGGCCGTGGCCCTGATCCTGACCGTGTACACGGTGATCGTGGTTTCAAAAACCCGATCGATCGCCGTGCAGTCCGCCGAGGAAATCGCCGAGGAAATGGCGAACCGGTATGGCAATGAAGTCAAGAACAACATTGAAAAGGCCCTGAACGCAAGCAAGGGGCTGGCCTCGGCCTTCGAGGGCATGGTCTCGAACCGGGAGATCATCGACAGAAAGGTCGTGGACGAGATGCAGAAAGCGATCACGCTTTCCGACCCCACCTTTTTCGGGACCCAGTCCTGCTTCGAACCCGACGCCCTTGACGGCAGGGATGCGGAATACGCTGCCAGGGATGATTTCTGGAAGCACATGGGCGGGGCCTACGGCAACTACTGGTGGCGCGAGGGCGGCACCCTCAAGGTGGAGAATCTGGCCCAGTACGACTACCCCAATACGCGCGCATGGTACAAGGATCCGAGGGACACAAACGGCCCGATCCTGACCGAACCCTACTGGACCGACGTGGCCAAGACCAACATGGCCACGGTCAGCGTGCCCATTCGGGAAAACGGCAAGTTCATCGGCATCGTGGGCATCGACTTCACCCTGTCCGCTTTTCAGGCCATGGTGGACGGCATCAAGCCCATGGGTACGGGCTATGCCTTCATCGCCTCGAACAAGGGCTACTGCGTGGCGCATCCCAACAATACGGTCGTGGGCAAGAACATCACGGACACCTTTGCCCCGGAAATGCGCGCCCCGATCTCCGACGCCATCCGGCAGGGCAAGACATATCAGGCCTTCATGACCTCCACGCTGGACGGGACCGAGTATCTCTATCTGTTCTCGCCGATCCTGATCAGCGGGACCAGCACGCCGTGGACCATCGGCATTGCCATTCCCCGGACCACGATCTTTGCGGATGCGGATGCCTTCCTCTACCTGAGCGTCGGCCTGACCGTAGGCGCCCTGCTCATCGTCATTTTCATCGTGTTCCTGATCGCCCGCAGCATCACCCTGCCGCTGGTCAAGAGCGTGGCCTTTGCCGAGGAGATTGCGGCCGGGCACCTGAACGCGTCCCTGGACATCGACCAGAAGGACGAAGTGGGGCAACTCGCCAGAACCCTGTCCGACATGGGCGCGAACCTGATGCAGGTCGTGGGCGAGGTGCGCACGGTCACGGACCATGTGGCTGCCGGAGCGGGCGAACTTTCGTCCACGTCCCAGACACTCTCGCAGGGCGCGACCGAACAGGCCGCCTCCATTGAGGAAGTCTCTTCAAGCATGGAGGAAATGGCCTCCAACATCAGCCAGAACGCGGAAAATGCGGCCCAGACCCAGAAGCTGGCCCGAGACGCTGCGGCCAGCGCCGAGGAAGGCGGCAATGCCGTGTCCGAAGCCGTGACCGCCATGCGCGAAATCGCGGACAAGATTTCCATTATCGAGGAAATCGCGCGCCAGACCAACCTGCTGGCCCTGAATGCGGCCATCGAGGCTGCGCGGGCCGGAGAGCACGGCAAGGGATTTGCCGTGGTTGCCGCGGAAGTGCGCAAGCTGGCCGAACGCTCGGGCGTGGCCGCAGGCGAGATCAGCGAGCTGGCCGGAAGCAGCGTGGACGTGGCGGACCGGGCCGGAGAACTTCTGGCCAGACTGGTTCCGGACATCCGCCGCACAGCCGAGCTGGTGGAGGAAATCACCGCAGCCAGCAACGAACAGAATTCCGGCGCGACCCAGATCAACAGCGCGATCCAGCAGCTCGACTCCGTGGTGCAGCAGAACGCTTCGGCCTCGGAAGAGATGTCCTCCACCTCCGAGGAGCTCTCGTCCCAGGCATCCACGCTTCAGGACACCGTGGCCTTCTTCCGTCTGGACGATGCTGGCAGCGGCTATGTCCAGCGGGTGACCCCGGCAGGCAGCAAGCCCAAGGCCCTTGCCGCTCCCAAGCCCAAGGCCAAGCCCGCCAGGGACAGCGGTGTGGACATCGGCCTGTCTTCGGACGACGAGGACTTCGAACGGTTCTAGGAAACGACATGACAACGGAAAGGGCGGACTCCCTCGGGAGCCCGCCCTTTTTTCGTTCAATGCGATAGGCCGGTTCGAAGCAGAGTCCGCTATTCCAGAAACCTTCCGGTCACGGAATCCGGGTTGGCCATGATCTGTTCGGGCGTGCCCGAGGCCACGATGGTGCCGCCGCTCTCCCCGCCGCCCGGGCCAAGATCGATGACATGGTCCGAGGACAGGATCACGTCCGTGTTGTGCTCGATGACGATCACGGTTGCGCCCTTGTCCACGAGCTGGTGCAGCACGCGGATGAGCTTGCCCACCTCGTGCATGTGCAGTCCGGTGGTGGGCTCGTCCAGAATGTAGAGCGCACCGGGCAGGCGGCGCTTGCCCAGCTCGCGGGAAATCTTGATGCGCTGGGCCTCGCCTCCGGACAGCGTGGTGGCGGGCTGGCCCAGCCGGAGATATTCCAGCCCGACCTGTTCCAGCACTTCCAGCCGCCGCAGCAGGGCCGGATGGTTCTCGAAGAACTTCTTGGCCTGACGCACGGTCATGTCCAGCACGTCCGCGATGTTTTTGTCCCGGTAGCTCACTTCCAGGGTCTGGGCGTTGTAGCGCATGCCCTTGCACGCCTCGCAGGTCACGTACACGTCGGGCAGAAAATGCATCTCCACGCGAATCTGGCCATCGCCCTTGCACGCCTCGCATCGGCCGCCCTTGACATTGAAGCTGAACCGGCCCGGCTGATATCCGCGCTTGCGCGCTTCCCTGGACCCGGCAAAGATCTTGCGTATTTCGTCGAATATCTTGGTATACGTGGCCGGATTGGAACGCGGCGTGCGGCCGATGGGCGTCTGGTCGATGGAAATGACCTTTTCCACCAGATCAACGCCCTCGATGCCGGCGATGCGGCCCGGGGAATCCGCCTTCACGCCCTGATGCAGCAACAGATGCTTGTACAGGGAATCCATGACCAGCGAACTCTTGCCCGAACCGGACACTCCGGTCACGCAGGTCATCACGCCGAGCGGAATGTCCACGTCCAGATTCTTGAGGTTGTTGGTGGTCACGCCCCTGAGCGAAATACTCCCCGTGGGTTTGCGCCGCTCCGTGGGAATCTCGATGTGCATGTCTCCACGCAGGTATTTGCCGGTCAGGGAATCCGCCTTGAGCAGTTCGGACACCGGCCCCTGAAACACGACCTCGCCGCCCAGCATGCCGGAATTCGGCCCCATCTCGATGACATGGTCCGCATGGCGGATGGTGGGTTCGTCGTGCTCCACCACAAGCACGGTGTTGCCCCGGGTCTGGAGCGAACGCAAGGTGCGCAGAAGCCGTTCGTTGTCACGCGGATGCAGGCCGATGGAAGGCTCGTCCAGCACGTATGTCACGCCCACCAGCCCGGAGCCGAGCTGGGACGCGAGCCGGATGCGCTGGGCCTCGCCACCGGACAGGGTGGCCATGTTCCGACCCAGACTCAGATATTCCAGTCCCACGTTGACCATGAATCCGAGCTTGAAGGTCAGTTCCTTGAGCAGCGGCTCGGCAATCAGGTTCTCGTGCCCGGAAAATTCCTGCTGTTCCAGCCACTCCAGAGCCCGTTCAATGGACATGGACACGAATTCGAAAATGTTTCTGTCGCCCACGCGCACGGCAAGGGATTCGGGCCGGAGCCGCGCTCCGTGGCAGACCGGACAGGGACGACTCTGGCGAAACCGGTTCAGCCAGTGATCCCAGACCCCGGACTGTTGCAGGCCGTATTCCAGAATCGCGATGACACCGGTCCACTTGCATTCCGCATCTCCGTGAAACAGGGCTTCCCACGCAGCTTCCGAAAACTCGCCCAACGGCGTGTCCAGGGTGAAGCCATGCTTCCTGCCCAGTCCGGTCAGCACCGGACCGTACTGGTTCTGGCGGTATGCCGACTTCCACGGAATGATGCCGCCCTCGTTCAGGGACAACCCCTTGTTGGGCGCGACAAGGTCCGGTTCGAAATATTCCTCGGCCCCGATGCCGTTGCAGTGCGGACACGCACCCTGAGGCGAGTTGAAGGAAAAGAGCTGAGGCGTGAGCCGAGGCATGGAAATCTTGCACGACGGGCATGTGGACAGGGTGGACATGAACGTGTCGCCCGGATTGCCCCCGCCCACCACGGACAGGATGAGGCGCTCGTCGCCCTTTTCCAGCGCCAGTTCCACGGAATCGGCCAGCCGCTTGCGGATGTCGGCCTTGATCACCAGACGGTCCACCACCAGATCGATGACATGCTTCCTGTTCTTTTCCAGCTCGGGCACGTCATCCAGCGTGTGCATGGCTCCGTCCACGCGCACGCGCACGAACCCTTCCTTGCGCAGCTTGGCCAGCAGGTCCTTGTGCGTGCCCTTCTGGTGATCCACGAGCGGAGCCAGAACCATGAACTTCGTGCCCGGCTCCATGTCCAGAATCGTGTTCACGATCTCGTCCGTGGTCTGGGCCTCGATGGGCCTGCCGCATTCCGGACAGTGGAATCTGCCCAGACGGGCGTAGAACACGCGCAGAAAGTCGTAGACCTCGGTCACTGTGCCCACGGTGGAACGCGGGTTGCGCGTGGCGGTCTGCTGTTCAAGGGAAATGGCCGGGGACAGCCCCTCCACCTTGTCCACCTGCGGCTTGTCCATCTGGGGCAGAAACTGGCGCGCATAGGCGGACAGGGATTCCACGTAGCGACGCTGGCCCTCGGCGTACACGATGTCGAACGCAAGGGTGGATTTGCCGGAACCGGACGGCCCGCACACCACGACAAGTTCGTCTCTGGGAATGTCCAGAGTCAGATTCTTGAGGTTGTGGTGTCTGGCGCCCTCTATGTGAATGGCCTTTCGGGCTCGGGTGTTGGTCATCACGAGAGGATAAACATTCCTATCTGGAAGGCAAGAAGGAAAAGAAAAATGATGAAAAGGATCAGGAAACCAAGGTGTTGTCTTTGTCCTGTCCGGCTTCGCCAGCTTGATTGCCCGTGCAGACGCTGCGAATGACGAAGGTCGCGGCCTCCTCGTACAGGCCCGGGGCCTTGTACGGAGTCAGAAACTTGGTGCGCACCGCGCCCACGATGTTGGCGTACACGATGTAGGCGGTCTGGGCCACCGGAGCCCGGACAATGGAACCGTCCTCCATGCCTCGACGCAGCAGTTCCTCGATATGATTGATGAGTTCCTGAAACTTGTCCCCGATCTTCTGGCGATCCAGTCCGGGATTGTCATCGCTGAACGGGGAACAGCGGATCAGGGTGGGAAAGGTGTCGGAATATTCCAGCGTGAAATCCAGATAGGCCCTGACGAACGCGCCCAATGCCGCGCATCCGTCCGGCTCGTTGGCGGTACGGTCCCGCAGGTAGTCGAGCATGATGTCCACCAGCTGGCTGCCCGCGCTCATGAACAGATTCTCCTTGCTCTCGAAATAGTGAAACACCAGCCCCGAGGCAACTCCGGCCTCCTCGGCCACCATCTTCACGGTGGTACCGGGGTAGCCGTGGCGGGCAAAGAGCTTCTGCGCGGCAACGAGAATCAGTTCCTTCTTGGTCATGAACACCGTCTCCGGTTGAATGTGGCAGGATTTGGCTGAACTACACGGACTTAGCAATATACCGGAATCGTTGCAAGGGGGTGGCAATCTTGCTTCGCCATGACTTTTGTGGCAGCGTGACACGTCGTTTTCGGCCGAAGACGGCAGACCGCAACAACACACAACGCATATGAACATAGCTTTCGTGAATTCCACCCACAAATGGGGCGGGGTCAAAACCTGGTGTCTGGACATGGGAAAGGCCATGCGCAATCAGGGACACGAAATCTGGATTTACGGCCGCCCCGGCCCGTTCGTGGACAAGGCGGAAGAACTCGGACTGCACGCTCAGGCAGTCTCCTTCGGCCCGGACTTGCATCCCGGACTGATATTCCGATTTTTCCGCGAATTCCGAAGGAATAGAATTGATCTGGTTGTGGTCAACATTTCCAAGGACCTGCGCAGTGCAGGAATCGCGGCCCGGCTACTCGACATTCCCATGGTGCAACACCTGGGAGCTCCCGGCGATGTGGCAAACCGCTTCAAGACCCGCATCACGCAACGGCTCCTCGCACCAAAGCTCATGGCATGCAGCGAATTCGTCCGGCACCAGCTCAAAAACGCGGTTCCCCTGTTCGCCTCCTGTGACTTCAAGGCGATCCACCCCGGCGTGGAAATCGGAGCAGCCCCTCACCCACCGGGAAACCCGAGAACCATAATAGCCACAACACAGCTTGAAAAAAATCGTGGACATGAGGATTTGCTGAACGCCCTTGCTCTTGCCAAAAATGCTGGCCTCTCTTTCCACTGCATAATTGCTGGCACTGGTAATTATGAAACAACTCTTCAAAAGAAAGCGGATCTGCTGGGACTGACGAAAGAGATGGAATGGACCGGTTTTGTCTCCAATATCCGAAGTCTACTCAAACGTGCTGATCTTTTCGTGCTTCCCACCTACGTGGAAGGATTGGGAATAGCCCTGGAAGAAGCCATGGCCGAAGGGCTTGTCCCGATAGCCAGACGAGCCGGAGGCCCTCCGGAAATCTGGCCGGAAACCATGCCCCATCTGCTGGTGAACCCGACTCCCGGCCCAGAGGGCATTCTTGCGGCCCTTGAACACCTGCTTGCACTGCCCGACGACGAACTCATGCACCTGAAGCAACAGGCACAGTCCAAGGCAAGGCAGGCGTTCCCCATTGACAGGCAGGCACGAATCTTTCTGGAATGGGCAATCCAAAAATCCTGCTGACCCGATTCCGATAATAACCGAAGAGCATTTACAGGTCCCATGCGCGGGCCTATACTGCATGATGACAAAGCCAAACCCGCTGCGAGGCGGAGACGGAAAGCCACGGGTCTCCCCGAGACAGCCGGGTTGCCATGAACGGAACTCCGCGCCCGGCGCGGCAGTCGTTGCATGTCGCCCGACCGGAGCCCCGGTTTCAAGGAGGCGGCCATGAGCCGGACATCAGAAGCCCGGGACACACTCTCCCGCGCAATTCAGGGACGCCTTTTCAAGGTGTCGCCATACATGATCCTGCCGTCCAAATCCGGCAGATTCTCCCTGTTTCTCAAGCAGGACGACAACCTCGTGCTGTATGCCGAGAAAGGCGAACGATTTACCGAGGCACACAAGCAGCGTCTCGGTGCCATGGGCGTGGAGCATCTGTACGTGCGCACGGACGAACAGACCGACTACGTGGCCTATGTCCGCGACAACCTGCTGGACATCCTCGAAAATGAATCCATCCCCGTGCGCGAACGCGGCAGGGCGTGGAATGACGCGACGCAGGCGCTGGCCCGGGAAGTGTTCGACCGCGGATTGCCCAAGCCACTGAACGGGGTGCGCTTCCAGAAGATTCGCTCCCTGATCAAGTCCAGTCTGCGCTTTCTGGCCCGGGAGGACGCGCTCAGGGAAATCGCGCGGTTCATATCCGAAGGCCGGGAAATCTATCACCACGGCATCGGGGTCATGGTCTTCACCACCAGCATGCTCGGCACGTTCGTCAAGGACGATGCGGACCTCATGGTCGCTGCAGGCATGGGCGCCATGCTGCACGACATCGGCAAGCTGGAACTGCCCAGACACCTGTTCTCCAGACCGCTGGACGAACTTTCCCCCGAGGATCAGGCTCAGGTCAGATCCCACCCGGCACTGGGCGTGGGCGTCTGTTCGGCCCTGCCCCTGCCGCAGCAGACCCTGCAATGCATCCTGTTCCACCATGAGCGCGAGGACGGCTCGGGCTATCCCTCGGGCGCACAAGGCGAACTCATGCCCGCCTACGTCAAGGTGCTCGCCCTGTGCAACGAGTACGACAACCTGACCCGGGGCACGGAATACCGAAAGCCCTTCACCCCGTTCGAAGCGCTCACGCACATCAAGGCCAGACGGAACCAGTTCGATCTGGACATGCTCAAGCGACTGATCGTGGTCCTGTCCAAGGCCGATCTCGCCTGATGCGGCCCTGTTTCACGCAAAAAAAGACCGCTGCTCCAGGAGCAGCGGTCTTTTTGATGTCGTTGTCGGCAATCGCGCTAGCTGCGGGTAACCAGACCGTAGCTCTTCTTGCCCTTGCGCAGGACAAGCAGCTCGCCGCCCAGAAAGTCATGGTCCTCGACCTTTTCGCCGCGCTCGCCATTCACGTAGACACCGCCGGCCTCGATGGCCTTGCGGGCCTCGCCCTTGGACTTGACCAGACCGAGGTCCACCAGCATCTGGGGCAGGTCGGGCAGGTCGCCGGACGCATAGTGCCGGCACGGAGCGGATTCCAGAGCGGAACGCAGGGTTGCGGGGTCCACCTTGCGGATGTCGCCGCCGCCGAACAGGGCCTCGGTGGCCGCCATGACGCGATCCAGCTCGTGCTGGCCGTGAATCATGCGGGTGACTTCCTCGGCAAGACGCTTCTGGGCCTCGCGCAGATGCGGGGCTTCCTCCAGACTCCTCTCCATTTCCGCGACCTCTTCGGGGCCGAGGAAGGTGAAGTACTTGAGGAACTTGATCACGTCCCGGTCATCGGTGTTGATGAAGAACTGGTAGAAGGCGTAGGGCGAGGTCACCTCGGGGTTGAGGTAGATGGCGCCCTTTTCGCTCTTGCCGAACTTCTTGCCCGAGGCCGTGGTGATCAGCGGGAAGGTCATGGCGAACGCTTCCTCCTGCACCTCTTCCACGGCGGTCTTGCGGCGGATGTATTCGCAGCCCGTGGTAATGTTGCCCCATTGGTCGCCGCCGCCGATCTGGAGACGGGTGCCGCGGGTCTTGAGCAGATGATAGAAGTCATGACTCTGAAGAATCATGTAGCTGAATTCGGTGTAGGAGATACCCACGTCATCGCGGGCGATGCGGCCCTTGACCGCTTCCTTCTGGAGCATCCAGTTGACCGTGAAGAACTTGCCCACGTCGCGCAGCAGGTCGATGGCGGACATGTCCTTGGTCCAGTCGTGGTTGTTGACGATGTCCGGACGCTCATTGGTATTGCGCTCGAAGAAACGGCGCACCTGTGCCTTGATCTTCTCGATACGCGCGGCAACGGCGTCGGCCTGGGACAATTCGCGTTCCTTGTCCTTGCCGCTCGGGTCGCCGATCATGCCGGTGGCGCCGCCGATGAGAAACAGCGGGTTGTGTCCGGCCCGCTTCATCCGGGCCAGAACGAGCAAAGGCACGAGGTTCCCGACATGCAGGCTCTCGGCGGTGGGGTCGAAGCCGCAATAGACGGAGGCGCCGGGCTTGGACAGATATTCCCGGACCTTCTCTTCGTCAGAAACCTGATTGATAAGCCCCCGCCATTTGAGATCGTCGAAAATGTTCATGATTTCCTCGTGTTCAATGTCATACCGTTGTCACGGGCGTGATAGTTTTCACCTGCCCGGAGGATTCCTCTATGTCAAAAATCGCGCCTTGTAAAATCCCGGGTTCCGAGGCCACCTCGAATCGGGCCGGAAGGCCGTCCAGAAAACGCTTCACGATGATGTCCGGTTTCATGCCCAGACAGGAACGCTGCGGTCCGCACATGCCCAGATCCGTGATGTAGGCCGTGCCGTGTTCCAGCACGCAGGCGTCCGCCGTGGGCACGTGCGTATGCGTGCCGAGCACCGCGCTGACCCGGCCGTCCAGATGAAAGCCCATGGCCTGCTTTTCGCTGGTGGCCTCGGCATGAAAGTCCACCACGCGAATGCGGATTTCCGGGTCAAGCTCGTCCAGAATGCGGTCCACGGCCCGGAACGGACAATCCACGGGCGGCATGAAGGTCCGCCCCAGCAGATTGATCAGGGCCACGGGCGGCAGGCCGTCCGCACGAATGATGCGCACTCCGGTTCCCGGTCCCGCAGGATAGTTGTGAGGTCGAAGCAGTCTGGAATCCGTGTCGAGCAGGTTCCAGACGTCCTTGAATTTCCAGATGTGATTGCCCGAGGTCAGGGCGTCGATGCCCGCATTCAGCAGTTCGCGGGCATTTTTTGCGGAAAGGCCCAGCCCGGCCGACGCATTCTCGCCATTGGCGAACACCAGATCCGCGCCCAGTTCAGCGCGCAATCCGGCAATCCGTTCCCTGACCAGCTTCCGGCCCGGCCTGCCCACTATGTCTCCAAGAAAAAGAATCCGCATGAGTCTCTCCCGCCGCTTATGGCAAAAGGGCCCAATACCAGACCCCCGCGCAAAACGCGAGGCCCGGCGCAGTGCCAGAAAACGCGATGCGATCAGGTCGTTTTCTGAAACACCGTGGGCGCGACCTGCCGAAGGGGAAGGGTCATGCCGGACAGGCTCTCGGAATGGCCGATGAACAGATAGCCCTTGGAGGACAGGTTGCTGCAGAACTTGTTGAACAGCATTTCCTGCGTACCCCGGTCAAAATAGATGACCACGTTGCGGCAGAAGATGATGTCCTGCTGCTTGGGCAGCTTGAAGTTGTCCATGAAGTTGAGGCGCTGGAACGTGATCTTCGACCGCAGGGGCTTGTCCATCTTGATGAGCGGATTCTTCTTGCTCTTGAGCACGTACTTCTTCTTCATGGTCATGGGTATGTCGTCGGCCTTTTCCAGCGCATATACGGCCCGGGAGGCCTTTTGCAGAATCTCGCTGGAAATGTCCGTGGCCAGAATGCTGAAGTTGAACCCGGAATGGGTGACGGCATACTCGGACAGCACCATGGCCAAAGTATAGGGTTCCTCGCCGCTGGAACATCCCGCGCTCCACACGTTCAGAATCCGGCCCGCGCCGAAGCGCCGCCACAATTCGGGCAGCACCGTGTTGTTCATGATGTCCCAGTGCTTGGGTTCGCGAAAGAAGTGCGTGGTGTTGGTGGTGACCACGTCGATGAGATTGGCGCGTTCCTTTTCCCGGCCCTCGGGACTGAACACGTAGTCGCAGTATTCCTTGTAGGACTGCATGCCAAGCGCACGGAGCCGCTTCTGGAAACGGGACTGAAGCAGCACTTTCTTGGAGCTCGGCATCTTGATGCCGAACTCGCTGTGAATGAGTTCGCTGAACCGCCTGAACTCGGCCTCGCCCATTTCCGCGCGAAAGAGCTTGGCGTTCTGCCGCACGGTCGTATCCAGACGATCCTTGTCGAGCCCGCCCCCGGCAGGGGCGTTTCTCTGTCCATGTCCGTTCATGGGTCACACAGCTCCGTGATTCGTTGCCTGTTGCAGGATGATCCACCGCCATTGAACATCATCCCGGAACAGCAAACCATGATAAATCGCCGCGCCCCGTTATTTTCGGAGGCAAAACAGCCCGGGCCGCAAGCACGGTCCGGGCTGTCGTTCAAATCATCTATTTTGCATACCCCACGGCCCGTTTCTCCCGAATCACGGTCACGCGAATCTGGCCGGGGTAGGTCATGTTGTTTTCGATCTTTTCCGCAATGTCCTTGCAAAGCACGTAGGTCTGGTCGTCGGCAATGCGTTCGGAGTCCACCATCACGCGAATCTCGCGCCCGGCCTGAATGGCATAGGCCTTGGAAACGCCATCGAATCCCGTGGCCAGCCCTTCCAGCTCCTCAAGGCGCTTGACGTAGTTTTCCAGCAGCTCCTTGCGCGCGCCGGGCCGAGCGCCGGACAGGCTGTCCGCAGCCTGAACCAGATTGGCCAGAATGGACATGGGCGGCGTGTCCTCGTGGTGCGCGGCAACCGCGTGGACAATGGCCTTGGACTCGCCGTGCTTCTTGGCCAGATCCGCGCCGATGATGGCATGGGGGCCTTCGATCTCGTGGTCCACGGCCTTGCCGATGTCGTGCAGCAGGCCCGCGCGCTTGGCCTCCTTCTCGTTGAGGCCCAGTTCCGCGGCCATGATGCCACAGAGAAAGGCCACTTCCATGGAGTGCTGCAACACGTTCTGGGAAAAGCTGGTGCGATAGTGCAACTGCCCCAGCAGCTTGATCACGTCCGGATGAATGCCGTGCACGCCCACGTCGAAGGTGGCCTGCTCGCCGATTTCCCGGAGCTTCACGTCCATTTCCTGCTCCACCTTGCGCACGATCTCCTCGATGCGCGCGGGATGGATGCGCCCATCATGGATCAACCGCTCAAGGGAGAGCTTGGCGATCTCGCGCTTGAGCGGACTGAATGCGGAAAGGACAACGGTTTCCGGGGTATCGTCGATGATGAGATCAACGCCGGTAGCGGCTTCCAGGGCGCGGATGTTGCGGCCCTCGCGGCCGATGATGCGGCCTTTCATGTCTTCGCTGGGCAGGGTCACGGCCGTGACGGTCTGTTCCCCGGCATAGTCGCCCGCATAACGTTGCAAGGCCAGGGAAAGCACTTCCTTGGCCTTCTTGGACGCGGTCTCCTTGGCCTCCATCTCGATGGATCTGACCATCCTGGCGGCCTCGTGCCGGGTGCGGGATTCTATTTCGGTCATGAGGCGTTCGCGCGCCTCCTCCACGGTCAGGCCGGAGATTTCCTGAAGCCTGCGCTCGTGTTCGTCGGCCTTGGCATCGAGTTCCTCCTGGAACTCCTCCAACCGCTTTTCCTGCTTGATGAGCCGTTTTTCCAGTTCAAGGACCTGGGATTCCTTGTCCGCCATCTTTTCGCGCTTGCCGTCAAGACGCTCGTCGCGTTCCTTGAGCCTGCGCTCCTCGGCCTTGGCCTGACGTTCCCGTTCCTTGAACTCGCGCTCCAGGTCCTGTTTCTGGGCGAATATTTCATCCTGAGCCTGAAGCCGGGCTTCTTTTTTCAGGGCTTCTCCCTCTTTGCGCGCCTCGCTCACGATGCGATCGGCAAGGCCGCGGGAGTCGGATATCTGTTTCTCGGAAATGTATCTTTGCAGGATGTAGCCGGAAGCAAGTCCGGCCACCACTCCGCCACCTATCATGGCGATTTCCGTAAGCATCTGGTTCTCCTTCGTTTATGTTGACAGACTATCAGGCGGTCTGTTGACGCCGCATGGAAGGAATGCGCCCGGGGAAGGCGCTTTCACGAAGGAAAATGCAGCGATGCGAGGGAAGGAGCGGACCGGTTCTCGGAACCGGTCCGGCAGCGGCCTGCGCCGCCTTTGTATATCGAATCCCCGGAAAGCCGTGTTGCCGTTCGTTTTGAACCTGGTTACCAGGTGGGCTCGGCTCGCGCCCCTTCAGGCTTCCCGATCAGAGTCGGGCATGCTCACCAGTGCGCTGGAGCATCTCGCCCGTTACGAGAGCATTGGCTCAAAACACTCACGAGCAATCACCAACGTTCCAGGGTGATTCGTCTCAACCAAATCCGGTCCTTTCATCGGACCGGGCTATTCGGTCTTTTCCAAAATCTCGCTGATTTTTCCTTCCAGCTGCTCCAGCCTTTCCCGGCAGACCAGATAATCGTCCGCCAACCCCAGAAGCAGGAACGTGAGCATTTTTTCCTTGCTGATATTATCAGCATGCTTGCCCAATTCCTGAAACTTCTCCTCAAGAAAGGCCTGAGCCGCTTCGATACGGTTGTTTTCCGCATCCGTCTTAAAGGAAATCTCAAGTCCGAGAAGATTCAGCGTGTAGCGAGGCATTCAGCACAACCGTCAGTCCAGTTCGTCCTGAATCCTGGCCAAAAGCCCTTCAATGCGGGCCTGAACTTCTTCCCGCTTGTCCCTTTCAGCCTCAAGATTGTCCCTCAAGCGCTGGTTTTCTTCCTTTAAGGTCTGCAACTTATTTAGTAAATCGCTAAAACGCGCTTCAAGTTGATCGACTAGTTCCATGTCCACTAAATAGCTCCGAACCGATCTGAAATCAAGACTTCTTCAAGCGTCTCCTGAGATTCGTCTGTCGTCCCCGGGCAATGGCCGTGCCCTGGTCCGGCACATCCTTGGTGATGGTGGACCCGGCACCGACCAGAGCATCGCGGCCCACGGTCACCGGAGCCACCAGCGCGGTGTTGCTGCCGATGAACGCGCCTTCTCCGATCTCGGTGTGAAACTTGTTTTTTCCATCATAGTTGCAGGTGATGGTTCCGGCGCCGATATTGGCTCCGGCGCCGACCCGTGCGTCGCCCAGATACGTGAGATGGCTGGCCTTGGCCCCCTCGCAGAGTTCGGCCTTCTTCATCTCCACGAAATTGCCGACCCGGGAATTCGCCCCGCAGATCGCGCCCGGCCTGAGCCGTGCGTACGGTCCGACGGCCGCGCCCTCGCGTACCTCGGCTCCCTCGATGTGACTGAATTCCCTGACCACGCAGCCCGGCGCAAAGCTCGCGTCACGGATGTACGTGTACGAACCGAGCCGCGCCCCGGCAGCAACCCGGGATTTGCCGTATATCTCGCAATGCCCGAAAATTTCCGCGCCCGGTTCCACGACCACATCCGGGCCGATGATCACGGTGTCCGGATTGTGGATGAGCACGCCGCTGTCCAGCAGCCCTTCCACGATGCGACGGCGCAGGGTGTTTTCGGCCTGCACCAGCTCGCGCGGGGAATTGATGCCCATCAGATTCACGTCGTCGCCGCACTGCACGCCCTCCACACGCAGCTTGCGCGCCACGGCAAGGCCCACCAGATCGGTCACGTAGTACTCGCCGTTGGCATTGTCGTTGCGCAGCTCGTCCAGCAACGGAGCCATCGCGTCCAGACGGAGCAGGTAGATTCCGGCATTGACTTCGCCCCGGGCCGGGCCATGCACGGACATGTCATAGTCCTTGGCCTCCACGATCGCCGTGACATGACCGCTCTCGTTGCGCACCACGCGACCGAACGAGGCCATGTCCTTGGGCGTGATGGTCAGGAACGCCACATCGGCCTGTCCGGCACGGGCGGCCAGCTTTTCCAGCGCCTCCACAGTCAGAAGCGGGGTGTCCCCGTTGATGACCATGCAGTATTCGGCCCCCTGCGCGCGCAGGGCTTCCCGGCTCACCTGCACGGCGTGACCCGTGCCGAGCTGCGGCTCCTGCATCACGAACCCGTCCCGCTTGTCCGGGTACAAATCCGCGACCATGTCCGCGCCGTGGCCCACCACGGTCAGGATGCGGTCGCCCAGCACGGCTTCCACCGCGCGGTACACGTAGTGCAGCACGGTTTCGCCAAGCAGGGTCTGCAACACCTTGGGCTTGTCCGAATACATGCGGGTTCCCTTGCCCGCGGCCAGAATCAGTGCGGTTATATTCTGCGTCATGCTCTCTCCGAATCAGCGAGTTTTTCATTTCGTGCGCGAAGCGCTGAGCTTCACGCGGCAACAAGGCGTTTTACCCTGTGACGGAAAAAAGGACAATGCCGAACAAAAACAGACCCGACCACGATGCCGAGTCCCGACTTCGCCTTTCAGAACACGAAAAGCCCCTTGCGCAGTCGATGCGCAGGAGGCTTTTCCGATGCGAAAAAAAACGAAAACCGACCCTACTTGTGCTTGTCCACGAACCACTGAATCTGGCGACACACGCCCATGAGCAGATTGAACTCGTTGCGCTTCAGATTGATGCGGGCGAAAAAGCGGCGCACCGGAAGCATCCAGTAGTCGGGATTGTCTTCCTTGAGAAAACTGATGGCGAGCAGGGTTTTCTGCAGATTGGAAAACAGGGCTTCCTGCTCGTCCACGGTGGTGGGACGTTCCTGAAGCGGCCCGGACGGGGTGAACCGCGTTTCCAGCGCAGCCTTGAGGCATTCGTACAGCAGCACGAGCACGGCCTGCGACAGATTCAGGGACGTGCCCTCGCGATTCGTGGGGATGCAGATCAGGCCCGAGCACACGCTGGTCTCGTCATTGGTCAGTCCCTTGTCCTCGGGACCAAAGACCAGCGCCACCCTGCCGCCGCCGCGAACACGATCTCCCACGACTTCCGCAGCCGTGGCCGGAGACATGATGCCCTTGCGCCATCCGCCGGTGCGGGCCGTGGTGCCATAGGCAGCAGTGAATCCCTGAAGCGCCTCGGCAAGAGTGTCCACCACGCGCGCGGATTCCAGAATGTGCTTGGCGTGGACCGTGGCCAGCGGCAGGGCCTTGTCCAGATCGAAATTCTGCGGGTCCACGATGATCAGATTGGGACAGCCCATGTTCAGGCAGGCCCGTGCGGCAGACCCGATGTTCTCGGGATATTTGGGCCGAAACAGGACCACGGCGATATCGTCAAGCATTGATTGCCTCCAGCAGGAAAGAATGCCGCAAAATGCGGACGTCCGGCATGTAGCACACTGACGGCCCAAGTCAAACAGACTCTCACGGTCCGGTCCGAACCGGTTCCCGTCCCCCGGGCGAATGCGCATACCCCCATTGTGCGTAGGCGCCTTTTGTGCCATGCTGATGCATAATCCCGAAAACCCATGCCCGCGCTTTTCCGGGAACTGGAGGTGGCATGAAATACGGAACTCGCCTGCCTGCGGCTCTTCTGGCCGCCCTCTTTCTTGCAATTGTGTTCGGCTGCTCTTCCGAATCCTCGCACGAGCACCAGGCCGAATCAGGCACAAAAACAAAAGAAAAACAAAGATTTCTCGCATTCGGAGGCGGCCCGACCGGCGGCACCTTCAACTTTTTCGCCAACAAGATGTCCAGCGAGATATCCAATACCTACAACTATCTGGACATTTCCCCCAAAGGGTCCGGCGGATCGGCGGAAAACCTGCGCACCCTGAACAAGAACGCCGTGGACATGGGCATAGTCTATTCCGGAGACGCGTTCCTCGGGCGCAACGCCAAGCTCCCCAACGACCCGAACTACTACGACGGGGTACAGGCTCTGGCATTCCTGTACGGCGCACCCGCCCAGCTCATCACGCACAGGGGTGCGAACATCAACTCCGTGCACGACCTTGTCGGCAGGACCGTGGCCGTGGGCAACCCGGGCTCGGGAGCAGCATTGGCCGCTGAACGCTTTTTCCGCCATCTCGGAATATGGGACAGGATCGGCCACCGCACGCTGGGCTATTCCCAGGCAGCAGCGGATTTCTCCGACAAGCGGATCGACGCGTTCTGGGTGCTGGTCGGCTATCCCAATTCCTCGATCATCGAGGCGGCCACCCGGTCGCGCGTGAAGCTGGTCGACCTGCACACCGATGCGGTCAAATCCGGATTCTACGACAAATACCCCTTCTATACCCGGGTGGTCATTCCCGCGGGCACCTATGAAGGACAGACCGCACCCGTGGAAACCTTTCAGGACGCCGCGCTCTGGTGTGCCAGCGAAAAACTGGATGCCGAAATCGTGCAGGACGGCCTCACGGCCGTCTTCTCCGAGCAGGGAATCAAGGACATAATCACCGCGCACAAGGCGGCCCGGGACATGTCCGTGCAACACGCCCTGACAGGAATATCCATTCCCCTGCACCCGGGCGCGGTCTCGTTCTGGCAGGAAAAGGGACTCACCATTCCGGCCAGCATGCTGCCCTGATCCGTCCTTCCGCAACGAAGAATCACGGGATCGGCTCTGCAACAAAGGGCCGATCCCCGTTTTTCGCACTTTTTTTCCGACGCAATCATCTGCTGCAAAGCTGTTTTTCAACACATGCGTCCCCGACATCCTCCCTTGCCGGACCTCGCCTTACCCATCTGAACCCTGCCCAACGGTCCGGGACAAAACACACTTCACCGCAACCCTTCACCTTTACCGCAAAGCCGAATTCAACAGAAATTTCCGTTTTGCCCTCTGATTGACCAGTCAACCAAAACACTTGCAAAATATCGACAAAAGGGCAAAATCCCATAAGTTTTTTTTCGGCAGACATAGCCGCGCCGGGTGTGACCCCCGGCTCGAAATACGTACGGCAGGCTACTGCGAAACCGGGAGAGGCACGGCAAGCGGATCACGGTTCCCGGCAGCCTGACAGCAGAACCAAGGGAGGCCATCATGGCATTGTTCACCAAGGAAGAAGCGCTCCAATACCATTCCGCGAAGCGCAAGGGCAAACTCGAAGTCTTTTCCATCAAGCCCTGCACCAACCAGAAGCACCTGTCCCTGGCGTATTCCCCGGGCGTGGCCGAAGCCTGCCGCGCCATCCACGCCAAGCCCGAGACCGTGTACGACTACACCAACAAGGGCAATCTCGTGGCCGTGGTCTCCAACGGCACCGCCGTGCTCGGCCTCGGCAACATCGGCCCCGAGGCCGGAAAGCCGGTCATGGAAGGCAAGGGCGTGCTCTTCAAGGTCTTTTCCGACATCGACGTGTTCGATCTGAACATCGCTGCCAAAACCGCCGACGAGGTCGTGGAATTCTGCAGGAAGCTCGAACCCACCTTCGGCGGCATCAACCTCGAAGACATCAAGGCGCCCGAGTGCTTCGAGATCGAGCAGCGGTTGATCAGGGAAATGAACATTCCCGTGTTCCACGACGACCAGCATGGCACGGCCATCATTTCCGGCGCAGGCATCATCAACGCCCTTGAAATCGCGAACAAGAAGATCGAGGACATCAAGGTCGTGGTATCCGGCGCCGGTGCCGCCGCCATTGCCTGCTCGAATTTCTACGTTGCCATGGGCGTGAAGCGCGAAAACATCTTCATGTTCGATTCGCGCGGCCTGATCCACGAAGGACGCGAAGGCCTGAACGAGTTCAAGCGCGCCTTTGCCCAGAAGACCGACGCAGGCTCCCTTGCCGACGTCATGAAGGGCGCGGACATGTTCCTCGGCCTGTCCGTCAAGGACGCCATCAGCAAGGACATGGTCAAGACCATGGCGCCCAACGCCATCATCTTCGCCTGCGCCAACCCGGACCCGGAAATCCCGTACGACGACGTCAAGGAAGTGCGTCCCGACATCGTCATGGGCACCGGTCGGTCCGACTTCCCCAACCAGATCAACAACGTGCTCGGCTTCCCCTACATCTTCCGCGGCGCGCTCGATTGCCGGGCCACAGCCATCAACGAGGAAATGAAGATCGCAGCGGCGCACGCCCTTGCCGATCTCGCCAAGCAGCCCGTTGCCAAGGACATCTGCGAAGCCTACGGCGTGGATTCCCTGGAATTCGGCATCGACTACATCATCCCCAAGCCCCTCGACCCGCGCGTGCTCACCCACCTCGCCCCGGCCGTGGCAAAAGCCGCCATGGATACCGGCGTGGCCCAGATTCAGCTCGATCTGGACCAGTACCGCAAGGAACTCGAAGAACGCATGGCCGCATCCAAGGCCCGCACCGCCAACGTCGTGGAATCCTTCGACTACGGTTTCTAGTCATTGCGTGACTTTGACACATGAAAGGGGCGGGATCGCTGGATCCTGCCCCTTTTTTTTCGTTGATGCCTTCGGCGACCCTCCCGGGGGGCTGGGCGCTGCCCAGACCCGCAAGGGGACGGACGTCCCCTTGACCCCATTCTGTTTCGGGAAAATCGGGCAGCCAGATGCATGCCCTGTCGGGACACGCATCTGGCTGCCCGATTTTCCCGAAACGGGTACTCCCAAAAAATTCCTCGCTCTCTTCTTACTGCCTGTTTCCCCCGAATCCTCTCCTTCGACAGGACAGTCAAGGTTCTGCCGCGACCAACTACGCCGCCAAACGGACGCAACAAGTGACCGCGCCCTCACAGGCGGCGTAGAACCAAAAAGCTTTGGGAGATTCTTAAGAACCTTTTCGAGAAAAGGTTCTTAAGTCGCCGAAGGCATGTCTCTACTTGTAGGAGAAATTCCAGCCGTTGTATTGGCTGGTGGGGAGGATGCCGAGCGAGCCGAGGATTTTCTGCATGAGCGGTTCTTCTTCCTCGGGTCCTTCGAGCACGGGCACCTTGCCCTTGATTTCGCAGAGCTGCTTGAGGATGCGCACGGCTTCGGTCTGTCCGCCGAGCTTGTCCACGAGACCGAGGGCGAGCGCCTGCCTGCCGGACACGGCCCGACCATCGGCAATGGCAGCCACGCGGTCGCGTTTCATGTCCCGGGCAGCGGCCACATCGTCCACGAACTGGTCGTGAAAATCCTGAATGAGTCCGAGGAGCTGGTCGCGCTGTTCCGAAGTCAGATCACGCAGGGGCGTGCCCACGCCCTTGTAGCGGCCGGTCGTGAGGACTTCGGGTTTGACCCCGAGTTTTTCAAGGGTCTGGCCAAAGGTCATGAATTCCGCGATCACGCCGATGGACGCGGTCAGTGAACCGGGATTGGCCACGATGATTCGGGCGGGACAGGTGGAATAATAGCCACCGCTGGCCGCGACAGTCGCATAGGAGGCCACCACGGGCTTGACCTGATCGAGTTCACGCACGGCCTGATAGATTTCCTGAGACGGAGCGATTGCGCCGCCCGGACAATCCACGCGCAGGAGCACGCCCTTGACCGAGTCGTTTTCCTTGAGCCGGGTGATCCAGTCCACGATGTCCGTGGAATCGGTCAGTACGCCACGGATGTGGACGATGCCGAGCTTGTCCGAGGCGAACAGGGAGCCGCCCGCCCCCATGCCGAGCGCACGAAACAAGGCCGTAGCCCCCAGAAAGAGGGCTACGGCCATAAGTATCATGATCACCCCGAAAACGAGGGGGTGGCGCTGGGAGAACTTGAGCTTTGCGTTCTCCATGACTGCCTGCGCTAGATCTCGTCCTCGTCGGCTGCCTTGGCTTCTTCGATGCCGGCAACTTCCTGGAGCTTTTCGCGGAGCAGGTCGCCCAGAGTGGCGCCGGCGTCGGCCGGGCTGCTGCCGTAGCTCTTGGGCTTGCGCTTCTCGGTGTCGTCCTTGAGCTGCTTGATGGACAGGCCGAGGCGGCGTTCATCAGCGCTGACATGGATGACCTTGGCTTCGATGGTGTCGCCTTCCTTGAACATCTCGGAGGGAGACTTGACCTTCTTGCGGCTGATCTCGGACACGTGCACCAGACCCTCGATGCCTTCCTCGACCTCGACGAAGAGACCGAAGTCGGTGATGTTGGTCACGGTGCCGTTCACGAGCTGACCCACGGGGTACTTGCCGGGCACGTGGCTCCAGGGATCCTCGGTCAGCTGCTTGACGCCCAGGGTGAACTTCTCGTTCTCCTTGTCCACGGTCAGGACCTTGGCCTGGACGGAATCACCGCTCTTGTAGACCTCGGAAGGATGGCGGATTTTCTTGGTCCAGGAGATGTCGGACACATGGATCAGGCCGTCGATGCCTTCCTCGATGCCGATGAACACGCCGAATTCGGTGATGTTCTTGATGGTGCCTTCGAGAATGGTTCCCTCGGGGTACTTCTCGGCCACCACATCCCACGGGTTGGGGTTGACCTGCTTCATGCCCAGAGAGATGCGCTTCTTGTCCTGATCGACGCCGAGGACGACAACGTCCACTTCCTCGCCGACCTTGACCATCTGGGAGGGATGGCGGAGCTTGCGGGTCCAGGACATCTCGGAGATGTGGACCAGTCCTTCCACGCCTTCTTCCAGCTCCACGAACGCGCCGTAGTCGGCCAGATTGGTGACGGTACCGGTGAACTTGGAACCCTCGGGGTACTTCTCGGCGATGTTCTGCCACGGATCAGGCACGAGCTGCTTGAGACCGAGGGAGACCTTCTCGCCTTCCTTGTCGAAGTTGAGAATCTTGAGTTCGAGATCGTCGCCCAGCTGCACCATTTCCTTGGGATGCTTGATGCGCTTCCAGGACATGTCGGTGATGTGCAGCAGGCCATCCAGACCGCCGAGGTCGATGAACACGCCGTATTCGGTGATGTTCTTGACCTTGCCCTGAACGACCTGACCTTCGGCCAGAGTCTCCAGCAGGGCTTCGCGCTGCTCGGCGCGCTGCTCTTCGAGGAGCACGCGGCGGGACACGATCACGTTGCTGCGGCGGCGGTTGATCTTGAGAATCTTGAAATCGAATTCCTGGTTGACCAGAGCGTCCATGTCCGGGACAGGGCGCAGGTCCACGTGGGAACCGGGGAGGAATGCCTCGACGCCGCCAAGATCGACGGTGTAACCGCCCTTGATGCGACGGATGATCCGGCCGACGGCCACGCCGTCCTTTTCCTGGACATCCTCCAGTTTATCGAAAAGCTGCATCCGCTTGGCCTTGTCACGGGACAGCAGGATGGTGCCTTCGGCTTCGTTCTTGCGAGCCACGTACACGTCGACCTTGTCGCCGACATTGACAGTCACGTTGCCTTCGGAATCAGTGAATTCCGCAACCGGAATCTGTCCCTCGGACTTGAAATTGACGTCAACGAGTACGTAGTCCTTGTCAACCTTGACGACTTCACCGGAAACAATGGTGCCTTCATCAAGATCCCCGAAGTCGGAATTCAGGTAGTCTTCGAGAGCGGCCTCGAAGTTCATTTCCATTTCAGGGGTTTCAACAGCGGTTTTTTCCATGGGTTACCTCCACGACGAACCTCGGACAAAGTATTTTTGCGTATATGATGGACGACTGGGCCGCAATCAACCCGGGAAAACCCGTTCCGAGGCCGTCAGGCTCCGGGTTGCGCGGTCGGCTGGGCCGGACCGGCCGTCCTTACGCTCCTGCTTGGAAAGTCCGGCATTGCAACGCTTTGGGCGTGGCAAACCAACTCTCTACGGCAAAAGATACATGGTCCTATCGGAAAAACGACACCCTGTAAACCTTTTTCGGGCTTGCGAAGGCGGGAAATCCCGGCGTGCCAAGCCTTTTGGCACGCTCGGGTGCGAAGATCGATACGCAACCGCATATAGACGAATTACCAGAACATATCTCGGAATGATTCCTGACTAGGGCGGAAATCCGGACGGTGAGCGCAGTGGAAAAACCGGCTCAACACGAAAAAAAAACGTTATGGGCAGGGTCTATTCCCCGAGGTAGGCCTTGCGTATGTCCGGATTGTCAAGCAGGGCGCGGGCATCGTCTTCCATGACCACGCTGCCGGTTTCCAGCACATACCCCCGGCTCGCGCATTGCAGCGCCAGATTCGCGTTCTGTTCCACCAGCACCACGGTCACGCCCTGTTCGTTGATTTCCTTGATGATGCGGAAAATCTGCTGCACCAGAAGCGGTGCCAGCCCCATGGACGGCTCGTCCAGAAGCAGCACCCGGGGACGGCTCATGATGGCCCGGCCCATGGCGAGCATCTGCTGCTCTCCCCCGGACAGGGTGCCGCCGAGCTGTTTGCGGCGCTCCCGCAGCTTGGGAAAAAGTTCGTACACCCGGTCCATGTCCTGCCGAATGACGGAGGTGTCGCGCCGGAAGAACGCGCCCATCTCCAGATTCTCGGTCACGGTCAGACGCGGAAAGATGCGCCGCCCCTCGGGCACCTGACACAAGCCGCGCGCGGGCAGGCGCTCCGAACTCACGTCGTTGATGCGCTCGCCCTGATACAGGATGTCGCCGCTCACCACGGGCACCACGTTGCAGATGGCCATGAGCGTGGTGGACTTGCCCGCGCCGTTGGCTCCGATGATGGAGACGATCTCTCCGGCGTGCACCTTGAGGGAAACGCCCTTGAGCGCCTGAATGCGGCCATAGGCGGCCACCACGTTACGAAGTTCGAGTATGGGGGTATTGTTGTCCATGTTTCCGGGTGGTTATTCCATTTCTTCCGAGCGCTTGCCAACGCGTTTGGCCGGAAGCAGCCCCTTGGGCCGGACCAGCATCATCAGGGTCATGACCCCGCCGAACACGAGCATGCGGTACAGCTCGAACTGGCGGAACGCCTCGGGCAGGGCCACCAGCGCCACCACGCCGAGGATCACGCCCGGGATGGAGCCCATGCCGCCCAGCACGACCATGGCCAGTACCATGGCCGATTCCAGAAACGTGAAGGATTCCGGGCTGACCATCTTCATGCGCGCGGCAAAGAACGCGCCGGCAAACCCCGCAAAGACCGCACCCGAGGCATAGGCCAGCAGCTTGAGCAGAAACGTGTTCACGCCCATGAGTTCGGCAGCGGTCTCGTCCTCGCGGATCGCCTCCCACGCCCTGCCGATGCGCGAATGGTTGAGCCGGTACACCGCGATGATGGTCAGAATCGTGATGATCAGGATGAGATAGTACATCATCCAGAGCTTTTTCAGATACAGGGTCTCGAAGGAAAATCCGTTCGCGAAATCCGGCCACAGGATCGCGGGCCGCTTCAGGCTGATGATGCCGTTCGGGCCATTGGTCAGCTCCATCCAGTTGTTCAGGATCAGGCGCACGATCTCCCCGAATCCGAGGGTCACGATGGCCAGATAGTCGCCTCGCATGCGCAGGGTGGGATACCCGATGATGCAGCCAGCTATCGCAGCCATCACCCCGGCCACGGGCAGGCATATCCAGAAGGCCAGACCGAAGTGCGAATACAGAATGGCATAGGTGTAGGCCCCCACCCCGTAGAACGCGATGTATCCGAGGTCGAGCAGTCCGGCCAATCCCACCACGATGTTCAGGCCGAGGCCGAGGCACACGTACATGAGCACACTGATGGCGATGTCGTGGGCATAGCGTTTGGTGACCAGCGGAAAAATGATGGCCACGGCCAGAATCACGAGATACAGGACCCATTTCGGCGTCCGGGCGACCACGGCCTGCGCACCCGTCGCAAGCCTGCGGAGCGGGGATTCCACCATGTCCAGTGCGCCGCGCTCCCGCAGCCGATACAGCAGGGTGATGCTCACGGCGGCCACGGCCACCTTGAGAAACACGTCGAATGTACGGCCGAATTCCAGCCCCTCGGGATGGATGCCGAGCAGGGGCCAGAGCAGAGCCAGGAACCAGAGCAGGCCGATGCCCACGGTTATCCAGATTTTCTTAGACCCGCGTGTCGTCAACGTTCTCTCCCATGATGCCGGTGGGCCTGAAGTACAGAACCGCAATCAGAATGATGAAGGCGAACACGTCCTTGTATTCGCTGGACAGATACCCGGCCGCAAAGATTTCCACCATGCCGATGATCACGCCGCCGATCATGGCGCCGGTGATGTTGCCGATGCCGCCGAGCACGGCTGCGGCAAACGCCTTGATCCCGGGCACGAATCCCATGGTGTAATTCACGGACCCGTAATAGAAGCCCACCATGATGCCCGCAGCTGCGGCCAGTCCCGCGCCAATGGCAAAGGTCAGGGAAATGATGCGGCTGGCATTGATGCCCACCAGCGCGGACATGGTCTTGTCCTGCGCCGTGGCGCGCATGGCCTTGCCGATGCGGGTCCGGAACACGAGCAGGTTCAGCCCCACCAGCAGCAGCGCGGTCAGGGCCACGATCACGATCTGCATGTAGGAGATGGTGATCATGCCGAACTCGAATCCGCCCTGCGTCAGTTCCGAGGGATAGGGTCGGTCGTACACGCCCTGCGTCAGCATCAGGCCGTTCTGCAGAAAGATGGACATGCCCAGCGCGGACAGGAGCACGGACAGGCGCGACGCCCTGCGAAGCGGCTTGTACGCCAGCTTCTCGACGGCCATGGCCAGCAATGCGCAGTAGATCATGGCCAGAACCAGCCCCAGCCCCATGCAGACGTAGGGATGCACGCCCTGCGCTGCGAGCCAGGTGATGAAGATCACGCCCATGTATCCGCCTGCGGCAAAGAATTCGCCGTGCGCGAAGTTGATGAGCTGGATGATGCCGTACACCATGGTGTAGCCCAGCGCGATCAGGGCATAGACCCCGCCCAGCGTGATGCCGTTGATCAACTGTTGAAGGAAATATTCCATGAGGTTCCGAGGCTGAGGTTGCGCCGCCCCGAGCCGAACGGTCCGGGGCGGCGTAAGGTCGCTTGACTAGTAGAGTTCGCCCGTGGCGGGATTCCAGAAGTTCCGGAATTCCCCGTCCTTGACCACGCGGATGATGTAGTTGGAGCCGGAATCGCCGTTCTCCTTGAACCGGATGCGCTTGGACGCGCCTTCGTAATCGAGGCTCAGCAGGGCTTCGCGCACCTTTTCCGGGTCCGTGGTTCCGGCCTTTTTCACGGCCAGCAGATAGGACATGGCCGAGTCGTAGGCATAGGCGGAATACGCGCCGGGATCGCCGTACTTCGGCTTGTATCTGGCCAGAAACTTTTTGTAGGCCGGGGCCGAGGTGTCCTGATACCCGAAAGTCAGGTACATGCCCTCGGCAGCCTGCTTGGCAATGCTCATGAGCTGGGGATGGTACACCGCATCCTGCGCCAGAAACTTCGCGTCGATGCCCATGCGCCTGGCCTGAATCACGAGCAGCGCGCCCGTGGCCGAGTTCTGGAGACTGACATAGAACACATCGGGATTCGCGGCCTTGACCTTGGTCAGCACGGCGGAAAAATCCTTGTCGCCCTGATTCACGTGGTCATGCCCCAGCACCTCGATGCCCGCAGCCGGACAGCCCTTTTCCACGTTGTCGGCCAGCCCCTGCGAATACGCGGTCTTGTCGTCCACCAGATAGATGGTCTTGCCCTTGAGATAGTCCACCATGAACCTGATGGCGATCTTGGACTGGTCGTCATCCCTGCCGCACACGCGGAACATGTAGGGCAGGCCGCGCTCCGTGACCTTCTCGTTGGTGGAGCCCGGGGTGAGCATGATGATGTCTTCCTCGTTCAGGGGCTCGGAGGCCGGAAGCGTGGCGCTGGAGCAGTATGCGCCGATCACGGCCCTGACTTCCTCGTTGATCAGCTTGTTGGCCGCGCTCACGGCCTGACGCGGATCGCACGCCGTATCCTGCGGGGACAGGGTGATGTCATCGAATCCGGGCAGGCCTCCGTCATCCTTGATCACCTCGATGGCGGTGAGCGCGCCCTTCTTGATGTCGTTGCCGTCAGCAGCGTACGGCCCGGTCAGCGGCCCCATGGAACCGAGTTTCAGCACGTCTCCGGCAAAGGCGACCGAAGCCGCCAGCGCAAAGGCGCAGGTGAAGAAAAGAATCCGTTTCATGACACTCCCTCCCTTGTTCATGTTGTCGACCAGCCCTCTCTACTGGCCGAGATATGCCTCGATCACCGCCGGATCCTTCCGGATTTCCTCGGGCAGTCCCTCGGCGATCATGACCCCGTGGTCCAGGACCACGATCCGGCTGCATATGCCCATCACGACCTTCATGTCGTGCTCCACCATGAGCACGTTGATCCCCAGCCCGGCGATGCGGCCAATATCCTTCATCAGTTCCAGACTCTCGGCCGGGTTCAACCCGGCGGCAGGTTCGTCCAGCAGCACGGTGTGCGGCTCCGAGGCCAGGGCCCGGGCAATCTCCAGCCGCCGCTGATGTCCGTAGGGCATGTTGGACGCGACCGTGTCGGCCATGTCGTCCAGCCCCATGAATTCCAGCGCCTCCTGCGATTTCGCCCGAATCCTCTCCTCTTCGCGCTGCTGCGCCTTGGTGCGCAGGACCGCCCCCAATACGCCAGTCCGGGAGCGGCTGTGCTGCGCCACCATGCAGTTTTCCAGCGCCGTCATGTTCTGAAACAGCCGGATGTTCTGAAACGTGCGGGCAATGCCCATGGCCAGCACCTGATAGGGCCGAAGCCCGGTGATGACCGTGTCGTCGTAGGAAACCGAACCCGACCATGCGGCATAAACCCCGGTGATCACATTGAACACCGTGGTCTTTCCGGCCCCGTTCGGACCGATCAGCCCCACGATTTCGCCTTCCCTGACCGTAAAATTGACGTCCGTGAGCGCCTGAAGCCCTCCGAAACGCACGCAGACATCATCAAGTGCGAGATTTGCCATAATTCCTGAATTATCTAGTGAAGGATGCATGAAACATCAAGCGGAATATTATTCGAGAAACAGGCTAAACCATTGTCAAAATGCACTTTTCACAGCAACCCGCCTCCCTGCGCAAGACCATGTGGAATACTGTTGAAATATCGGCCACAACATGTTTTCACCGAACATTCTTTTTTTCATGTCTGAACCATCGAACTTCCTTCAGCACAAGCAAAACCATTTCTCCGGATGAAAACATGCTTTTGCCGAATAATCGTCGGGAAACATCCCTCACCTTCCGGGCCGGACCGAAACCGTTCCTGTTGCGCGTCGGGCCGGGATGCTCTACCGTGTTTCATATCCCCTTTTATCGGAGGACGAGCCATGAAACGACTCACCATGATCCTGACGGCTGTCCTGCTGGTTCTGACCGCAGGCTGCCGACTCAATCCCAAGGCGCCCATTCAGCTCCCGCTGGGGCCGGAATACGCCGGGGAATACCTTGAGGTCGCCGATGTCCAGCGCATCGGCCACGCTCTGGACACCATTCCGGAGTACACCCCGGTGCAGTGGGAAAACCATCGCACCGGCTACCAGTATTCCATGACCGTCTTTCGCACCCGGAATGGCAGCAAAGCCACCACCCGTACCTTCAGCGTGCTGTCCATCCAGCCCTCGGGCGCGGCCGAGGAACTCTCGCTGGTCGGCGTGTCCGAAACCGCCCGGGAATGGCACATCTTCGCCAAAACGCCCGGAACCATGGTCGGCACCGCCGTGCGCATGCAGCTGGCCGAAACACCGACCCCGCACGCGCAAATTTCCTCGGGACACGATTTCCCGGGATTCATCGTCTGCCAATGAACACGAACTCCTCCGACACCATCAACGCCGCAGCCGAGCGCTACGGCATCGACCCCGAACAGCTCCGCAATGCCCTGAACGGCGAACTCGATCTGCCCGACGATGTCCTCGACGCACTCCAACTCGCCCTCGAAACCCTCGGCCGATTCGACACGGCCCTTGAAGAAGATACGGAATAGGATGCCTTCGGCGACCAGAGAACCCTTTGAAAAGGGGTTCTCTGGACTCTCCGAAACTTTTTGGTTCTACGCCGCCTGTGGGGGATGAGGGAACTTGTCCGGCTCGTATGGCGGCGTAGGGAGCTGCGGAAAAGCGAAAGTTTTCGCTATCGAAAAATGAAACTCAGGGGAAATGGGTAAAGAAAGAAAAGCAAGTTTTTCTTTTGAAGCCACCCCGTCTTGAGAATTGGGAAAGGCCCGGTGAATGTCTCGACAGAGCATTCATCGGGCCTTTTTCAATTCTCAAGACAGAATGGGGATCCAAGGGGCCTTGCTCCTTGGCGGGTCCGGGCAGAGCCCGGCCCCCCGGGAGGGGCCGCCGGAGGCATCAAAAAAAGGCTCGACGGAACCCCGTCGAGCCTTTTGCTTGCATTGTGATGCGCGGCTGCTAGTTGAGCAGATCGGGCCGAACGATGTTGATGTCGGCCTTGGCGCGCAGTTCGGTCATGTAGGCATTGAGCAGTTCCATCTGCATGGCCTGATTGGCGGAAGCCATGAGCGAAGGCTCGGCCTGCTTCCATTCGTCATCGGTAGGCAGGATGGTCTTGTTCAGACGCACGATGACAACGCCGGTCTGCATCTGGAAGGGGGTACCCAGCCAGCTTCCGGCCTGCGCGGCGAGCGCGGCTTCGGCAAGCTTGGGGTTCATGCCGAGGCCGGGGATGAAACCCTGCCGGGAAAACGGCTCGGAAGTCCTGATCCGACTTGCGTATTCCTTGGCGGCGGCATCGGCATCCGCACCGGAGAGCTTGGCCAGCATGGCTTCCGCATCCTTCTGGGCCAACGACATGGCCTGTTCTGCGGTCACGGCCTTGAGCACGGAGTCCTTGACCTTTTCCAGAGGCAGGACCGTGGAAGGCACGGACTTGACCTTGGCGGCGAGCAGATAGCCGCCGTTGATGGACAGCGGGGTGTTGTGCGCCTTGCCATCGGGCAGATCGAACAGCACCTGCGCGGCTTCCGGAGTCAGCCCGAAGGACTTCTGGAGGTCGGCCTCGGGCAGTTCCGGAGTGGTCCGGGCCACGAGGTCGAGTTCGGTTGCCACCTGCTGGATGTCCATGCCGGACACGAGACGGTCCATGGCGGCATCGAGCAGATCGGATATCTTTTCCGCAGCCTTTTCCTCGGCCACGTCGCGGCGCACCTTGTCGCGGACTTCGGCCAGAGTGGGCACCCCGGCTTCCTTGCGATCCTCGACCTTGATGATGTGCCAGCCGAAACGGGTCCGAACCGGGTTGCTGATCTGGTTCTTCCCGAGTTTGAACGCGGCCTTTTCGAACTTGCGGACCATCATGCCCTTGCCGAACCAGCCCAGATCGCCGCCGGACGGCGCGCTCGGACCTTCGGAGTACTTGGCGGCCAGCTTGCCGAAATCCTTGCCTGCCCGTGCCTGCTTCAGCACGGACTCGATCTTCTTTTTGGCCTCGGCGACCTTGGCGTCGGAGGCATCCTCGTCAACAGCGATGAGGATATGCCGGGCCTTGACCTGTTCCTTTTCCTTGAGCGACTCGAGGTTGGCCTTGTAAAAGGCCTCGATTTCCTGATCCGTGACCTTCTGGAACGGAGCCAGGGCATCGGGGGTGAAGGCAATGTATTTGAAGTTCGCGCGCGCCGGGACAGTGAACACGTCCTGACGCTTTTCATAGAAGGCGAGCACGTCTTCATCAGTGGGCTTGACCTTGGCGGCATAGCTTTCGGGCTTGAACTCGACGTAATCCACCACGGCGCGCATGGCGGCCCAGTCGAACCGCTGGCGGGCCTGTTCGGGCGCGACTTCCGCGGCCCGGGCAACGTACCTGCGCAGCTTGGTGGCGATCATGTCCTGCTTGAACATGGCCTCGAACTGGGCGGGATTCATGCGAAGCTGATGGAGCTTGGCGGTGTAGATGCTGCGATCGAACTCGCCCTTGGCGTTCCAGAACGCGGGCTCGCGGGTGATGGCCGCGAACAGTTCCTTCTCGGAAACGCCGATGCCGAGGCTTTTGGCCTCGCCCTGAAGCAGCCGGGAAGTCACCAGTTCATCGAGCACCATGCGCTTGAACTCCGGGCTCTGCAACTGTGCCGGAGTGATGTTCGGATTGCCTCGGCGCACGTTTTCCGCGGTACGCTGAAAGTTCTCCTCGAATTCCAGGCGAGTGATGGGTTCGTCATCCACGTATGCGAGGATCGGGTCGCCGCTGTTGTCGAAGCTGCTCATGCCGAAGGCAAAAACAAACACGACGATGATTATCCCGAAGAGAATCTTGACGATCCACCCCGATGCGTTCTGGCGCATTTTCTCTAGCATGTCTTCTCCACTGATGAACTGATTTTTACTGATCCCTGCCTTGGCGGACTGCATTCAGCAGACCACCAGATTGGATAATCGCCAGTTCCTTTTTGGTCAAATCATTTGTTGCCTGTATGGATTCCCCGGTATTGACGAGAATGTCCACCACGCCGCCCGGCTCGATGGCCGAGGCCGGAATGGTCAGGCCGCTGCCCTGCTCCAGTCTGTCGTAATCCGAGGGATCGACCAGAAGCAGCGGCAGGATGCCGAAGTTGATGAGGTTGGCGCGATGAATGCGGGCCAGGGACTTGACCAGCACGGCCTTTACGCCGAGATGCCGGGGACCGAGCGCCGCATGTTCGCGGCTGGACCCCTGCCCGTAGTTTTCGCCGCCAAGGATCACGCCCTTGCCCGCAGCCTTGATGCGGCCCACGAATTCCTGATCCACGCGACTGAAGATGTATTCGCTGATGGCAGGAATGTTGGAACGCAGGGCCGTGATCTGCGGCCCGGCAGGCAGGATGTGGTCCGTGGTGATGTTGTCGCCGACCTTGAGCAGCACGTCCGCCTCGATGGTCTCGGGCAGGGCCTCGAACTTTTCCAGCGCCACGATGTTGGGGCCGCGCAGGATTTCGGTTTCCGCACCGGATTCGGGCGGGAACAGAAACAGGCTGCGAATGGAGGGCACATCGTCGGGCAGTTCCACACGCGCCGGAGCCTCGCCCCATGTGGCCGGGTCCGTGAACTCGCCGTCAAGGGCAAGCCGGGCCGCGGTCTGGGCCGAGGCCAGATAGATGCGCGCATCCTGCGTGCCGCTGCGGCCCTCGAAATTGCGATTGAAGGTGCGCACGGACACGCCTGCGCTGTTGGGCGAGCCACCCATGCCGATGCACGGGCCGCAGGTGCATTCCAGCATGCGCGCCCCGGCGTCGAGCAGCGGCTCGATCAGGTTTTCGCGCGCCAGCATCTTGACCACCTGCTTGGAGCCGGGGGAGATGAGCACGTCCGTGGATGCGGGCACCCGATGACCGGCCAGGATCAGGGCCGTGGACTTGAGGTCCGAGTACGAGGAATTGGTGCAGGAACCGATGGCGCACTGGTCGATCTTCAACCCGGCCAGTTCGCGCACGGGCACGACAAGGTCCGGCATGTGCGGCTGGGCCACCATGGGCTCCAGTTCGGACAGATCGATTTCCACGATCTCGTCGTATTCCGCGTCCTCGTCGGCCAGCAGTTCGGTGAAATCCTGCGGCCGTCCCATCTTTTCCAGAAACTCGCGGGTGCGCCCGTCACTGGGGAACACCGACGTGGTGGCGCCCAGTTCCGCGCCCATGTTGGTTATGGTGGCGCGATCCGGCACGGACAGCGAGGCCACGCCCGGGCCGCCGTATTCGAAGACCTTGCCCACGCCGCCCTTGACCGTGAGCATGCCGAGCAGCTTCAGGATCACGTCCTTGCCCGCTGCCCAGCCAGTGAGTTCGCCGGTCAGATGGACCTTGACCACCTTGGGCATGGGGATGAAATAGGGTTCCCCGGCCATGCCCAGAGCCACGGACAGTCCGCCCGCGCCCATGGCGAGCGCACCGATGCCGCCAGCCGTGGGAGTGTGGGAATCCGACCCGATCAGGGTCGCGCCGGGCTTGGCGAAATTTTCCAGATGCAACTGATGACAGATGCCGGTGCCCGGAGGCGAAAAGACCGCGCCGTATTTTTCGGCCACGGTGCGCAGATAGCGATGGTCGTCCGGGTTGCGAAAGCCCATCTGCAGGGTGTTGTGGTCGACATAGCTCACGGACAGGTCGGTGCGGACCCGATCAAGGCCGATGGCCTCGAACTGGAGCCAGGCCATGGTGCCAGTGGCGTCCTGCGTCAGGGTCTGGTCGATTCTGAGGCCGACTTCCTCCCCGGGCGTCATGCTGCCCGAGACACGATGCTGTTCAATGATCTTATGGGTGATGCTGCGTCCCATGGATCGCTCCGAATGTGTTGCGGTTATCGGGATTCCCGACGGGTTCGGGCAGTCGTTGAATGCCAGTCCACATCCGCCCGGCCGGGAGACTCTCTCCATTGTTGCCGAAAGGTTCTCGATTGCTGCCTTGTCCGGAAAAAGTCAAATGTCCTGCATTGAAAAGAACCGGACTCCAAGGCCGCATCCCCCCTCGGAAGCGGGCAAGGCCGGGCATCCCGAAGGATGTCCCGGCCCATATACCTAGAAAAGAAACCCCTTCTGCTGGGTTTCGCTGCCGCAACCAGCCTCGGCAATGCCCAGACGGATGCGGTTGATCTTGTTGTTGCGGTATTTGATCTCCACTTCGAGCCGCAGCTTTTCCTGCTGCTGCTCGAAGATTTCCTTGTGATGGAATACCCCGTTGGCCGGGTCTTCCGCAGCCCTGAGCTCCCGGATTTGCTGAACTGTTCTTTCCAGCTCCAGGGTGAACTGCGCGATCTCGGCCTCAAGCCCGGGTATTTCCTCCAGACGATCCGGATCAGAAGCGGACTTTGATTCTGCGCCGTTTGACACTGGCGGTCTCCTCTTTCACGGGTTTGGGCTTCATCTTGCCCGTGGGCAGGGAATTGTAGAAATTCCAGAATTCGGGCCAGAAGCGAGTCACCTCGCCGTGGTTGTCCAAAAGAATGCCGGGATGCCTGTAGGCGATGAGCGCGGCGGCAAGGGACCAGGACGGATCCGGGCTGGCCCAGCCGTATTCCCAGGTACCCTGACCGGGCTGAAGACAAAGCTTGTCCTCTTCCTCGGTATAGGGCACGCCAAGGCGATCCAGAATTTCCAGAGCCTCCTCCGGGGCCTTGCCGAGCAGTTCGGCAGCGCCGCAGCCAAGGCCGAAGGCCAGAGCCAGCGGATACAGGCCCGGCACGTTGCCCAGTGCAATGGACGCGGACTTGGGCAGTTCGCCCTCCATGCGCGCGGCAATGCGGCCGGGTTCACGGATGATCTCCAGCCCCAGCTTTTCCAGTTCCTCAAGCACGAGATCGCCCTCGGCAGAGGAAGGCCACGGACCGTTGACCGTGATCTCGCCGCCGCTGAACGCAGGGATGGCGAGCAGCACCGAAGCCAGTTCCAGATCCAGAGGAATCTCGGGAGCCTCGGGCACCTCGGGAACGCCGTCGGACACGCGGCAGGTGTTGCCGTCCAGTTCGGCTTCGATGCCGCAGGCGGTGAGCACGCTCACGGCCTGGGACACGGCCGGAATGGCCTTGGCCGGGATGTCGGTGATGACCAGACCTCCGGCATAGGACCAGGCGGCCAGAGTCAGAGCGGCCGCGAAATCCGGGTCCACCTCGGCCGGGAGGGAAACTTCCTCGTCCATGACGCCACCGCATTCCAGACGGGCCGGAAGCCCGGGATTGTTCGGGTTCATGGGCACGATGCGTGCACCGAGGCGGGGCAGAATCCTGTTCATGGGAGCGATGTCCAGAAGCTGAAGCAACGGCTTGCCCGAGAACTTGCACCGTCCGGCATGGCCGAGGGCAAGGGCCAGAAGCAGATAGAAATTCAAGGTGTCTTCGCCCACGAAAACCATGGCATCCTCGAACACGAGGCCGTCGCCGGAATCCAGACGGATTTCCTCGTCGTCCCAGGAAACCTTGCCCGCAGCCTGTTTCAGGGCCTTGGCCATGTCCTTGTTCGGGGCGTTGAGCGTGACCGGCGCAAGCAGGGTTTCCGCGCCAACGCTGGCGGCCATGGCCTGCCACAGCCGGGTCAGGACAAAGGAACGCGGTCCGGCAATGGACGCGGACACGGGTTCGCGACGGGGAGCGAGCTTGTACCCGTCCTCGGAAACCACCGAGCGTTTGTCCGCGAGCGCGAATTGATTGAAAAGGGAGAAAAGGGTTTTGGCGAGCTTGGCGTCAAGGCCGAGCTTTCCGGCCTCTTTTTCAAAGGCCGCGCGAAGCTGCTTTTCCAGCTTGGGGTCCACAAGGGACTTGTTGCGGGACTTGCGCCATGCGCCCTCGCGCTTGAGCAGATAGCTGCGTTTCTCAAGCAGGCCGAGAAGCTTGGCATCCAGATCGGCAACGTCATTGAATCGATGCTGGGCAATGACCTCGGTCTTCCCGGGGCCGCCATTGGGATTGTGTTCCATCATTCTTTCCGTCTTCCTCTATAGTGATGTCGGTTCCCTTGCGGGAAGGCCAGTCTCTATACTGAAAACGTCGCATGGGCAAGTCCGGCATTTCCGGCCCGGCCCGCGGCATGCGGAGTGCCGCAACCGCATCGAATCCCTCGACCTTGGTATGTGTTTTCCCATTTTTCCCGCACGTCGAGCCCGGAAAGCGTCACCTGAAACCGTTATAAACCTTCCGAACCGCATTGGGAAGCGTTGCCCTGTCGAGATTGTTCCTCTTTTCCCAATTTCGCAGACGGTATATCGCCAAACGCCGCGCCACTTTTCACAATCCGACGTTGTTTCCATACCGGAAAAACGGAATTCTCCGTCATGGATGGAAAAAGGGAGGCGGCAAGCGCCGCCTCCCTTGATATTTATCAGAAGCAGAGGGACAGATTATTTCATGTCCGCGCCGGAAGCGGCCTTCTGCATCTTGACTTCGACCTTTTCGGTCAGGTTGGCATAGTAGTCGCGCAGGATGTCGAGGACTTCCTCACGGCCGAAGTGATCCGGAATCGGAGTGCCTTCGGACAGACCCTTGCGCAGCTTGGTGCCGGACAGGATCACGCGGTCTTCCTTGCCGTGCGGGCAGGTACGCATGGAAGCCATGCCGTCGCACTTGTAGCAGTAGAAGGTCCAGTCGATCTTCATGGGCTTGCAGAGCAGAGCCTTGCCGGGCTCGACGTTGCAGCGCTCTTCCTCGGTGGTGTACGGGATGCGATCGAAGATTTCCTGAGCCTCGAACAGACCGTAGAAGTCGCCCACGCCAGCGTGGTCACGGCCGATCAGCATGTTGTTGATGCCGTAGTTCTGGCGGAAGGTGGCGTGCAGCAGGCCTTCGCGGGGACCGGCGTAACGCATGTCCAGCGGGTAGCCGGCGTTGATCACGTTTTCCTTCACGAAGTAGTTTTCGATCAGGGTCTGGATGCACTTCACGCGGACGGCTCCCGGGATGTCGCCGGGCTTCAGGTTGCCGATCAGGGAGTGGATCACGACGCCGTCGCAGACTTCCACGGCGATCTTGGCCAGGAACTCGTGAGAGCGGTGCATGGGGTTGCGGAGCTGCAGAGCGGCAACGTTGGACCAGCCACGCTTTTCCATTTCGGCGCGAATCTGCTCGGGGGTCAGGTAGACGCCCGGGAAACGCTCGGCGTAGTTGCCTTCGGACAGAACCTTGACGGTACCGGCCAGGTTGTACTTGCCCTGAGCCATGACCATCTTGACGCCCGGGTGATCTTCCATGGCGACTTCCCAGAACTTGTCGTCAGCGGAATCTTCGCCGTGGCCCTTGTACACGTTCTCGCATTCCCATTTCTTGTCGGCCTCGGTCATCTCGAACTTCTCGGTGACCTTCATGGTGGCGTAGATGATGCCATCCTTGGCCTTCAGAGCGATCTCGTCGCCTTCCTTGACGTCTTCGTCATTGGTATCCAGGGTGACCGGGATGGGCCAGAAGGTGCCGTCGGCCATCAGGAACTTCTCGCAAACGCCCTTCCAGTCGGCGCGGCCCATGAAACCGTTCAGCGGAGAGAAACCGCCGATACCCATCATGATCAGGTCGCCCTTGGCACGATCGGAGATGTCAATGGTCTTCAGACCTTCAGCCTTCTTCAGCTCTGCTTCGCGCTCGGCGCCTTCGAGCAGGCACTTGACAAGACCCTTACCACCATGAGGGGGAACCAATTTGGACATGTTAGCCTCCTAATAAGTATTTTGCAAAAATTCCACAGCCTTAAGTCATGGGAGCCGCAGGCGGAGCTCCGGGCTCCATGATTATTTCCCTTACTAGCGGGTCAGCCCTTTGTGGCCGTTTGTGAAAGTCGTGTCAAGCGCTTTTTTTGCAACAATTCAGACATCCAATACTTCTAAGTAACGGTTCCGTGACCGTAGAGAAAATCGACAGAAAGTCTAGAGAACGACCCGAAAAGGCTCGGTTTTCAGACTAATAAAATCAAACGGTTGCGGCGAATCAAACATGTCGCACCAAATTTCACAAAAAAAGCTTGTTTTACCCATTTGTTTGCACTAAATCCGAGGGAGGTTTACGCTGGAAATCCTTCCTTGCATATCAGCACCCCGCCCTCGGGAAGTGGCGGAAGTCAGGATGGCAGGGGCTTTCACGAGGAAATGTCCGGCACACAAGGCAATTGTGCTTGTTAAAAAATTCACTTTCACATTGACAAGGACAAACCGTCTTGCTACTTCCCAGTTTCCTGCCCATGACGGCGGGTACCACAGAGTATTTTTGGTAGAGGACGTCGGTAATTGTTTAAATAAAACCCTTTAGGAGGAGAAGTTATGCCGACCTTTGTCAATCCGGAAAAATGTGACGGCTGCAAGGGTGGCGAGAAGACCGCTTGCATGTACATTTGCCCCAACGATTTGATGATCCTGGATCCCGAAGAAATGCGGGCCTACAACCAGGAACCTTCCGCATGTTGGGAATGCTACTCCTGCGTGAAAATCTGCCCCCAGGGCGCCATTGAAGCCCGTCCCTACGCTGACTTCGCTCCCATGGGCGGCACCTCCATCCCCATGCGTTCCGCCGAGGACATCATGTGGACCATCAAGTTCCGCAACGGTAGCGTCAAGCGGTTCAAGTTCCCCATCCGCACCACCCCTGAAGGCTCCATCAAGCCTTTCGAGGGCAAGCCCGAACCTGGCGATCTCGACAGCGAGCTGCTCTTCACCGAGACCGAGCTGGTCGCCCCGAAGGAAGCTCTGTCCAAGAAGTTCGAGGTATCCGACGCCGATCTGAGCCGTGTCTGGGCCGCTGGCCAGACCGAGATCTAGTAGACCCGAGCGTCTCTACTGAGTGTCGTTGTAAGATCGTCTTGATGAACCAAAAGATTTAGGAGGAATCATGCCTCTGCTTCCCACTAAAGAAGCTTCCAAGGGCGTTGCCCTGGCCGAGCCTGAAATCATTGAACAGCACGTCGACGTACTTCTCGTCGGCGGCGGCATGGGTAACTGCGGTGCTGCTTTCGAAGCCGTCCGCTGGGCTGACAAAGTAGACTCCGGCATCTCCATCATGCTGTGCGACAAGGCTGCTCTCGAGCGTTCCGGCGCCGTTGCGCAGGGCCTGTCCGCCATCAACACCTACTGCGGTGAAAACGACGTCGACGACTACGTCCGCATGGTCCGCACCGACCTCATGGGCCTGGTCCGCGAAGACCTGATCTTCGACCTCGGCCGTCACGTTGACGATTCCGTCCACCTCTTCGAGGAATGGGGCCTGCCCGTGTGGGTCAAGAAGGACGGCAAGAACCTGACCGGCGCCCAGGCGAAAGCCCAGGGTCTGGCCGTTCGCGAAGGCGCCTCTCCGGTGCGTTCCGGCCGCTGGCAGATCATGATCAACGGTGAGTCCTACAAGTGCATCGTGGCCGAGGCCGCGAAGAACGCCCTGGGCGAAGACCGTTACGTGGAGCGCGTCTTCATCGTGAAGATGCTGCTGGACGCCAACGAGCCCAACCGCATCGCCGGTGCCGTCGGCTTCTCCACCCGTGAAAACAAAGTGTACGTCTACACCTGCAACGCCGCTGTCGTGGCTTGCGGTGGCGCCGTCAACGTGTACCGCCCCCGCTCCACCGGTGAGGGCATGGGCCGCGCCTGGTATCCGGTCTGGAACGCTGGTTCCACCTACACCATGTGCGCTCAGGTTGGCGCCGAGATGACCATGATGGAAAACCGTTTCGTCCCCGCCCGCTTCAAGGACGGTTACGGACCGGTCGGTGCCTGGTTCCTGCTCTTCAAGGCCAAGGCTACCAACTACAAGGGCGAAGACTACTGCGAAACCAACCGCGCCATGCTGAAGCCTTACGAGGATCGTGGCTACGCCAAGGGCAACATCATCCCGACCTGCCTGCGTAACCACATGATGCTCCGTGAGATGCGCGAAGGCCGCGGCCCGATCTACATGGACACCAAGTCCGCCCTGCTGAAGACCGTTCCCAGCCTGGAATCCGAAGAGTGGAAACACCTCGAATCCGAAGCATGGGAAGACTTCCTCGACATGTGTGTTGGCCAGGCCAACCTCTGGGCTGCCACCAACTGCGCTCCCGAGGAACGCGGTTCCGAGATCATGCCCACCGAGCCGTACCTCCTCGGTTCCCACTCCGGTTGCTGCGGCATCTGGGTGTCCGGTCCGGACGAGAGCTGGGTTCCTGACGAATACAAGATCAAGGCCGACAACGGCAAGATCTACAACCGCATGACTTCGGTCAACGGCCTGTTCACCTGCGCTGACGGCGTTGGCGCCTCCGGCCACAAGTTCTCCTCCGGCTCCCACGCTGAAGGCCGCATCGTTGGTAAGCAGCTCATCCGCTGGGTTGCCGACCACAAGGACTTCAAGCCTTCGCTGAAGGAAAACGCCGCCGATCTGGCCAAGGAAATCTACCAGCCTTGGGAAACCTACAAGGCCGGTGCTGCCATCTCCACCGACCCGGTCGTGAACCCCAACTACATCACCCCGCACAACTTCATGATGCGCCTCATCAAGTGCACCGATGAATACGGTGGTGGCGTTGGCACCATGTACATGACCTCCAAGGCTCTGCTGAACACCGGCTTCTGGCTGCTCGGCATGCTGGAAGAGGACTCCCAGAAACTGGCCGCCCGCGACCTGCACGAACTGATGCGCTGCTGGGAACAGTTCCACCGCCTGTGGACTGTGCGCCTGCACATGCAGCACATCGAGTTCCGCGAAGAATCCCGTTACCCGGGCTTCTACTACCGCGGCGACTTCATGGGCCTCGACGACTCCAAGTGGAAGTGCTTCATCAACTCGAAGTTCGACCCGGAGACCGGCGATACCACCCTCTTCAAGAAGCCCTACTACCAGATCATCCCTGAGTAGTCGGCAAGATAACACCGCGACCGCGGGCCCCGGCCCGCGGTCGCTTTTCATAATTCCGGGGCAAAGTGGTCTGAACCGGGGCCGGGAACCACGCTCCCGGTCCGGGTTTAGGCCATTTTCTGGCTGAGCCTCAACATCATTTGGAGGAGTGTGAGAATGTCGAACAACAGTATTCTCGTTGTTGGCGGGGGGTTCGCAGGAATCACCGCCGCGCTCGAGGCCGCTGAAGTCGGGCACGAGGTTTACATTGTTGAAACCAATCCCTACCTCGGCGGACGAGTGGCACAGCTGAATCAGTATTTTCCTAAACTCTGTCCGCCTTCCTGCGGGCTGGAAATCCAATTTCAGCGCATCAAAAACAACCCCCTGGTCAAATTCTTCACCATGGCCGAAGTGGAATCCATTTCCGGTTCCGCCGGCGACTATGACGTGACGATCAGGATTCGCCCAAGGTACATCAACGAAAAATGTACCGCATGCGGCGAATGCGAGAAGGCCGCCTCGACAAAAGTGGAGTCCGAATTCGAATTCGGCACCGCCAAGCGCAAGGTCGCCTACAAGACGCATCCCTTCATGTTCCCCATGCGTTACGTGCTCGACAAGGAAAACGCCTCCGAGTCCGAGCTGCAGGCCATCAAGAAAGCCTGTCCCTACGACGCCGTGGATCTGGATGACACGGAAAAGACCCTTGAACTCAAGGTCGGATCCGTGGTCATGGCCACCGGCTGGAAGCCGTATCCCATGGAAAACCTGACCAATCTGGGCGGCGGCAAGCTGGCCAACGTGGTCTCCAACATGCAGTTCGAGCGGCTCGCTTCCCCGAGCGGCCCGACCAACGGCAAGATCGTCCGCCCGTCCGACGGTGCCGAGCCCAAGCGCATCGCCTTCGTGCAGTGCGCGGGTTCCCGCGACGAAAACCATCTCAACTATTGTTCCTACATCTGCTGCATGGCTTCCCTGAAGCACGTGCGCTACATCCGCGAGCGCTATCCCGAGGCAGCGGTCACCATCTACTACATCGACCTGCGCACCCCGGGCCGCTACGACAAGTTCAAGGCCATTACTGCCAACGATCCCAAACTGAGCCTGGTCAAGGGCAAGGTTGCGGGCATTGTCGAGGACGGAGCCAAGAATCCTGTCGTGACCGTGGAAGACGCAGTCAACGGCATCAAGTCCGACGAAAGGTACGATCTGGTGGTGCTGGCCACGGGCATGCAGCCCAGCCTTGCCGGCGTGCGCACCGGTCTGAACGTGCCGCTGGACAACGAGGGCTTCGTTATCGGCGGCGAGGAAAGCGGCTTCATTGCCGCGGGTTGCGCCAAGCAGCCGCTGGACGTCATGAAGACCGCTCAGTCCGGTACCAGCGCCGCCCTGAAAGCGATCCAAACTACGGTGGGGAGGTAAGAAATGGCTGAAAAGCTTGGTGTATACGTTTGTGCAGGCTGTGACATCGGGGCCAATATCGATGTCGAAGCCCTTGCCGAATCCGCGACAAAAGGCAAGCACTCCAGCTACGTGGCCCTGGCCAAGACCAGCCCGGTGCTCTGCAGCCCCGAAGGCAAGGCCATGATCGAGGCCGACATCGCTGAACACGGTCTGGACGGCGTGGTCTGCTGCGCCTGTTCCCCCCGCTCCAAGTGGGACGTGTTCAAGTTCGACAAGGCCCAGTGCGAACGCGTGAATCTGCGCGAATTCGCTGTCTGGTCCTTCAAGGACGACAAGAAGAACCCCGGACAGCAGGAAGCCATTGCCCGTGACTACATGAACATGGGCATCATCAAACTGTTCAAGAGCAACAATCCCGAACCCGACCTTCCCGAGACCTTCAAGACGGTCATGGTTCTGGGCGGCGGTTTCACCGGTCTGAACGCTGCGCTCAGCGCCGCCAGCCTCGGCTATGAAGTCGTGCTGGTGGAAAAGGACGACCATCTGGGCGGCAAGGCCGCAACCATGTACAAGTCCTTTCCCCTGGAATTCCCCTTCGGCGACAGGATTCAGGACATCGGGCTCGACAAGATCATCGCTGACGTTGAGGCCAACGACAAGATCAAGGTCGTGACCGGCGCCACCCTGGAATCCCTTGAAGGTGCTCCGGGCATGTACACTGCCACCGTGGGCGGCGAAAAGCTGAACATCGGTTCCGTTGTCCTGGCCACCGGCTGGGTTGCGGGCAAGAGCGAATTCCTGGCTCCCCTCGGCTATGGCACCATCGCCAACGTGGTCACTTCCGCCGAATTCGAGGCCATGGCCTCCAACGGCGGCATCAAGCGGCCCTCCGACGGCAAGACTCCCGAGTCCGTGGCCTTCATCGTGGACACCTCCAAGCTGATGGAAGGCGTGGATTACACCGCCGTCTGCGAGGAACCCGAAGAAGAGGAAAAGAAGGACGGGGAAGAGGAAGAAAGCTTCCACTACGCGGACAAGGAATCCGCCAAGCATCTGGCCTACAGCTCCGAGCTCACCTCTCTGGTGGCCCTGAAGCATGCCAACTATGTGCGCGAACTTGCTCCGGATGCCGTGGCCTACGTGGTCTACGATCACATGATGGTCCCGGGCATCAATGAAAAATACTACAAGGCCGCTCAGGACGATCCGGGCGTGATGCTCACCAAGGGCACGGTCACCGGCGTTGCCGAGGCCGGCAGCTCCGTGGTCATCAAGGCCAAGGAAACCCTGCTGGGTCAGGATGTGGAACTCGTGGCCGACCTCGTCGTGGTGCCCACGGCCATCGTGCCGACCACTGCGGCCGACCCGACCATGAACTTCGTGTACCGTCAGGGCCCGGCCTTCCCGGACCTCGAACTCTTCGACGGCTACGCGGATTCCAACTACATCTGCTTCCCGTACGAGACCCGCCGCACCGGCGTGTACGCTGCAGGTTGCGTTCGTCAGCCCATGGGTCTGGGGCTGGCCAAGGAAGATGCCGCTGGCGCCGCGCTCAAGGCCATCCAGTGCATCGAGTCCTCGAACCGCGGCATGTCCGTGCACCCGCGCTCCGGCGATCTGACCTTCCCCGAGTTCAACTTCATGCGCTGCACCCAGTGCAAGCGCTGCACCGAGGAATGTCCGTTCGGCGCTCTGGACGATGACGAAAAGGGCACGCCGAAGCCGAACCCGACGCGCTGCCGCCGCTGCGGCACCTGCATGGGCGCCTGCCCCGAGCGTGTCATCAGCTTCTCCAACTACGGCATCGACCAGATCGGTTCCGCGATCAAGGAAGTACAGGTCCCGGACAAGATCGACGAAGGCGGCCCGCGCATCATCGTGCTGGCCTGCGAGAACGACGCCTACCCGGCTCTGGACATGGCTGCCATGCGCGGTCGCAAATGGAGCCCGTTCGTCCGTTTCCTGCCCGTGCGCTGCCTCGGTTCCGTGAACGCCATCTGGGTGGCCGACGCCATGTCCAAGGGCGTTGACGGCGTGATGATGCTCGGCTGCAAGTACGGCGACGACTACCAGTGCCACTTCGTGAAGGGTTCCGAGCTGTGCAACCGCCGCAAGGAAAACATCGCGGAGTCCCTTGGCCGTCTCGGCGTCGAGCCCGAACGCGTGGAGCAGTACGAAGTCTCCATTGACATGTACGACCAGGTACCCGACCTGATCGATGAGTTCGTCGAGAACATCACTACCAACTTCGGCCCCAACCCCTTCAAGGGCTACTAGGAGGTACGGACCATGTCGAATACCGTCAGGGTTCAACCGGACCTTAAATTTGTCAAAGAGCTCCAGGAAGTTGGTGGCGCCGACCTCAAGAAGTGCTATCAGTGCGCCACCTGTTCCGTCGTGTGCCCCCTGTCCCCCAAGGACAGCCCCTATCCCCGCAAGGAGATGGTGTGGGCCCAGTGGGGCTTGAAGGACCGTCTGGTCAACGACATTGACATATGGCTCTGCCACAACTGCGGCACCTGCTCCACGCTGTGCCCGCGCGGCGCCAAGCCCGGCGACCTGCTGGCCGCCCTGCGCAACATGGCGTACCGCAATCTGGCTCCGCTGCCGATCATCGGCAAGCTCATGAGCTCCTCTTCCGGCCTGCCCGTGCTGGCCGCGATTCCCGCCATCTTCTACCTGCTGGTGTGGGTGATCATGGCTGGCAAGCTCGGCTCCTTTCTGCCCGAGTTCGCCTTTGTCGATCACGCCTGGGTTCCTGTCGAGGACGGCATCATCGCCTTCGGCGGCCTGTTCCCCGGCGACTACGTGATCGACCCGCCGTTCATCCTGGCCTTCGTCTTCATGCTCTGGGGCTTCTATGCAGGCATCCGGAACATGCTGAACGGATTCAAGGCCCAGCCCACGACCTACATTCTGGGCCGCAAGGACGAACCTTCCTATCTGGCCGCACTCATCGACACCCTGAAGTACGAAGTGCTTCAGCACACCCAGTTCAATGACTGCGCCGAAGATGACGACGACGAAAACGACATCAAGCGGCCCTTCGGTCACAAGATGCTCATGTACTCCTTCATCGCCCTGCTGGTGGTCACCGGTTTTGTTGCCGCCAACCACTGGGGCGGCTGGTTCTTCAGCCAGATCGGCATCGATAGCCTCGGCGGCATCCTGTCCGCCATGGGGCACACTCCCATGCCGCTGTACCACCCGATCAAGCTCCTCGCCCTGGTGGGCGCGGGCCTGATGATCTACGGCCTGATCGTGCTGACCAAGCGCCGGACCAATCTGGACCAGGCCAAGCAGGGCTCCAGCTGGTACGACTGGTATCTGCTGACCCTGATCTGGGTCGTCGCCGGTACCGGCATCGGCGCCATGATCTTCCGTCTGGTGCACGCCAAGATTCTGGCCTATCCGACCTATTACGTGCATCTGATCGCGGTCTTCATGCTGATCGCGTACCTGCCGTGGTCCAAGCTGGGCCACGTGGTGTACAGGACCGCGGCTCTGGCATACGCCAAGAAGATCGGCCGCATTCCCATGGGCAACGCCAAATAGGCAGCCTGGGTGGACTAACCAAACGAAGAGTACCTTTTTAAGGAGGCATACAATGGCTGAAGCTAAGGTTTTCCCGATGAACACGTTCGTGTCTGTTCTGCGTGGCGAAGCCGCTGACCAGAATCAGCTCGACATGCTGGCATACATCACCCAGGCCGAAACCATCGACACCGACTTCGCCGCCGTGGCGCAGGCGCTGTCCAAGGCCTGGATTTACGAACAGGAACCCGCTCTGACCAAATACGCCGAAGGCGACATCGCCAAGCTCGGCAATCAGGTCAAGATCGACGCCCTGCCCGAAGGTGAGGCCGAACGCGCCAAGACCGTTCTGGAAGTTCTGGCCGCTCTCAAGGCCGAGAACGCGGAACTCAAAGCCGCCAACGCCAAGCTGACCGAGGAAAAGGAAGCCCTGACCAAGGAACTTGATCCGCTCAAGGCCAAGGTCAAGACCTTTGACGCAGCCAACAAGGCCGGTCAGAAGCAGATCACCGTGGCTTCCTCCAAGATCGACGAGATGACCAAAAAGCTCAACGAGCTGTCCGACGAAGTCGAACGCATCAAGAAGGAAGGCGTGGTCGTGGCCGGTGTTGCCGGTGAAGCTGGCGCTGCTGGCGACGCCCCCGGCGATGCCCCGGACACCGGCGGTGAACCCGAAGCCGATTTCGGTTTCGGCTCCAACCCCTTTGCCGACTCCAGCTGGTAGACAGCAAAGGCGCAAAGCATACACAAGGCCCCTGCTCCGGCAGGGGCCTTTTTGTTTGGGCAGCCCCACCTCTTCAGGGCGCGTCGCCGCGCCGTCTTTTCCGTGCCATCCTGCTTGGGGAGGGTTTCGCCCTTCCCGGGCGAGTTCATTTTTTTGTTGAGGCAAAAAAATAAACGAAAAAAAAGCCTCTACGCACTGTGCTCCCGACTCCCTCGGGCAGGAACCAGTAGCGCCCTCCCGCCGGACGATTGCGACGTTTCCTGCGGAAACCGCATCGCCCCGGCTTCGGTCGCTTCAACTGGTTCCAAGCCCTCGCGAGCCGAAATCCGATCTGAGTAAGGAATACTGTTCCAGATGTGATAAGTCGCCTCGGCTCCACCAAGCTCCCCCAGCCCAACCAACTCTCCACCGTTTCCCTTTGATCAAGGCTTCCGTTCCTGCGGCGAACGCACGAAAGTTCAGCCTTGATCAAGTAGGAAACGCGCACGGCCGGGGCGGTCCCAAAAGGCGGCTTTTGCCAACTTTTACCCGCCTTGGCGTAAAAGTTGGTCGCCCGAGAAGGGCGAAATCCTTACCTTGCAGGATGGCGCGCAGTCTACGGCGAATTGCTTCTCCCGGCACGGCCCGCCAAGCTGGCACGGCCCCACCTCTTCAGGGCGCGTAGCCGCGCCGTCTTTTCCGTGCCATCCTGCAAGGTAAGGATTTCGCCCTTTCCGGGCGAGTTCATTTTTTTGTTGGGGCAAAAAAATAAACGAAAAAAAAGCCCCTTTGCACTGTGCTCCCGACTCCCTCGGGCAGGAACCAGTAGCGCCCTTTCGCCGGGCGATTGCGACGTTTCCTGCGGAAACCGCATCGCCCCGACTTCGGTCGCTTCGACTGATTCCAAGCCCTCGCGAGCCGAAATCCGATCTGAGTAAGGAATACTGTTCCAGATGTGATAAGTCGCCTCGACCCAACCAAGCTCCCTCGGCCTAACCACCTTCCACCGTTTCCCATTGATCAAGGCTTCCGTTCCTGCGGCGAACGCACGAAAGTTCAGCCTTGATCAAGTAGGAAACGCGCACGGCTGTGGCGGTCCCAAAAGGCGGCTTTTGCCAACTTTTACCCGCCTTGGCGTAAAAGTTGGTCGCCCGAGAAGGGCGAAATCTTCCCTTATCAAGATGGCGCGCAGTCTACGGCGAATTGTTTCGCCCGGCACGGCTGGCCAAGCTGGCACAGCCCCACCTCTTCAGGGCGCGTAGCCGCGCCGCTCCCCCTTTGCCGCAGGCAAAAAGAACAAAAAAAGCGGCCCCGCAAGGGACCGCTTCCGAATCTTCAACTATTGAGGCGAAGCCTAGAAGTGCTTTGCCACCTGCTTGACATACGCGATGGCCTGGTCCTCGTTGGACACGTCATCACTGATCTGTGCTCGCAGCAGGGATTCTCGGATCGCGCCGACCGAAGGGCCGGGCTTGAGGCCGGTGTACTGCATGATCTGATTGCCGTCGAGGAAGGGCTCGATGTCCTCCTGCGGGATATCGGCACGCTCGGCCATCTTGAGATTGTGGTTGTATTCGCGCCACGAACCGTCGCGAGCCTTGATGTCCGCACGCACCATTTCCATGATGCGCGGATATTCATCGTGACTCTTGAGACGACGAATGCCCTTGTCGGTGAGCATGAAATGGGGCCGCATGTGGTTGCGGACCAGATCGCACACCAGATCGATATCCTCGGCGGAAAAGCTCAGGCGGCGCAGAATCTTGCGCGAGACCTTGGCGCCGACACGGTGATGCTGAAGGAAATGCCATTCCTCACCGTAGTATTCCGCAGTGTACAGCTTGCCCACGTCATGGAACAGACACGCCACCGTGCCCTTCCAGTCGTACGGCAACTCCTCGGGATAGCGTTTCATCACGTCGAAGGTGTGGGCGAGCACGGTTTCCTCGCCTGCTTCGGGATTCCTGATCTGCTTGATGCGGGACAGGGCCGCGATTTCCGGGATCAGGCCGTGCAGCAGCATGGAGTCGAAGAGCAGCTGGAAGAACTTCCACATGGATTCGGCTTCGACCTTGCGCCACTCGTCCAGAAAATCCGGCATGGGCACATAATCCAGAACGCGACGGGCGTTGCGCACAATGGCGATCCAGGTATTGGCCTCGATCTGCTTGTCGTAATTGGCAGCGAACCGCAGGGCGCGGTAGGCAAGGGAATAGTCCTTGCGCAGGGCCTGATCCGGAATGCCCTTGAACTGGATCATGCCGTCCTCGAATCCCGCAAAGTCCGCATAGGCGTCCTTGGCCTTGGGGATGTAGGGGCAGACGGCGGACAGGGGAATGTCCCCGCGCCGTTCCAGCCGCTTGAGCATTCTGGGGGTCATGATGGAAACGGCCTCTTCGGTATACGAGGCGTCGTCCACGTCGGCGGGGTAGAAGAAGTAGGTGACCCCGCCTTCCTTGAGGGTTCCCAGCAGGGACTTGTCCGCGGAAGGTTCCAGATTGGGAAAGTATTTCTGAAGCTCGGACAGCCCCGCTTCGGTGCAGATGTCCAGCTCCTGCTCATTACCGGATTCGTCCAGGGTCAGTTCCTGGAGCCGGGCATTCACCACGTAGGCATCGTACCCGTTGCGCATGATGGTTTTGCAGAAACCAACGGCATCCTTGAAAGGCTGACTCATGTCATCTCCCGTTTGGGTAAGTATATCCTGTATGTATAAACCGTTGCGGCATTCGATACGCCACCTGTGGTTTATACAATTTTTTTCCCACGAAGGAAATGGGTTTTGACCCGGCCTTTGCGGACGGAACCGAGCAGCGGCGTGTTTCTGCCCTTGGAATGCAGGGTCTCGGCAGACACGGTCCATTCCTCATCCGGATCGAACAGAAAGAAGTCTGCGGGATCACCGGGTTGGAAACGATTCATCGGCAGATCGAATATCTCGCACGGCCGGGTGACCCAGGCGCGGAAAAACGCCTCTTCGGCAAGCGCGCCGTCCTGCACGAGTTCCCACGTCACGGACAGAGCCGTATCCAGCCCGGTGATGCCGCACGGAGCCACGTCGAATTCGGTTTCCTTTTCGTAATTCGCATGGGGCGCGTGATCCGTGGCCAGAATGTCGATGGTGCCGTCGTTCACGGCCTGAATCATGGCGAGCCGATCCGCCTCGGTGCGCAGGGGCGGATTCACCTTGGCATTGGTGTCGTACTCGTTTTCCTCGCGCTCGAGAAAGTTTTCGGTAAGTATCAGGTAATGCGGCGCGGTTTCGGCCGTGACCTTGACCCCGCGCTCCTTGGCCGCCCGGATCAGATCAAGGGACTTGATGCAGGAGATGTGGGCCAGATGAATGGGGATGTCCAGATACTCGGCCAGCAGGATGTCCCGGGCCACCTGAAGGGCCTCGGCCACGTCCGGTTGCGCGGGCAGCCCCAGTCGGCTGGAAACCTCGCCCTCGTTGATGCCTGCGGCAACGCCAAGATACGGGTCCTCGCAATGATCGATCACGGGCTTGCCCCAGTCCGAGGAGTATTCCACGGCCCTGCGGAACAATTCAGTGGATTTCACGGGCACGCCGTCATTGGAAAAGGCCACGCACCCGGCCCGGGCCAGTTCGGCCATGGGCGCGAGTTCCTCGCCCTTCAGCCCCTTGGTGAGCGCGCCGATGGGATACAGCCTCGGTCCGTTGGGCCATGCCTTGCGCGCCTTGTCCAGCATGAAATCGGTCACGGAATCAGTGTCGTTCACGGGTCTGGTGTTGGCCATGCACATGATGTTGCCGAACCCGCCCCATGCCGCAGCACGCAGCCCGGACTCGATGTCTTCCTTGTACTCGAAGCCCGGCTCGCGCAGATGGGTGTGCGCATCGGTCATGCTCGGCATGAGCTGAAGCCCGAACGCCTCCTCGACCCGAGCGTCGCCCGTGTCCAGCTCGGCTTTGGAATCGGCCAGTTCCACAATTCTGCCCTTGGACACGAACACGTCCACGTCCCTGCCCTGCCACTTGGCCCTGCGGACCACGAGATCGATCTTCGCCATAGTCTTGTCTCCACGATTCGGCCCGAATGAGCCGATTTGCATCCGAAAAATTCGTTTCCTGCCAGCCCTGTCCCCATTGTCCGGGACGACCAGCCGCTATTCCTCGCCCTTGCGGGTCATGTGCAGAAAGAGCACGGCCATGCGCGTGGCAACGCCGCTTGCCACCTGATCCAGAATCAGGGACTGGGCACAGTCCGCCACGTCCGAGCTGATCTCCACGCCCCGGTTCAGGGGGCCGGGATGCATGATGCGCACATCCGGAGCCGCCATTTCCAGATGCCGCGCGGACAGGCCGTAGGTACGGGCATATTCGCGCAGATCGGGAAGCAGACCGTCGTGCTGGCGTTCGAGCTGAAGACGCAGACACATGACCACGTCCACGCCCTTCACCGCCTCGTCCAGATCGGAATACACGGTCGCAGGCCAGCTCTTCACGGCCGGGGGAAGCAGGGTGCGCGGTCCGCAGAGCCGGACCTTGGCCCCGAGCTTGTTGAAGAGATGCACGTTGGAACGGGCCACGCGGCTGTGCGCGATATCCCCGAGAATGAGCACGGTGCGCCCGGCCACGTCGCCCCATTCCTGATGCAGGGTAAAGCCGTCCAGCAGGGCCTGCGTGGGATGCGCATGCCTGCCGTCGCCCGCATTGATCACAGCGCAGTCGAGCCGATCCGCCATGAACCGGGCCGCGCCGCTGCACCAGTGCCGGATCACGATGGCGTCCGGGGCCATGGCCTGAAGCGTCAGGGCCGTATCCTTGAGCGTCTCGCCCTTTTGCAGGCTGGACGAACTCTTGGCCAGGGAAAAGGTGTCCGCTGAAAGCCGCTTGCCCGCCACGTCGAAACTGGTTTTGGTCCGAGTGCTGGGTTCCGCGAAAAACAGCACCACGCTGCGACCGCGCAAGGTGGGCACCTTTTTCACGGGCCGCTCGTTGATCTCCTGAAACCGCGCTGCGGTCTCGAAGATCGCCATGACCTCGGACTGGGAAAGCTGGGAAACGTCAAGCAGGTCCTTGTGTCGCCATTTCATATGGTCTTGCCTCCGGCTCCCGGGCATTCGGCCCGGGGTTCTCCTATGCTGTTTTCCGCGCGCCGCAGACCCCGCAGGCTCTGCTGGCGGTATACAATATCCATGACTCCATGTCCGCACCGCGCGCAAAAAAAACGGAAAAGGCGCCGCTTCCGGCAATGCCCTTTCCGTGTATCGCAATCACGTTGTCCATGGTTATTCGAACAATTCCCACAGCCAGTCCGGTACATGGGACCAGACGGCCAGTTTGCCCGGTTCGAGCGTGCCCAGACGATCATCCACGCCCAGCGCCCCTGCGGGATTCCGCGTCATCATGGCCAGCAGGTCTTCCGGGGAAAGCTCGCCGTGAAAGCGCTGTTTCAGATATTCGGCCTCGTTCCACAGGTTCAGGTCGTGATTCGAGGCCAGACTGTCCGTGCCCAGACACAGGTTCACCCCGGCCTGATGCAGCTTTTCCCACGGGGCACGGCCCACGTTGATGAACTCGTTGGAACGCGGACACAGGCACACGGATGCGCCGGATTCGGCAACGGTCCGCACGTCCTCGTCCGTAAGCTTCACGCAATGCACGGCCAACGTGGATTCGTCGAGCAGACCCAGATCATGCGCCTGCTGCACGGGCCGCTTGCCCGGAGCCGTGAAATCCCGCAGCCTGCCGCGCGCCTGAAGCAGGTCCAGAAACCCGCTCGGCTCACCGGCCATGATCGCCACTTCGTCATCGTGCTCGGCCAGATGCAGGGAAAAGGGCAACCCCTTGGCCCGGGTCTCGGCCTTGGCCGCCTGCAATACCTGCGCATGACAGGTGTACAGGCTGTGCCCGGCCACGGAATATCCGCCTCGGTCGAAATCCCCGCGAGGCATGAACCCCTTTCCGGGCACCTTCTCGCCGATGGCCTCGGTGAAAACCGTGAAAAAAAGACCGGATTCCTGAAGAAATCCGGCCATATCCTTGGCAAAACGGGTGGCAATGTCCCCCACCATCACGGTGCCGGTTCGCTTCAGCTCGGAAAACGCCTGATCCAGCTTGATGGGATCAAGCTCGTAGATGGGCTGACGGATCAGATCTTCGACCCAGGTGACGAATCCCTGATCGGCAACGGTCTTTCCGCGCAGATGCGCCAGTTCGAGATGATTGTGGGCATTGATGAGTCCCGGGGCAAGAAACACGTCCCCGAGATCAGTGACGGAACCGGAAAAGGCACGAGACAGGTCGGAAAATTTGCCGACCTCAAGTATCTTTCCCTGGCTCGTCAGTATTGCGGCATCGTTGATTACCGCCGAGCCGGGAACCAGTGTTGCGGCCCGGGCCGCGCGAAACAGTTCCGGCATTCGTTAGTCGCGTGTTTGAGGTTGAACACGGGATAGTCCATTTTCGCGCACGGGTAAAGAGGGAAATTCCGGCTTTTTCCGAACACGCCGAAACCCTTGGCAATGTCACGAAAGGGAAAATTTCCCGCCTTCGACATAGCGCACCGTGGCCCGGGTCACGCCCAATGGCGCATAGGCCTCGGCCAGTTCGTTCCCATGGCCGAACAGCTCGCCCTGATACCGTCGTGGCACGTCCAACCGGGACAACGGCCCGTGCTGAGCCGTGAACTCACGGATGCGGGATTGCAGAAAGGCGAACAGGGCGCGAGCACGCGCAGACTGTCCCAGAGCCGGATGCCACGGCCCGGCCAGCAGGTTGGCGGCAAGGGACGGCTCCGGGGCCACGCCCAGCCGGATCACGCGCACGTCCCTGGCCCAGAATTCCAGCAGGGCCTCGCCCAGTTCCGACTTGGCGCGTTCCAGCGGCCACGGAGCATATCTGCCGCGTTCCCAGAGTCGGGCCAGAGCCGCGCCGCGAATCACCAGACAGGGATACAGCCGCGCGGTTTTCGGCCCAAGAGACGCGGCAATGCGCACGTCCTCCTGAAACAGGCCTTCATGATCTCCGGGCAACCCGGGCAGAAGCTGCACCCCGAGATTCAGACCGCTGGCCAGCACGGTTTCGCATCCGGCGCGGGCTGTTCTGCCATCGTATCCCCTGCCGGACGCACCAAGGGCATGGTCGTCGAAGCTCTGGATGCCCAGCTCAACGGTGTCCAGCCCCAGCCCGCCAAGCCGTTGCAATCCCGGGACGTCCACACAGTCCGGCCGGGTGGAGCAGCGCACCGCCGTGATCAGGCCGCGCTCCCGGAACCGGGCCGCAATGGACAGGAAATGTTCGGGATACGGCGCGGGCAAAGCCGTGAACGTGCCGCCGTAGAACGCCAATTCGTACGGGCCGCGCCCCAGCTCCACAGCCTCTTCCAGATCACGGACCAGCTCCGTGGCAATGCGCTCCAGCGGATCGGCTCCATGCCCGGTCTGCACGTCCTGCGCACAGAACACGCACCGATGCGGACACCCGGCAAAGGGCAGAAACACCGGAAAGATGCGCGCCGCCACATGACGCGGTTCGGGATGGGCAAAGGTGATGGTGGTCATCAGTCCCGGGTCGCGGAAATCGGAGAATACCGGTCCATCCACTGCCATGCGTGACGGATCACGGTTTCCACGTCCTCGTATTGCGGGGTCCAGCCCAGCTCGGCCCGGGCCAGGGCATTGTCCGCCACCAGCCGGGCCGGATCGCCGGGCCTGCGCTGGCCGAGGACGGGCTGAATGTCCACACCCGTGACCGTGCGCGCCGCACTGATGATCTCCTGCACGGAATAGCCGTTGCCCGTGCCGAGATTGAAGGCCCGGGATTCGTGCTCCTCAAGGTAGTGCAGGGCCAGAATGTGGGCCTGCGCCAGATCGCTGACATGGATGTAGTCGCGGATGCAGGTGCCGTCCGGGGTGTCGTAGTCCGTGCCGAACACGGTGATGGGCCGATCCGGGTTGCGCGCGGCCCGAAGCACCAGCGGAATGAGATGGGTCTCGGGATCGTGATCCTCCCCGGATTCCCCGTCCGGGTCCGCACCCGCAGCGTTGAAATACCGAAGTGGACAGGAGCGCAGGCCATAGGCGCGGCCAAAGTCCTCAAGCATGCGCTCGACCATGAACTTGCTCCAGCCGTAGGGGCTCATGGGCCACTGGGCCTGTGTCTCGGGCAGGGGCACGGGCTGGGGCGAGGCATACACTGCGCAGGTGGAGGAAAACACCAGCCGGTCGCATCCGTGGTCGCGCATGGCTTCCAGCAGATTCAGGGTGCCTGCGGTGTTGTTGCGGTAGAATCGGGCCGGGTCCTTCACGGACTCCCCGACCTCGATGAACGCGGCAAAATGGATCACCCCGGCAGGAGCGTATTCCTCGAACACGCGATTCAGCAGGGCGCGGTCCGCAATGTCGCCCTTGACCAGCGGGCCCCATTTCACGGCCCATTCATGGCCGTAGATCAGACTGTCCAGCGTCACGGGCGTGTATCCGCGCTCGGCCAGCGCCTTGCACGTGTGACTGCCTATGTATCCGGCCCCGCCGGTCACCAGTATGTTTTTCGTCTTCATGTTCGCTCCATGCGTTCCCGGTTTCCCGGGACCATGCCATATTTTTCCGAATGTTGTCGATCAGGCCGCGTCCCTGTCAAGGCTATCCCGCGCCGCGCCGCAGGCCGTCCGCCGTATTGCCCGGAAACCGGGATTGGCGTATCACGGGTCCATGAAAATCGGCGTACTGCAACTCAATCCCCTTGTCGGCGATCTGGACGCGAATGCGGACCGAATCGTACGCGCCGCGCGCGAGGCCGCGCAACAGGGCGCGGACTTTTCCATGACCCCGGAGCTCGCCCTGTGCGGATATCCGCCCCGGGACCTGCTGCTCTACGAACGGTTCACGGCCCGGGTGCACGAGGTGGCACAGCGCATTGCCCGTGAACTGGCCGACCTGCCTCCGCTCCTGCTCGGCGCGGTCTGTCCCAATGAATCCGGACCGGGCAAACCCGTGTTCAACTGCGCGTACTGGTGCGAATCCGGACGCATTGCAGCCACGGTGCGCAAGACCCTGCTGCCCACCTACGACGTGTTTGACGAGGCCCGGTATTTCGAACCTGCGCCCGAGTCGGACGGCAGCGCCAACATCGTGGAATTCCGAGGAAGAAAAATCGCGGTTACCGTATGCGAAGACGCCTGGAACGACAAGGAATTCTGGGAAAAGCCGCCGTACGGGCGCGACCCTCTGGAGCTTGCGGCACGCCATGCCCCCGACGTGATCGTGAACCTGTCAGCCTCGCCGTTCTCCCTTGGCAAGCAGGCGGTGCGGGAAAAGCTGCTCGGCACGGTCGCGGCGCGACATGCCATTCCCCTGATCTACGCCAACCAGATCGGCGGCAATGACGATCTCGTGTTCGACGGCCGTTCCTGCGCGTTCGGCCCGGACGGCTCCCTGACCTTTCGCGCTCCCGGATTCGAGGAAGCGGTTTCCGTGGTGGACACGGATGCGGGCGGGACCGTGGCCGACGACGATTTTTCGCAGGAAGCCGAGACATGGCGCGCTCTGGTGCTCGGCACCCGGGACTACGCGCGCAAGAGCGGATTTTCCAAGGCCCTGCTCGGCCTGTCCGGCGGCATCGACTCGGCCGTGACCGCGGTTGTGGCAGCCCATGCCCTTGGCCCGGACAACGTGCTGTGCGTACTCATGCCTTCGCCCTATTCCAGTCGGGGCAGCGTGGACGATTCCCTGCAACTGGCCCGCAATCTGCGCACCGCAACCATGACCCTGCCCATCGAACCGGCCATGAAAGCCATGGACAGCACCCTGTCCGAGGCGTTTCAGGGATGTGATCCGGACACCACGGAAGAGAACATCCAGTCCCGCATCCGGGGCAATCTGCTCATGGCCCTGTCCAACAAGTACCGCTCCCTGCTCCTGACCACGGGCAACAAGTCCGAGCTGGCCGTGGGATACTGCACGATCTACGGGGACATGTCCGGGGGGTTCGCCGTGATCTCGGACGTGCCCAAGGTCGCGGTCTACAAGCTGGCCCGCTGGATCAATGCGAACCTGAACGCACCCATCCCGGAGGACATCATCACCAAGCCGCCGTCTGCGGAACTCCGGCCCGATCAGAAGGATCAGGACTCCCTGCCCGACTACGAAATCCTCGACGCGATTCTGGAAATGCACATCGAAGGCCAGCTCTCGGAACAGGAAATCGTGGAAAGGGGATTCGACGCGGCAACGGTCCACCGCATCCTGCATCTGGTGAACATCGCGGAATTCAAGCGCAGGCAGGCCGCGCCCGGAATCAAGATCACCCCGCGCTCCTTTGGCACGGGCTGGCGCATGCCGCTCGCCTGCCGAAGGGACTTCTAGCGGCCGACACGATCCGGGCCACGCAGGGCCCCGCTCACGTATTCCGGGGCAATGAATCCCCGGTTCGCATGGGAATCGATGAATCCGCGCTGGGTCCAGAAACGCCCGGCGCGATCCGCAACCTCGAAGATGTTGCCGGGCCGGGAACGGGCAAGGAACTCCCGGTTCTCCTCCCGACCGAGGAAACGCACCCCCGCCAGCATGTCGGCCACCCGGTTGGGAGCAATGCCCAGCGCATCCCCGATGATGGCATTGGCCTCCACGGGATGGGATTGCATCCAGTCCACGGCATCGAACCATGCCCGGGCCAGCCCCATGCAGACCTGCGGCGCATCGTCCGCCATCTGTTTTCGCATCACCAACACATCCACAATGGTACGCGGAAAATCCCGGGACGAGACCAGCACATGCGCGCCCGGCCTGCGGGCCATGCGCTCCAGCCACGGCTGCCACGTCACGGCCGCGTCCAGCTCCCCGGCCAGAAACGCCCGGGTCATGTCCTCGGAAAGCATCTCCCGCACGCGCAGATTCTCCTCGTCCACTCCGGCGCGTTCCAGAGCCGTGAGAAAGAAGAAATAGGACGTGGAACTCTTGTGCAGCCCCACCACACGGCCCGACAGATCGGCCAGCGAGTCCAGCCCCGGCTGCGCCACGATCCCGTCTCCGCCCGCGGATTCGGCCAGCGCGAACAGCACCACGCCCGGTGCGCCGCCGCGCCCGGTGCAGCACCTCGCGGTCGAGCACATTGCACAGGGCATCGACCGTGGCCGCGGACATGGCCGCCTGATATTCGGACTCGTCCTCCATGCGTACCAGTTCGACATCAACACCGTATCGCCGGAAAAAATCCTTGTCCCGGGCAATGAACAACGGCCCGTATCCGACCCATGTGGCAAAGGCGATGCGCACGTCCCGGGCATGGCAGGGCGTTGCCGGAACAAGATCACAGCACAGAAGCACGAGCAGCAATACGCAAAAAACGGTTCGAAGCATGGCAGTCCCGGGCAAAGATTGACAATCTGTGATATCGTATCCGGGATACAGAAGCCGTGCAACCCTTGAACCGGAAGCGGACACACTCTTTTTTTCGACCGTCCCCACTCCCGGCTTGAACTCCCGGCGACCTCGTCCTAAGATGCTTAAAGGAGGGTTATGAGTTACGGCAACGCCATATTGCGCGGTATGAAAAGCCTGCTTGCCGGACTTGCGGCGGCCGGTCCGGCCCTGTTTGCGGCCATCGCCCTTGACGGAGCGGGCCTGAACCTGAACGGACCGGGCGGATGGATCGCGGGCGGCATCTTCGTTCTGCTCTACTGCATTGCCCTGGCCATCTATTTCCGGCCTCTGGAAATCCTGTTCGCCTCCGCGTTCTGGACCGCCGCCCTGATGAGCATTTCCTTTTTCACGGCCTCGCCGGACAGCCTGCCGAACCGCATAGCCCATGACATGGCCTGGGATTTCCGCGCCGAGGGACAGCACGATCCCGAAGCCCTGCTCATGGCCTACGACGCGCACCGCAGCCGGATCACGGACATCGCGGTTTCCCCGGACAACAGCATCATTGCCTCGGCCGGAACCGACGGACGCATCGCCCTGCATGAATTTCCCTCGGGCCGATTCATCCGCGCCCTGAAATGCCAGGAGCCTGCGGACATGATCCGCTTCTCCCCGGACAATGCCCTGCTGCTGGCCCGAACCAGGTCGGGACAGGCCCAGATATGGAATCCGGCCACGGGAACGCTCAAGGCCAGAATCGGCCTGCGCCCGGGCGTGCAATTTGCGGATTTCGCGGCGGACAGTCAGCACGTGATCGCCACCGAAGGCCGACTCGTTGCCCTGTGGGAACCCGGCGGCATGGAAACCCGATGGACCGTGGAAACGCAGGGCGGGATTGCCGCCGCAGCCCTGACCCCGGACCGCACCGGCCTGCTCGTGGCCTATGCCGACGGGCAGTCGTCCATGGAAATGTACGACGTGGACACCGGTGCACTCATCAATCGATTTCGACCGCCGTGCGTGCCCCTGCGCGTGCTCGCGCTTTCCCCGGACACGGAAAACGTGGCTGCGGCCAACGGACTGCTTGCGCACGGCGCCGTGCTGCGCAGGCTGGCCAGTCTGGGCCGCGCCGACAATCTCAAGGGCACGGGCGGATTCATCCGCAGGCTGGCCTTCAATCCCGAAGGCGACCTGCTCGCCCCGTCCGGCGAACGCATCCACGGCATCATCTGGGACCTGAACAACGACCAGTCCGCCATTCCGGTGCCCGGACACAAGGGAGCCGTGGGCGCGGCAACGTTCACGCCCGACAACGCCTTTCTCGTGACCGGCGATGCCAGCGGAACCGTTCGCATATGGAAACTCAACGCCTTGCTGAATCAGTAACGGAGAATTTGCCTACATGACTCGGACCCGATCCCCGAAACCCCTTCCCATTGCCCGTGCCGTTGCCCTGGAGGCCCTGTTCCGCTGTCTGGAGCAGGGGCAGGACGTGCAGGCCGCACTCGACACGGCCCTGACCGATCATGCGCCGGAACAGCGCGACGCCGCACTGGCCACGGAACTGACCTACGGCTACCTGCGGCTCAAGGGCAGGCTGGACTACGTCCTGTCCCGGTTCATCAAGGACCCGTCGCATCTGCCCCCGAAAATGGCGCTGGCCCTTGGCGTAGCCGCCTATGAAATCCTTTCTCTGGACCGAGTCCCGGCATACGCCAGCGTGGATTGGGCCGTGGATTTCGCCAAGACCAAGCCCGGAGCCCGGCTTTCCGGCCTGTTCAACGCAGTGCTTCGCCGGGTGTCCGAACTCGGGGATACGGCTCTGGACCCGGATTTCTATGCCAGGGATGCTGGCAAGATCGAATTCCTTTCCCGGGTCTATGCCTGCCCGGAATGGCTGGTCACGCTCTGGATCGCCGCATACGGCGAGGAAAACGCACTCAAGTATCTGGAGGCCCAGTGCCAGCCCCCCGCGCTCGGCGTGAACCTGTTCCGACACCCGGACGCGGACCAACTCTACGGCGACCTTGCCGGCCACGAGGACCTCATGGACGTGGAGGGCATGTGCTTTGCCCTGCCGTCCGGCGCGTCCCTGCCCAGGGTCGACACGCCCATTCACCGCCAGTCCTTTGCCGCGCGTCAGGCATTGGAACAGCTCCGCCCCGAGACATGGGACGCTCCAGTGTGGGACGCCTGTGCCGGACGCGGCGGCAAGACCCGCGTGCTTCTGGAAAAGGGAATTCCGGTCTTTGCCAGTGACGTGCACAAGGGCAGGCTGGCTGCGCTCCGGCGCGAACTGCCCGACGTGAAGGCGTTCGAGGCTCCGGCCGATTCGGCCCAGCCGCCCGAGGTGCCGGGCACCATCCTGCTGGACCTGCCCTGTTCCGGACTGGGCGTGCTCTCCCGCAGGCCGGACGCCAAATGGAAGCGGACCCCGGCGGACCTCGCCAAACTGGCCCAGCTCCAGCGGGACATTCTGGACAATGCCGCAACCCGGGTCCGCCCCGGCGGCATGGTCGCTATCATCACCTGCACCCTGAACCCGGACGAAAACGAAACGCAGGTGCAGCGTTTTCTCGCGGACAATCCCGGGGCTGCCATGGAAATCCAGTGGACCACCCCGGCGGACTCGAGACTGAACGAATTCTTTTACGCGGCCCTGGTCCGCATGCCGAAGTAAAAGGTAAAAATCGCGATTTGGGGGGGGAGTTGTTCGACTCCCCCCTTGTCCATGCTGGCCATCCGATATATGCAAGCTGCATGACTGCAACATCACAGCCACCCGCTCTTCCACATCTTTCTTCCACCGAGCAGCCCGAAGCCGCCCAAGAACATGCCATGCCCTTCGGTCCGGTGGCGGATGCCGAACAATCCGCACAGGACAAGCCCGAAGCAGAGCCTTCAGCGGAGTCGGAAAGTCCTTCTTCCGAGCCTCCGGTCCCGGCAGATGCGACATTCGACCCGGTGCCGGATGAGGCAGAACTGGAACTGGGGCTGCATTCCGCATTTTTCGCCTTTCCCGAGGCGGACAACACCCTGGCCATGTCCACGACATGGAATCAATGGGCCAGCTTTTCCAGCCCCCCACAGCCCTTTCCCGCGCCGGGCAGATTCCTTTCCATGCCCATTCACCCGGAATCGCCACAGCCCGAATCTCCGGAAATGGAAGACGATCCCTCCTCCACCACTTCAAGGCACGAATTCGTCCAGTGGCAGTACAGCAATCCGACACACCCCGGGGTGGACCTGAACATGGCCAACGTGTGGGAGGAATTCACGGGCAAGGGCGTGAAGGTGGCGGTCATCGACAACGGCATGGAATACACCCACCCGGAACTCGGCCACAGCTACATGCCGGAATACGGCTATGACGGTCAGCTCGACATCAACGACCCCACGCCCAAGGCCGAACACGAAAATCACGGGACCCAATGCGCCAGCCTGATCGTAGGGGCAAACGACGGTCAGGGCATTACCGGGGTGGCCTACGACGCGTCCTTCTCGGCCATCCGCATCGGCCTGAACGGCAGCCCCATGACCGACTCGCAGATGGCAGACGCGATTCATCACGCGGATTTCGCGGACGTGGTCAACATGAGCTACCGAAGCATCGCGTTTCAGAACGCACCATTGGAAAATGCGGCCTACACCGACCTTGTCGAACATGGCCGCGACGGGCTCGGCTCGCTCCTGTTCAGGGCTCCAGGCAATGACCGCCTTGACGGAATGTATTCCGTCACGGATACCGCCGCGTTCAATCCGGGCATGAATCTGGTCGGGGCCATCGAAGCCACCGGGAAATTCGCCAAATTTTCCACACCCTCGTCAGCCACCCTGGTCACGGCTCCGGGCGACGACATCTGGCTGGCGGACCGAGTGCCGCCTCACGGCGACAATCCCGACGGCAGCTACATCCAGCTTTGGGGCACATCCTATTCCACGCCCATGGCCTCCGGAGTTGCCGCACTCATGCTGGAGGCCAACCCGAATCTGGGCTACCGCGACGTGCAGGCCATCATGTCCATGACAGCCCGCCACACGGAAAACGCCACCTCCGACGACAACATCGGTCAATGGGATTGGCAGATCAACGGCGCACACGACTGGAACAACGGCGGCATGCACGCCAGCCACGACTACGGCTTCGGCCTTGTGGATGCAAAAGGCGCAGTGCGTCTGGCCGAATCATGGGATCAGGGTGTGCATACCGCGTCCAACGTGATCACCACCTCGGTTTCGGCCCACCCGAACGCACCGCTCCCGGACGCAGACGGCACCTGTCTGGACAGTTCGGTCACGGTAACCGACTCGATGACAGTGGAATATGTGCAGGCGGAAGTGACCGTTGCCGGGCTTGTGCCATCACAGCTCGCTCTGGCCCTGTATTCTCCGTCCGGCACGGAGAGCTGGCTTTTATACACCCCGCCCTCGGAATGGGATGCCGGAATCGAGCAGAGCGGCATGCATTCCCTGACCGCCCTGTTCGGCTCCACCCAGTGCCGGGGCGAACTGTCCTCCGGCGAATGGCGACTGGCCGCATGGGATCTGGTCACGGGAACGGAACACACGCTGGAAGACTGGACCCTGACCCTGCATGGCGCTCCGCAGGACAACAACGACCTGTACGTGTTCACGGACGAATTCGGGGAACACGCAGCGCAGGACGCGTTGCGCGCCGAGCTGGCCGACAATGCCGGGATCGACACCATCAATGCCTCGGCCTGCTCCACGGATTCGCTCATTGACCTGCGGGCCGGAGAAACCAGCATCATTGACGGGACCGAACTGACCATTGCCTGGGGAACCACCATTGAGAATGCGCACGCCGGGGACGGCAACGACACGCTTGTCGGCAACCTTGCGGACAACCAGCTGTTCGGCTGGCGCGGTGACGACACCTTGTGCGGCGGAGCAGGACAGGACAAGCTCACGGGCGGAACCGGGTCGGACGTGTTCCTGTACCAGAGCACGAATCAGGGTGGTGACACCGTGCTCGACTTCACTCTGGGGCAGGACCTCTTCGCCTTTTCCCATGCGGAATTCGGCTGGTCCGAAACGGGCTTTCTGGACGCAGACCATTTCTTCACCAGCCTGATGGACATGAATGTGAACGAGGCGTGTTTCGTCTTCGAGGCGGACACGCTGTATTACGATGCTGACGGAACAGGGGACAGCGCCGCCATCACCATTGCGGAAATCGCCGGGGACGATGTTCAGGCGGACAGCATCGCGCTGGTCTGATTCAAATCCGGATCAATCCCGGCGCATCACGCGCTGGATTTCGGCTTCCAGATCACCGACCTCGAACGGCTTGGGCACGTACCCATTCATTCCGGCCTCCAGAAATCGAGCGCGATCCTGCTGCATGGCATGGGCTGTCAGGGCAATGACCGGAATCTCCAGATCAAGATCGGACCGAATGGCCCGGGTGGTCTCGAGACCATCCATGCCCGGCATCTGAATGTCCATGAGCACGCAATCGAACTGCTTGCGGCCCAATTGATCCAGTGCATCCTCCCCGGTTTCCACGCACACGCAGACATGGCCCAGCTGATTGAGCAGCCTTTCGACCACAACGCGATTTATGCGCTCATCCTCGGCCAGAAGGATGCGCAACCCCGTAACCCGCGGCAGGGAAGCCAGCGGATAGGCGCAACTTTCGCATTCTGCCTGCCCGGCTGACTTCACCGTGACGCAAAAGGCGATGTTGGTGCCTTTCCCCTCTTCGCTGGAAATGGACATGTTGCCGTCCATCAGGCCGACCAGACGCCGCGCAATGCCAAGGCCGAGGCCGGTTCCCTGATATTTGCGCGTGTACGAGCCATCCACCTGGAAAAAGGGATCGAACACGGCCTTGAGTTTGTCCTCGGGAATGCCGATGCCGGAATCATCCACTTCAAAATACAACCGGGTCCTGCCGTCCGGAGTCTGGCCCAGAGGATATCCCTCGACGCGGACACGCCCGGACTGGGTGAACTTGACCGCATTGCCCACCAGATTGAAGAGAATCTGGCGAAGTCGTCCCTTGTCCCCGCGAAAGCAGTTGGGCAGCCCCGGGTCCATGTCCCACGAGCACTGCACTCCGCGTTTTTCCGCAGGATGCCGGAAAACCGAAACCACGGAATCCATGAGCGACCCGATCTCGAAATCCGTTTCCTCCAGTTCAACCTTGCCGGACTCGACCTTGGAGAGATCCAGAATGTCGTTGAGCACATGCAGCAGGCCGCGCCCGGACTTCATTGCCAGCCCCAGATAATTCCGCTGTTCCGGGGTCAGGTCGGAGAACCGCAGCAGTTGCAGGATGCCGAGCAGCCCGTTCAGAGGCGTCCGGATTTCGTGGCTCATGTTGGCGAGAAATTCATTCTTGGCAAGGCTTGCCTGCTCTGCCTGTGCCTTGGCCCGGGTGAGCTGCTCCTCCATGCGCTTGAGCCGGGTGATGTCCGCGGCAAGATGCATGTGCACAAGGCGTCCTTCCAGCCATTCGATGACACGGTCGTGATTCAGATACCACCGTTTGGAAATCGGGTTGAACCCCTCGTACACCTCGGTGGACGCATCCTTGCCCCCGGTACTCAGCAGCCAGGGTTTCCGGCAATGGGAACATTGTCCGGAATCGTTGCGGAAGTGGCTCCAGCAGGGCACGCCCGGCAGACATTCGCCAAAGGTCTCGACCATGTGCTTGTTGATGAACAGCACCTCGTGAGTCTCCAGATCGGACACGTACACATCCGCGTCAATGCCGTCGAGAATGGCATGCAGCCGCTTTTGCGAATGCAGCAGCTCGCGATTGGCCAGCACCCTTGCGGTCACGTCCACAAGCGACCCTTCCAGCAGCGACAGTTCCCCCGTGCTTTCGTCCCGGACGGCCCGCGCATTCTCGGAAACCCAGACCTCGGACCCGTCCTTGCGCCGGAACCGGGTTTCATGGCCGAGAATCTCGCCCTTTTCCCGCAGCACCCTGAGCAGCCGATCCCTGTCCGCAGGCTCTGGATACAGTTCCTGACCGATGCACGCGATCGACTGCATGAGCTCTTCCGGCGAGCCATAGCCCAGCAGGGTCGCCAGAGCCGGATTCACGTTCACGAACCTGCCGTCCGGGGTGGACTGGTACAGCCCGACCACGGAGTTCTCGAACAGTGTCCGATAATTGTGTTCGCTCTCCAGCAGGGCATCCCTGCCGCGCCAGTCCTCGCCAACATCATGAAGAATGCAGTGGGTCTGCCGAAAACCGCCCTGCTCATCATGGCCGACACGTCCGTCGAACGCGGCCAGCAGCAGGGAACCATCCTTGCGAACCATCTCGAAAATCACGTTGCGGACTTCGCCGATCTCGAGAAAACGGGGAAAACGGCCCTTGAACAGTTCCCGCGAATCCGGTGTCAGGAATTCCCCGAACCACTTTCCAAGGACTTCGGACTGCTCGTAGCCGAGCAGTTGCAGCCATGCCTGATTCGCCTCGAGGATTCGCCCGTCACGATCCAGAGACTGGTATCCGAGAGGCGCGCGTTCGAAGAAATCCCGAAAGTATTCGGTTCCGCGCCCGCGCAGGTTCCGGTTTTCCCTTCGCAGGAATTCCAGCTCCCTGATCAGCTCTTCCCGTGTCCTTTTCGCGTCATCGACCATGGCATCACCCGGTATTGGCAGTTTCCCCGGCACAATACGCCACGGTGCGATTGCGGGCTGTTATTTTTGGGGAAGCGCCGGTCGCCGGACGCAACAAAGCAGACGGCGTCCAGTAGGTACCGGACGCCGCCTGCACGAAAAAATCAGGCTCCTGTCGACTAGCTTCCGCCCAGGGTGATCTGGAAGGCCAGCGAGTAGAGGGAGTCGAAAAAGTCGACGTACTCAACGGGGATATGCGACGGAACATTGATGCGCGCCGCAGCAAAGTTGATGATCCCCTTGATGTTCCCTTCGACGAGATGGTTGGCGGCGCGCTGGGCGCGATCCGGCGGCGTGGTAATGATGCCGATCTCCAGGCCAAGCTCCGGGGCGCGTTCCTTGATGTGCGTGGGACACACGATTTCCATGTCCGCGACTTCCTGCCCGATCTTGTCGGGGTCGCAGTCGAACGCCGCCTTGATGCAGAATCCGCGCTCGCAGAAATGACTGTGCTTGAGCAGGGCCGTACCCAGACTCCCCACGCCGATCAGGGCGCAGTTCCATACCCGGTCGATACCGAGGGACTGCTTGATGGACGAGATGAGCTCCTGCACATAGTACCCGACGCCGCGAACGCCAAACTCACCGAAATACGCCAGATCCTTTCTGATCTGGGAGGAGTTCACAGAACAGGCGCGGGCCAGCTTTTCCGAAGATATGACTTCGACGCCGTCCCGCTGGAGGTTCTGAAGAACCTGGATATATACCGCCAAGCGCCCTATCGTGGCCTTGGGAATGTGTTCACTTTTCATATACGAACCTTTTCCGAGTCCAGTCATGTGAATTTTTTAACAAGACCTGACTCGAAAAAGGGAGGCCGGGGGCCTCCCCTTTTCATTCAATAAACCGATCCAACTAGACAACGAAGAGCAGGATCAGGTTGACAACCAGAGCGTAAATAGCCAGGGACTCGACAAAGGCGAGGCCGAGGATCAGGGTGGTGGTCAGCTGGCCACCAGCTTCGGGATTGCGGGCGATGCCTTCGCAGGCGCCCTTCAGGCCCATGCCCTGACCGATACCGCAGAGACCGGCAGCGATGCCCATGCCCAGAGCAGTGGCGTAAGCCTTGGCGGACATGATGGCGGGATCGCCAGCGGCGAAGGCAGCGGAAGCAGTCAGCACCATGGCCAGAGTCGTCAACAGAATCTTAGCAGCTTTCATGTAAGTTTCCTCCAACAAATCAATTATTGTTTTGGTCTAAGACCATTTCCCCATGATTGTCCAGCACGAATTAATGTGCGTGCTCGATGGCGCCCTGCAGGTAGATCATCGTCAGCATGAAAAAGATGAATGCCTGGATGGTCTTGGCCAGCATGAACAGAAAGTACATCGGCAGGGTGCCCAGAACCGGAGCCAGCATGAACAGCAGAATCAGAACGATTTCCTCACCGCGGATGTTGCCGAACAGACGAAGCGTCAGGCTGAGCGGCCGCGCGATGTGGGAAATGGGTTCCAGAATCAGCATGAGCGGGGCCAGAAAGCCGACCGGGCCCATGAAGTGCTTGATGTAGCCGAAGCCCCATTTTTTGATACCTACGCCCTGATAGAACAGGAACACGATGACGGCCATGGCCGCATTCGTGTTGATGTTGGCGGTGGGCGCGTCGCAGCCGGGGACCAGACCGATGTAGTTCATGACCAGAATGGCCATGAAGATGGTCACCAGCAGCGGAACGAAACGACGGCCTTCCTGACCGAGGTTCGTAACGACAAAGTCCTCCAGGCCGCCCACAATCACCTCGAAGAGGTTCTGCATGCCGCCGGGGACGAGTTTCAGGCTGCCGCGAACGAGCAGTCCGAGAGAAAACAGGATAGCCATTGCCAGCCACATGTACAGCACGTGGTTGGGAATGTGGGTGCCCAACGCGGAGTTGAGCATATCCATGTACAACAGGGGATGCGGTAAACCGCCTGCGAAACCCATATCCTTACGCCTCCTTAGAAATCAAGCTAGGCATTCTTACGCCCCATTTGCACCAGGTTTGAAACAGCGATGTTCGCCACCACCGTGCCGAGCCCGGCTACCAACCCCCATATGGGAATTCGAACGATTCCGATCAGCCAGTAGAGGGCCAACCCGCTCAGAACCATTTTTCCCATAAAAATCGCAAACAGGATGAACGGCGCGCCCTTGCGCACGTACACAAGCTGCTGGGCAATGCGGGCCAGTGCCCAGAAATTCACGGTCGCGAGGACCGCGCCCGCCGCGTAGGCAAGCGCCCACGGAGAACATGCCAGCACCAGCATGATCGCTAAAGAGGTCCCCAGCGACACATAAATCTGGTTGCGAACAATGACGCGAACCTCTGGATGGGCGAACCCGCTCCTGACAAGAAGCCGCTCGACCATCTGATTGAGTTTACGCATCATGCTCCCCGTTTTCCTGTTTCAAAGAACCTTGCTGCTGCTTTTTGCGGGCCTCTTCACGCATCTGCAGTTTTCTCACGTCCTCGAAGACCATCTTGAATCCGGCCATGATGCCGAGCAGGGCCCAGATCATGGTCATCCACGGTTCGGTCCCGAGCCACTTGTCGAGATAATAGCCGATGACCAGCCCAACGACAGTACCGGATACAAAATGCAGTCCCAGCGTTCCCGCAGTGGAACCGACCTGTACGACGGTCTTTATTCTGTCGTCTTTTAAAAAGCGCATCCATGCACCTCATGAAGGAATTTTTCCTTTCGGCTCCGGAGGAGAGCCGTCCCGGAAAAGCATTCGTGCATTCCTTCACAAGTGGAGGAGAGGTACCATATGCCAAGCTTTCACGTCAATGCGTTTTTCATTTTTCCACGCGTTTTTCTGCCCGGAGCACGTCCGTGTCCGGCGCAAAAGCCCTGTCTCTCAACCACTTGTGAATCCGCACATTTTTTAACGCCGATTTCCCGGCGGAACGAGTCCGAAGCCACGCGATGCGGCTTCGGTGTCCGTTCAGAACATTCTGCGTCCGCGCTCCCTATTCCGGGTCTGCCGCGTCCACCACCTTGACCATGAATTCCTTGACCTCGGCCGGAGGCTCGAAGAACACCGCCATGAACGGTGCGGCCGAACCGGGCCGGATGAAGGTGTTGTTGGACAGGATGCCCACCTCGGACTGAAGCCCCTGCTCGATCTCCTCGCGCGTCTGCACCTCGAGCTGGAACTGGGACAGCACGTTGCCGCACAGCAGGTCACGGGTGGCAAGGGCATTGCCCTGCGCATCGTACAGGGCCACTTCGACCCGGATGCGCTCCTTGGGCGTGGAGAACCGGTTCACGGCCTTGCCTTCGACCACGAACAGATTGCCGGACTTCTCGTTGACCACGTAATACTGCTTGACGTTCTTGAGCTCGATCTTGCGCAGCCGCTCGGCCGGGGATTCGCCCGGCTCCACGTCCGTGGTCGCGGACTCGTCGGCAAACCACGCGCCAACATAGGGCACGTTGCGGAAATATTGCGCCGGGTCCAGCCCGAACAGCTTCCATGCCTGAAAATAGATGGCTGCGCCCGAACCCAGAATCAGGATCAGCAGCACGATCAGACAGCCAAGGGATTTACCGCCCTTCTTTCTTTCGGGCTTTTCCTCACTGTCGCCATCCAGAGAAAATCCGCCCTGATCGAGCCCGAGGTCCTCGGGCTCGTCCCCGTCGTCCTCAAGCTCCTGGTCGTCGCCATCCTCGAAAAGGTCGTCGCCGGGCTCGTCGTCCTCCCCGTCCTCGAACAGGGAATCGTCGTCCTCGTCGCCATCCTCGTCCGCAAACAGGTCGTCCTCGTCGCCTTCGAAGACGGTATCCCTGGCCGGGGCATCGGGTCCGGGCCCTTCCTCGGCCTCCTCGGCGGAGTCCGCGGCATCGTCGAACAGGTCGTCCACATCGGCAAAGGCATCGTCTTCGGATTCCGAAGACGGTTCCTCCAAGGGCTCCTCCTCTTCAGATTCGGATGCAGGCTCGGATGCAGGCTCTTCGGGCGCAGGTGCCGGAGTCGGCTTTTCCGTCGCGGATTCCTCCACTGTATCCTGGCCCATGGCTTCGTCGAACTCCCGGGCAAAGGCCTGATCCGCGTCCGCGTGCGGCTTGGCCCCCTCGTCCTCAAGCAGGGATTCCACCTCTTCCTCGGGGGTGTCGGTGGGCGGCGCGGCCTTGAACACGTGCGCGCATTTGGAGCACTTGACCTTGGAACCACCCGGGGCAAGACGATCCTCGGGCAGATTGTACCGGGTCTGGCAGTTCGGACAGGTAATGATCATGGCGGCGACTCCGGGATCGTTGCGCGGCTACAGGCTTTCCGTGGACAGTTCGTACACGCCGTCCAGTTCGCGGTAACGCTCCGCGTAGTCCAGTCCATAGCCGACGATGAAGCCCTTGTTGAGCTTGAAACCGGCGAAGTCAACCGTAATGCCGACTTCGCGCCGTTCATGTTTATCAATAAACGCGCAAATTTTCAAACTCTTCGGATTTCTCCGCTTGAGCACGTGCACCAGAAAGTCCATGGAGTGGCCCGTGTCCACGATATCCTCGATGATGAGCACGTCCTTGCCCTCCACCGGAATCTCCATGTCCTTGGAAAAAACGATGTCCTCGCTGCGGGAGGAAGCGTTGCCATAACTGGCCAGCCGGACGAAATCAACCTCTATGTCCTTGTCGATCCTGCGAATGATATCGGAAAAAAACAGAAACGCGCCCTTGAGCACGCACACGCAGACCAGAGGACCGTCGCCCTCGTAGCTGGCCGCGATTTCCCGGCCCAGAACGTCGAGCCGTTCCCGGATTTCCTCGGCCGTGATGAAAGGAGTCAGTTTATGCGCCATGATTCCTGCCGGTTTCGGTTACAGTTTCATGATCATTGCAATTTCGTTGCAATGATCCGGAAAGCGGGGACAGTTCAGGCAATCCGCCCAGATCTTCTGATTCAGCTTGTCCTTGTCCCCCTCGGCAAAACCCAGATGCGCAAAAAACGCGGGCTTGTCCGTCAGGGTATACACCGTGAATGTGCCCAGAGTCACGGCCTCGCTCAGGCAGGCGTCCACAAGGTCGCGGCCGTAGCCCTTTCCGCGCATGGCCGGGTCCACCACGAGGGACCGCACCTCGGCAAGGTTGTCCCATATGAGATTCAGGGCGCAGCACCCCACGACCCGGTTCTCTTCCGCCACAACAAAAAAATCCCGCAGATGGGAATACAGCTGGCTCTTGGAGCGGGGCAGAACCAGCCCGTCGTGCTCGTGCACGTTCATGAGCAGGCCGTGAATCCTGTCCACGTCCCGGATAGTCGCCTTGCGTATGTCGCCCATGTCAGTTTCCTGCTATCTGATCGGCCAGCTTCCGCAGCATTCCCAGAGGGAAGGCTCCGGGCCGGGAGAACACGACCTTGCCGTCCCGGTCAAAGGCCACGAGTTTGGGAATGGCCTGCACTTCGTAGGCCCTGGCCAGCTCGCCGTCACCCCAATAGGTCGGCAGAGCGGGCTTTTTCCCGGCATAGAATTTTTCCAGAGCCTCGCGCTTCTCGTCCAGGGACACGGTCAGAATGGAAATGTCGTCCCCGCGTTCGGCCAGAAGTTTTTCCAGTTCCGGAAGCTGCTGCTTGCAGGCCGGGCACCATGTGGTCCAGAACACCACGATGGCGGGCTTTCCCTGGGAATCGGCCAGAAGCGTGTTCATTTCGGCCACGCCCATGTGCGGAAAATCCTCGGTCGCGGCGGTTTCGGCACCATTGCCGGAACACGCCCCGATCACGGTCAGGGCAAAGGCGAGAGTCAGGACAGCGGCCATCCGCCTGAATTGCGTCATGAGGTCACCTCGTTGTTTGGTCCATGCAGTGTAGCAAACTCCGTTGCCGAATCAAAGCGCGGACCCGGCGGGTTTTCCACCGGGTCCGCGTTCGGGTATCCCGAGTCGGGCTATTGCGTCAACCTTTGTGCGAGCTTGACGGCCTGAACCGCGTCCGTGCTCCAGCCGTCCGCGCCGATGGCATTGCAGAATTTTTCCGTGACCACGGCCCCGCCGATGATCACCTTGCAGTCCATGTTGCGCTCCCTGAGCAGGTTCACCGTGTCCTCCATGCGCACCATGGTGGTGGTCATGAGCGCGGACAGGCCGATGACCGAGGCCTTGTGCTCGGCCGCGGCATCCACGATGCGGCCCGCAGGCACGTCCTTGCCCAGATCCACGACCTCGAAGCCCTGATTCCGGAGCATCAGGCAGACGATGTTCTTGCCGATGTCGTGGATGTCTCCCTCCACCGTGGCCATGATCACCACGGGCTTGACGCCCTCGCCCCCGGCTTCCTCCAGCAGAGGCTGAAGCCGGGCGAACGCGGTCTGCATGGTTTCGGCGGACCGAAGCAGCTGGGGCAGAAAGTATTCCTTGCGCTCGTACCTGTCGCCCACCTCCAGAATGCCGGGGATGAGCAGTTCGTTCACGATATGCAGGGCGGACGTGCCATTGTCCAGCTCGACTTCCACCAGAGACACGATGTTGTTCCTGTCGCCCTTGATCACGGCAGCCTTGACCGGCGAGCCTTCCGCACCGCCACCGGCCTGATCCGCGCCCCGGCCCGGAGCGGCAGCCCCGCCCGCGCCCGGTTTCCAGTCCGCATAGGCCGCAATGAACTTCTCGGCCTGCGCATCGCGGTTCAGGAGCACCTCCACGGAATGCAGGGTCTCCTGAATACGCGCGGAATTCGGATTGGCAATGAACGAGCACAGGCCCGAGCCCATGGCCAGAGCCAGAAAGTTGCTGTTGAGCAGTTCGCGCGCGGGCAGGCCGAAGGAAATGTTGGACAGCCCGATGGTGGTAGGCAGGTTCCATGCGTCGCGGCAATGGCGCATGACCTCCAGACTGTGACGCGCGGCCTCGGGCTTGGACGACACGGTCAGGGCCAGCGCATCCACCATGATCAGTCGCCGGGGAATGCCCATGTCCTCGGCCTGACGCAGCAATCCCTCGATCACTTCGAGCCGTTCCGCCGCCGTGACCGGAAGCTTCCTGCCCACGATGGGCAGCAGGATGAAGGGCGCACCGAACAGCTTGCACAGGGGGCCGAGCTCTTCCATGCGACCGGGTTCGCCGCTGATGGAATTGACCAGAGGCGAGCCAGGATAGTTCCACAGCGCGGCCTCGACAGCCGCAATGTTGGTGGAGTCGAGGGACAGGGGCGCAGTGAACTGACCAACCAGCGCCTTGACCAGATCGGGCAGCAGCACGGTCTCGTCCACCAGAGGCGCGCCCACATTCACGTCCAGAACCGGGGAACCGAGTTCGCTCTGTTCCGAGGCAAACCGGAGCGCCTCGGTGAACACGCCCTCCTGCAATTCCGCAGTAAGCTGCTTCTTGCCCGTGGGATTGATGCGCTCGCCGATGATCACGCCGCGATGGTTGAACCCCACGGGCACGCTCACGGCCCGGGACGTAAGCACGAGCTGGGCATCGTCGGTCCTTTCCGGACGCTGCCACGGCCGGTCGCCCACCGCGCTTCTCAGGGCGCGGATGTGGTCCGGGGTGGTGCCGCAGCATCCGCCGATGAACTTGGCGCTGTGATCCAGAAATTTCACGGCCTGCGCCACGAACGGGTCAGGCGCGAGCCGAAACACGGTATTGCCCTCGTCATCCAGTTCGGGCAGACCTGCGTTGGCCTCGGCAAACATGGGAATTTCCAGCCGCGATTCCCACGCCTTGAGGGTCTCCACCATCTGTTCGGGGCCGGCCGAACAATTGGTGCCCACCATGTCCACGCCCATGTTCTGCATGGTGTCCACGAAAGTGAGCGGCGAGGTGCCGGTCAGGCTGGCCGTGCTCTCGAAGGTCATGGAAATGCCCACGGGCAGATCGCACACCCGGCGCGCAGCCACCACAACGGCCTTGGCCTCGGCCAGATCGAAATGCGTCTCGCCCAGAATCAGGTCCGCACCACCCGCGACCAGCCCCCTGATCTGTTCCTCGAAGATTTCGACCAGCTCCCGGAAGGTCAGGGGCCCGAGCGGCTCCACGAACAGGCCGGTGGGGCCGACCGAACCGGCCACGAATGCGTTGTCGCCCACAACTTCCCGGGCAATGGAGGTCATGCGGCGGTTCAGGTCGAACACGTCCACCTCGGCGGGCAGCTTGGGCCGCGTGCCGCCAAAGGTGTTGGTGGTCATGATGTCCGCGCCCGCCTCGAAATAGTCGCGGTGCACGGAGCGCACCACATCCGGCTCCTCCAGTCCCCACATCTCCGGGGAAACGCCCGCAGGCATGCCGCGTCCCTGAAGCAGGGCACCGAATCCGCCGTCGAAAAAGTATATTTTCCGGTCGTTCAGTATGGCTCGAAAATCAGGCACGAAATCCTCCCTCCCAGGTCGGTCCGGGCTGTACCGGAAGACCGCTATTGATATATCAAGATATTCGCATATAGCTTGAGGACGAAGAAAAAGCAAGATATTGATACCGAGGTTTTTCCGATGCATCCTTGCGCTTCCCTCTTGTTTGCGGGTACTGAAAAACATTGAAAAGAACAAACAAAAACTATACCCTCCCCTTTTGCTTCAATAATATGAATTGAACGGGAACTGTGACACGCTGAAGAAAAAGCGCGGCCCCTCGTTTGAAAACACAAAAAAGCCAGGCCGTTGAAAGACCGCATTCCGACGGTATTCCCCGCGTGGAGACGATTCCGCGGGAAAACGCGATTCCATGCGGTCGCGGCGCGCCTGCTCCGATAAACCCGATGACTTCCACAAAAGACATACTTGTTGAAACCGACGATTCCCCCGAAGTCGAATCCGACGACATCGTGGACATTGGCGACGGCGAAATCACGGACACCCATGCGGTGCCGATCAATCCTCCGGCCAAGGCCGAAAAAAAGGACGACTGGCTTCCGGCTCCGACCCGCTCCTCCTCCCGGGAGGTCGGGGTGCGCGACCCCTTGCAGATGTATCTCAAGGAGATCGCACGCTTTCCCATGCTGGCCCCGGAAGAGGAATACGCCCTGGCCAAGCGCGTGCAGGAGGCCAATGATCAGGACGCGGCCTTCCGGATCGTGTCATCGCACCTCAGGCTGGTGGTCAAGATCGCCATGGATTTCCAGCGCCGCTGGATGCAGAACGTGCTGGACCTGATTCAGGAAGGCAACGTGGGCCTGATGAAGGCCGTGACCAAATTCGACCCGGACAAGGGCATCAAGTTCTCGTACTATGCCGCGTTCTGGGTCAAGGCGTACATCCTGAAGTACATCATGGACAACTGGCGCATGGTCAAGATCGGCACCACCCAGACCCAGCGCAAGCTGTTCTACAACCTGAACAAGGAGCGCCAGCGGCTCCAGACCCTGGGCTTCGATCCCACCACAGAGGTGCTCTCCGAGAACCTCAACGTGAGCGAGGCCGACATCGAGGAAATGGACCTGCGTCTGTCCCGAAACGATCTGTCCCTGAACACGCCTCTGGGCGAGGATTCGGACGCAACGCGCATGGACTTCCTGCCCTCCCTCGGACCGGGCGTGGAGGAGTCCATTGCCAACGACCAGCTCCTCGAGCTGCTCATGGACAACATCAAGGCCGTGAAGCCGAAGCTCAATGACAAGGAACTGGCCATCCTCGAGGAACGCCTGCTGTCGGACGACCCGGTCACGCTCCGGGAAATCGGCGAACGATTCGGCGTGACCCGGGAGCGCGTGCGCCAGATCGAGGCGCGGCTGCTGGCAAAAATCCGCGAACATCTCGCGGAATCGGTCAAGGACTTTTCCAGAGACTGGATACTGGAGCAGGATTAGACCGCCTGTTGGAAAAACGGAAAAGGCAGACTGTTCGAAAAGGGCGAAAGGCAGGGCACCGGAAGAGTTCAAGCCCGGAGCGCACAGGCAGTGCGCAGGGGGAGACTTTTCAGGACGTCGCAACACATTGCGGTTTTCACCAGTCTGCCGGGCAGCCCGGCAGCACGACGGCTCATTGCCGCGCGGTCGGACAGGCCACAACCAGGAAAGGACGCATGCAACAAAACCAAGGCAATTCTCTGCACCGCACGCTCGCGGCCGGACTTCTCCTTCTCGCGGCCCTGACCCTTTCGGCCTGTGCCGGAAAACAGACCGCGCCCCCGGCGCCGCCCCAGCCCATGAGCGAACAGGCCTCGGTCACATACAACTACCTGCTCTATCAGGAACTGGCGCAGGAGCTGCAACGTCAGGCCGGTTCCGGCGCATCCAGGGCCGAGATCGGAGCCCTGCGCGAACAGGCCCGTCAGGCTCTGGATCAGGTCCTGAATGCGGCCCCGACCCCGGAGCTGTATCTGGAAAAGGCCGCCCTGCTCTGGAACGACGAGGGCGCGGCAGGCTCCCGCGAGGCGTTGCGGCAGGGGCTGGACCGCTTCCCGGACAATCGGATGCTCACCGTGTATCTGGCCAATTCCTATCTGATGGAACGCCGCGTGGACGATGCCGTGGCCATCATGGAATCCTATCTTTCCGACCGACCCGGGGATCACGCGGCCCGGGAGCAGCTCGGACAGATGCTCCTTGACGCGGGCCGTCCGGCTCAGGCGCTGGACGAACTCAAGAAGGTGCCGTCCGCGGACCGCTCCCCGGACGGGCTGTACGTCATGGGCCGGGCGCAGGCCATGCTGGGCATGGGCAAGCAGGCCGTGGCCAATCTCAAGCGCGCGGTCAAGGCCGACCCGGAATTCACCGAGGCCATGGCCGAACTCGCCTACCAGTACGAAATCATGAAGGACTACGTGCTGGCCGAGGAAACCTATGTCCGCATTCTGGAGCAGGAGCCGGACCATCCTCAGGTGCGGCTGCGGCTCATCAACCTGAACCTCAAGCTGAACAACATCGCCAAGGCGCTGGACACGGCCCTGTCCGGCCCGCCCACCAAGAGCTTCATTCTTGATTCGGTGCTCGTGTTCATCAACGACGGGTTCTATGCACAGGCCTCCACGGTTCTGGACAGGCTCGCCACGGGCAGCGATATTCCGGCGGAATACCATTTCTACAAGGCGGTCATTGCCAACGAAGGGGAAAACGATCCGGCCAAGGCCCTCAGGAATCTGGACAAGGTGCACGAGGACGACCGCTTCTACCCCCATGCCCTGCGCTTCCGCGCCCAGCTTCTCAACGCCATGGGCGAATATGACAAGGCTCTGGCCGAGGCGCGCAAGGGCAAGCGCCTGTTCCCGGACGGTCCGGAATTCTTCATTCTGGAATCCGCGATCCAGTCCGGCAACAACCGCATCGGGGAAGCCATGGCTGTGCTGCGCGACGGCGCGGCCAAGCTGGGCGAGACCCCGGAGATCATGTACGAGCTGGCCCTGCTGCTGGATCGCACCGGCGACCGCAAGGCCAGCCTCGAAGTCATGGAAAAGGTGCTCAAGAAGCACCCGGACAATGCCAACGCCCTGAACTACGTGGGCTACACCCTTGCCGAGGAAGGGCTTGATCTGGACCGAGCCCTCGTGCTGGTGGAAAACGCGTCCCGTCAGGAACCGGGCAACGGCTACATCATGGATTCCGTGGCATGGGTCCTGTTCAAGCGCGGCGAACATGCCAAGGCATGGCAGCGCATTCAGGAGGCCGTGGAACTGGAGGACAGGGACGCCACCATATGGGAACACTACGGCGACATTGCCAAGGCGGCCGGACACGCAAAGGCGGCTCGCAAGGGCTACCGCAAATCCCTTGAACTCAAGACCGAGCATCCGGACCGGGTGCGCGGCAAGCTGAATTCCCTATGACCATGAACGCAGGCATCCGCATACTCTCCCTGAGCCTGTGCCTGCTGGCCGCGGGCTGCGCGGTCAAGCGGATCGGTCCGCCCGATGCGGACAATCCGGGCCGGGCATGGAGCCTGTTCCGCACCCACTACTGCCAGCCATCCGAGGCGCGCGGCCTGTCCGTGAACGCCAGCCTCTACTATACCCGCGTGGAACCGACCCGGCGCACCAACCGCACCGTGACGACCCTGTGGGGCGACCTTGACGGGCCCATGCGACTGGACGTGGCCGCGGGCATGGGCCGCATCCTTGCCCACCTGCGACAGGGACCGGACGGCCTGCTTGCCTACTACCCGGACTCGGAAATTGCGTACGTGCACATTGACCCGGTGCTCGGCGCCACGCGTCTGGGCATGCCCTTTCCCTTTTCCCTGACCCAGCTCGGCCGGGTGCTTGCCGGGGATTTTTCCGGGCTTGTCCCGGATGCGTTCCAACGTGCCGAAACCGTGCCCGACGGGTATGTTTTCGATGTGACGAACCGGAAAGTCCTGCGGGTTCACCTTGACAGGCAGGGTCGCCCCATGGTTTTGGAGGGCCGCACCTCCGGTACGGCCGGACAAGCCGAAACCTGGCGGCTGGAGGTCAACAAGTATGAGGAAGGCGATGCGTTTCCCCAGTTGCCGGGCCGACTTACCCTTATGCTCGACACCGGGGAAAAGGGCGTCCTGCGGATCAGATCGCGCGAGCTGCGCGATGCGTCCTGGCCGAAATCTGCCATGGAACTGATCCTGCCGGAAAACACCCAGGTCCGTCGGCTGGACGGGCTGCCCGAACCGGAAAACGGCGGAACCGCCCGCACTATCGAGGAAACATCATGACCCAAGAGCGCAAGGAATCCCTGCCCGAACTGTTTCTGCTCGGGCTCAGGACGTGGCTCGCAGAAATGAAATGGCTGTGCCGGAGCCTGGTCCGGCGCTTTGAAATCAGTCGCCTTGAAAAAGAGCTGGAACAGGAATATGCCCTTCTCGGGCGCATCGCCGAGGCTCCCAGAGGCAAGATGGAAGAAAAGGAAATGAGCCTGAAGCAGATCGAGTTCCTCAAGTCCGAGATCGAGACACTCGGGACCGAACTTGCCCGCGATCGGGAACAGCGCATGGCCAAGTTGCGCGAACAGGCCGAACGGGATTAGGAGAAAAAAATGGGCAAGACCATCATCATCGGCTCGGACCACGGCGGATTCAACCTCAAGCAGGCGTGCATCGCGGCCCTGAAGGACTGGGGCTTCGACGTCCGCGACATGGGACCGGACTGCACGGATTCCTGCGACTACCCGATTTTCGCGGCCAAGGTGGCCGAAGCGGTCAAGGCGGACCACGACCTGCTGGGCGTGCTCATCTGCGGCACGGGCCAGGGCATGTCCATGACCGCGAACCGCATGGGCGTGCGTGCGGCCCTGTGCACGGACGAATTCACGGCCCGCATGGCGCGCGGCCACAATGACGCCCGCATCCTGTGCATGGGCGAGCGCGTGGTCGGGCAGGGCCTCGCTCTCGGCATTCTCAAGGCATTTCTGGAAACCGGATTCGAGGGCGATCGCCACAGACGGCGCATCGACCTCATCGACACGGTTGCCGAATAAAACCACTTTCAAAAGGGTCACACAAAATGACGAATGAAACCCAGATGGCCGAAAAGACCGTTGCCGTTGTCAAAGGCCTGATCATGGACGGCGTTGCCAAGGCGAACTCCGGCCATCCCGGCGGGGCCATGTCCTCCGCGGACTTCGCCACCATTCTGTATTCGGAGTTCCTGAACTTCAACCCGGACGATCCCCAGTGGTTCAATCGCGACAGGTTCATCCTGTCCGCCGGGCACGAATCCATGCTGCTCTACAGCCTGCTTCACCTGAACGGGTTTCTGGGCATGGACGATCTCAGGAACTTCCGCCAGATGGGCAGCCTGACCCCGGGCCACCCCGAAGTGCACCTGACTCCGGGCGTGGAAGCCACCACCGGTCCTCTGGGTCAGGGCTTTGCCATGTCCGTGGGCTTTGCCGCTGCCGAAGCGTTCCTGCGCGCCAGGCTTGGTGCGGACGTCATGGACCACTTCACCTATGTCCTTGCCTCGGACGGCGACCTGCAGGAACCCATTGCCATGGGCGCGGCCTCTCTGGCCGGTCTGTGGGGACTGGGCAAGCTCGTGGTGTTCCACGACTCCAACAAGATCCAGCTCGCCGGTCCCACCAGCCGCGTGGACTGCACCGACCATCGCAAGATATTCGAGGGCATGTGCTGGCAGGTCATCGAGGTGGACGGCCACGACCACGACCAGATTCGCAAGGCCATTCAGGACGCACGGCTGGAAAGCTCCAAGCCGACCCTGATCATCGGCAACACGGTCATGGCCAAGGGCACCGCCACCATGGAAGGCGACCACAACACCCACGGCGCGCCCCTCAAGGCCGACGAGATCGCGGCTTCCAAGAAGAAGCTCGGCCTGCCCGAAAACGAATCCTTTTTCGTTCCCGAGGACGTGATCGCCCACTTCCGCGCCCGTTTCGACGGCATGCGCAAGAACGCGGCGGACTGGAAGGCCGTGCTGGACGCGCGCCTTGCCGACGACGCCGAGTTCGCGACCCTGTGGAAGCAGATCATGACCCCGCGTTCGGAACTGGATTTCACGCTGCCCGAGTTCACGCCCGGCGATTCCGTGGCCACCCGCAAGGCATGGGGCGCCTGCCTGAACACGATCATGGAGCAGCTCCCGAACCTGATCGGCGGTTCCGCCGACCTTGACCCGTCCAACCAGACCAACAAGTTCCGCGAGACCTTCGGCAACTTCGCGGTGGACGGCTACGAAGCCCGCAATCTGGCCGTGGGCGTACGCGAATTCCCCATGGCGGCCATCATGAACGGCATGCAGCTGCACGGCGGCCTGCTGCCCTTCGGCGCCACCTTTCTGGTGTTCTCGGACTACTGCCGCAATGCGATCCGCATGTCCGCGCTCCAGGAACTGCCCGTCCTGTACGTGTTCACCCACGATTCCTTCTGGGTGGGCGAGGACGGCCCCACGCACCAGCCCATTGAGCACGTCAGCTCCCTGCGCCTGATCCCGGAGCTCATCGACCTCCGGCCCGCTGACGCCCTTGAGACCGCCGTGTGCATGGACATCGCCCTGAAGCAGGAGAAGCACCCCTCGGTGCTGCTGCTCACCCGTCAGGGCCTGCCCGTATTCGACCCGGCCGAGCATCCCTCGGTCAAGGACGGCGTGCGCCGCGGCGCATACGTCCTGCAGGACTGCGAAGGCACCCCGGACCTGATCCTTCTGGCATCCGGCTCCGAAGTGTCCCTGGCCCTGGAAACCGCGAAGCTGCTCAAGCGCAAGGTGCGCGTGGTCAGCGTCCCGAGTTTCAAACTGTTTGACGAACAGCCTGAATCGTATAAAAAAGAAGTGTTGCCTCCCGAGGTTACGGCGCGTGCCGCAGCCGAGGCCGGCAGGACCGAGCTCTGGCACAAGTTCGTGGGCTGCGACGGACTGGTGCTCGGCCTCGACCACTTCGGACAATCCGCTCCCGGCAAGGAGCTGGCGGAGAAATATGGTTTCACCGCCGAGAACTTTGCCCGGATGATCAGAGAGAAATATTAGGAGTAACATCATGGAAGCGCCGCAAAAGAATCTCGCGCTGGACCTGGTCCGCGTCACTGAAGCCGCTGCTCTGGCATGCGGTCGCTGGCTCGGCAGAGGAGACAAGATCGCTGCCGATCAGGCGGCCGTCGACGCCATGCGCCTGTGTTTCAACACGTTGGAAATCGAAGGCAAGGTGGTCATCGGCGAAGGCGAGAAGGACGACGCGCCCATGCTCTTCAACGGAGAGAAACTGGGCAGGGGCGAAGGTCCCAAGGTCGACATCGCCGTCGACCCCCTGGAGGGCACCAACCTGCTCGCCTTCGGCCGCCCCAACGCCATCTCCGTTGTTGGCGTGGCCCCGTCCGGCTCCATGTTCGATCCGGGCCCGAGCTTCTACATGCAGAAGCTCGTTGTCCCGTCCAGAGCCAAGGACGTGGTGGACATCGAAGCCCCGGTCGGACACAACCTCAAGCTCATCGCCCGCGCCCTGGAAAAGGACGTTGACGACCTCGTGGTGTTCGTGCTGGACAAGCCCCGCCACAGGAAGCTGATCAGCGAAATCCGCGAAGCCGGCGCACGCATCCAGTTGCACACCGACGGCGACATCACGGGTTCGCTCATGGCCATCGACCCGCGCTGCGAAGTGGACGTGATGATGGGCACCGGCGGCACCCCCGAGGGCGTGCTGTCCGCCATTGCCATCCGCATCATGGGCGGCGAGATGTTTGCCAAGCTCGACCCGCAGAAGCAGGACGAGAAGAACGCTCTGGCCGATTTCGGTCTGGATGCCCGTCGCGTGCTGACCGTGAACGATCTGGTCAAGTCCGACGACCTGTTCTTCGCTGCCACCGGCATTTCCGGCGGCACGTTCCTGGGCGGCGTCAAGTACCACGGCAGCGGGGCCGAGACCTCGTCCCTGGTCATGCGCGGCAAGACCGGCACCATCCGCTACATCGAGGCCATCCACAACTGGGACAGCCTCATGCGTTTCAGCGCGGTGGACTACGACTAGGCCGACCCGCGACACAATGCCAAGCAAGGCCGGGACTGCTCGCAGTCCCGGCCTTTTTTTGCATCCGCAACAGGGTGGACCGGAGCATGCGGTTGCTGATGACAGCGCGAGCGAAACCCCGTAGACAACAGGCAGTCCGAACCGTTTGCCGGGCCGGGCAAATCTGATACACTGGAAACAACATGACCGAAAAGAATACCACCGCCGTTCCCAAGGGCCTTGCCGCGGAAAAACTGCGCGCCGCCATGGAACCGGAAAAGATACCGTTCCGGGACAGCCGGGAAATCCCGGAAAGCAACGCCTATTCCAAGTTCCAGCCCCGGGCCATACAGGCTCTGGAAATGGCTCTGGCCATCCGGGACCGGGAGCACAACGTCTACGTGTCGGCCGAGCCGAACATGGGCCGCACCTATTTCGTGAAGAACTTTCTGGAGCCCAAGGCGGCACAGGCGCCCGCGCCGTCGGACTGGGTCTACCTGCACAATTTCGAGGACCCGGACACGCCCCTGGCCGTGGCCATGCCCGCAGGCACAGGCCGCAAGTTCAAGGCGGCGCAGGCCAGGGCCATGACCGCCGTGCGTCAGGAAATTCCGGCCCGGTTCGAAAAGGAAGCCTTTCAGAAAAAACATGAACGGCTGCTCAAGGAATTCAACACCAAGCGCGACGACCTGTTCGCACGCATGGAAAAGATCGCCCAGAAGGAAAACTTCAATCTGAACGTGGATGACGAGGGCGTGCTCACCCTGTCCCCGATCGTGGAAGGCAAGGTCATTTCCGACGCGGACTACGACAAGCTCAAGCCCGGCCTGCGCAAGGAACTCAAGGCCAAGGGCGAGGAACTGCTCGCCAAGGTCACGACCATCCTGCGCTCCATCAACCGCATCGAAGTCGGGCTGCGGGAAAAGGAAATGGACCTGCAACGCGAAACCGCGCGCACGGTTCTGGACGAGAGCTTTGCCAAGATCCGCGAAAAATTCGAATCCGCGCCCGGGCTCAAGGACTATTTCGACGCGCTGGAAACCGAGGTGGTGGACAATGTGGAAGAGTTCCTGCCCCGTGAACAGAACGTGTCGAGCCTGCTTCAGGACGCGTCCGGAGGCGGAGAGAACTTCTTCACCCGGTTCGAGATCAACCTGTTCGTGGACAACGGCAAGACCAAGGGCGCACCCGTGATCGTGGAAGATCATCCCACGTCCTTCAACCTGCTGGGCAGCATCGAACGCGAGGCCGAGATGGGCGCGCTCTACACGGACTTCACCCTGATCAAGGCCGGGTCCATCCACAAGGCCAACGGCGGATTCCTGCTCCTGAACATGGAAGACCTGCTCGGCAATCCCAATTCGTGGGAAGGATTGCTCCGTGCCCTGCGCGCGGGCTGTTCGCGCATCGAGGACCCGGTGGACCCGGATCAGGTGCGCGCCCGGACCATCCAGCCCCAGCCAGTGCCGCTGGACATGCGCGTCATCCTCATCGGCACGGACGAGCACTACGAACTCCTGCTCATGGGCGACGACCGGTTCAGCAAGTATTTCAAGCTCAAGGCCCATCTCCAGCCCAGAGTCAAACGCACGGCCGCCAACATCCGGCACTATCTGTCGGTCATCGGCCGCATCGCCCGGGAATCCGACGTCCGCCCATTCACGCGCGACGCCCTTGCCGGGCTGCTGGATTTCGCATCCAGACTGGCCGAAGACCAGAAGGAGCTGTCCCTGTACATGCCGCTGGTCCGGGAACGCATGATCGAGGCCTCGGCCATGGCCGCGCTCAAGGGCAGGGACATGGTGGACGCGAAAGTGCTGCGTCAGGCCGTGGAGGCCCGGGACTACCGCGCCAACCTCTACGAAGAGGAATTCCTGTCCGACTACGACAGCCAGGTGATCAAGGTCGAGACGCAGGGCTTTGCCACGGGTCGGGCCAACGGCTTGTCCGTGACCATGTTCGGGGACTACGAATTCGGCCTGCCGCACCAGATTTCCTGCACCGTGGGCGTGGGGCACGGCGGCATTCTGGACCTTGAGCGCGAAGCCCAGCTTGGCGGCCCGATCCACACCAAGGGCATGATGATCATCAAGAGCTATCTGGTGCGCCTGTTCGCCCAGAAAAAGCCCATCGTGCTCACGGGCAGCCTGTGCCTCGAACAGAGCTATGCGGGCATCGAGGGCGATTCCGCATCCGGCGCGGAGCTGGCGTCCCTGCTCTCGGCCCTGTCCGGGGTGGCCATCAACCTTTCCTACGCCTTTACCGGCGCGGTGAACCAGTCCGGGGCCATCATGGCCGTGGGCGGGGTAAACCGGAAGATCGAGGGATTCTTCGAAGTCTGCCGCCGCCGCAAGCTCTCCGGCACGCAGGGCGTGATCATCCCCCGGGACAACGTGGTCAACCTCATGCTCAAGGAAGAGGTGGTCGAGGCCGTGCGCGACGGCAAGTTCCACATCTTCCCGGTCCGCACCATCGAGGAGGCCATGCAGATTCTCACGGGCGTGCGCGCCGGAACCCGGAGCAAGAACGGCAAATTCCCCCTCGGAACCATCTACCGCAGGGCCGACGACCGGCTGGCAGAGCTGGCCAAACTGGCCGTGCCCGGAGACAGGAAGTAATGTCTGAAGCATGGATACGCGCCAAACTGCCCGAATTCGTCCGCAACCTGTTCCGCAACTTCTGTCAGGCCTGCCACGAGCTGGAAGGACAGTTTCAGCTGTTCGATGAAAACGGGAATGTGGAATTCGCCGTGCTGCAGAACCTGCTCGGCAACGAGATGGACAAGGGGCTGCTCTGGCGAATGAAGGACACGGCCCACCACGTGTTCCGCAACGACCCGGACGAAATCCTGGCCGGGCAGTTTCTGGACTGGGCCATGGGCTACATCTTTCACGAGACCCTCAAGCTCAAGGAAGACGCGTATCAGAAACAGACCTATGCTCCGTGGTTCCACAAGATCACGGATTCGGAATTCACGGACGCGGACCGCGCCATGGGCCGGGAGCTCATCCAGATTCTGAACCAGACCGAGGAATCCATGAGCCGCGAGATCGAACGCATCCGGTTCATCATGGACAAATGCCGCCAGCTCCTGCCCGCGTACCTGACCCGATACCGGGACAACGTTCTGCTGGCCCGATTCATCTTTTCCCAGAACGAGCTCGTGCGCGAGGTGTTCGGCGCGGATTACGACCAGCTCATCGCCGCCCTGTACGGAAACGAGACCGAGCGCATGTACGTGCTGGCCAGTCAGAGCCTGCGCCGGGGAGGCTGGATCAAGGAGGCTTCCGAGGCTCTGGAGCAGGCCTTCCGGCTGAGTCCCTCAAGCAGATTGGTGTTGCAAGAAAAGAAAATAATTGATAATTGGGCTCGAAGAATACAAACATAGCCAGTGGAACGTGCTGGCTTGTCTTGAAAAGGAAATTTTAGGAGGCCGTGATGAAAAAGCTGATTTTATTGACGATCGCCCTGTGCATGGTTTTCGCCTGGGGTTGCTCCAAGAAGGTGAAGACCGAGCCTGAAGTCGTCGTGGTCGAGGAAAAGGAAGTCGTGGTCGAGCAGGAAGTTGTGACCGACCCCATGCAGGTCTACAAGGCCGAATACGATGCCCTGCCGGTCTCCCACACCGTGACCAAGGGCGAGTGCCTGTGGTGGATTTCCGAATACAAGCACATCTACAATGATCCCTTCATGTGGCCCCTGATCTACAAGGCCAACCGCGGCCAGATCAAGAACCCGGACCTGATCTACGCAGGCCAGCAGTTCGAGATTCCCCGCTACGGCTTCGACCTCGAAGAAGTCAAGGCCGCACGCAAGCAGGCCGGCGCTGCCTGGAAGGCTCTGGAACCTGGCGAAGACGCCATGATCCCGGCCGAAATGCGCGCCGCTCTGGGCTACAGCTTCTAATCCGGCCCCTTTCAGCGCAAAGCATACGAAACGCCCTGCCAACGCGGGGCGTTTTTTTGTGCCCCGGCACCAGCCCTCCCCCTGCTTCGGCGTAAAAAACAGCAAAAGCCGCTCTCTTCCTGCCTCCCCCGTCCCGAAAAGCGGCAAAGGCCCGGGGAATGCCTCGACAGAGCATTCCCCGGGCCTTTGCCGCTTTTCGGGACAACATGGGGATCCAAGGGGCCTTGCTCCTTGGCGGGTCCGGGCAGAGCCCGGCCCCCCGGGAGGGTCGCCGAAGGCCTTTCCCTGCTTCGCGCAGGGTCGCCGAAGGCCTTCCCTGCTTCGCACAGGGTCGCCGAAGGCCTTCCCGCTTCGGGAAAATCGCTGATGGGCCTTCCCCCGCTTACGAGAGCTTGTACAACAGACTGGCCTGCCGACAATGGCCACGCAACCCGAGCGTGCGATAGAGCGCGTCGATGTCCAGAGCTTCGCGCACAATGGACGCAAGGTTGTCCAGCGCATCTTCAAGGTCGAAGGCGGTCTGGACTTGCGTGAGCGGATCAAGCCCCTTGTCCATGCGCAACTGGTCGATGAACCAGCGCCGGAACTCGTCCGCATCGAACAGGCCGTGCAGATAGGTGCCCCAGACCCGGCCATCGGCCTTGCCGAAACCAAGGGGATCGCCCTGATTGTCGCGCAGGGCCACGCGCAGGGAATCGTTCATGGGCGCGGTTCGGCCATGATGAATTTCATAGCCGTGCACGCGCAGACCGGACCGGGAATGCACGCCATAGGTACGGCTCAGGGTCTTGTCCGGGCTCAGCGTGGTGCGCACCGGAAGCAGCCCGAAGCCATCCACGCGCGCGGATTCGGATTCCAGCCCGTGCGGATCGTCCACGAGTTCGCCGAGCATCTGGAACCCGCCGCAGATGCCGATGATGCGGGTTCGGTGACTGTCTCCGGCCAGTTCGCGAATGGCGGCAGCCATGCCTGCGCCGCGCAGGGCCTTCATGTCCGGCACCGTGGACTTGGACCCGGGAATGATCACGGCATCGGGATCGCCCAGTTCGTGGGGCGAGGACACCACGCGCACGCGCACGTCGGGTTCGGCGTACAGCGGATCGATGTCGTTGAAATTCGAAATGCGCGGCAGATCGATCACCGCAATGTCCACGCACTGGTCGGGCGGGAACTTGTCGGACTCGTCCGGCCGGAACCCTTCCTTGAAGGAAACGGAATCCTCCTCGGGCAGACCAAGGCCGTGGATGTACGGCACCACGCCGAGAATGGGCTTGCCCGTGTGCTCGAACATCTGGCCGAACGCGGGTTCCAGCAGGGTTGCGTCGCCCCGGAAGCGGTTGATCACGAACCCTTCGACCATGGCGCGTTCCGCAGGGGTGAGCAGCTGCATGGTGCCCACGATGGACGCGAACACCCCGCCCCGGTCGATGTCGCCGGTCAGAAGCACGCGCGCGTCCGCATACCGGGCCATGTTCATGTTCACGATGTCGTGATGCTTGAGATTGACCTCGGCCGGACTGCCCGCGCCTTCCAGCACCATGACCTCGTGCTCGTTGGCAAGGGAGTCGTAGGCGGACTTGACCGCGTCCCATGCCTGCGGCTTGTAGCGCACGTACTGGGACACGTTCATGTTGCCCACGGGCCTGCCCATGACAATGACCTGCGATCCGGTGTCGGACCCGGGCTTGAGCAGCACCGGGTTCATGCGCACGTCCGGATTCATGCGGCAGGCCATGGCCTGCGTCACCTGCGCCCGGCCCATTTCCCCGCCCGTGTCCGTGACATGGGAGTTCAGCGACATGTTCTGGGCCTTGAACGGGGCCACGTCATACCCGTCCTGAAGCAGGATGCGACACAGGGCCGCAGTGAGCACGGACTTGCCCGCATTGGAGCTGGTGCCCTGCAACATGATGGCCGGGGTGTGGCGTTCCCGTTTGACCAGCGGTGGCCGGGCCGTGCCGGACAGGGCTTCCAGCGCGCGGATCAGCCGTTCATTGTCCTTTTCATTGCGCACGGCCACGCGAAACCACTCGCTGCCCAATCCCGAAAAATTCACGCACAAACGGATGGCGATGCGGTGTTCGCGCAAAAGACGATCCGCAAGCTCGCTGCCGTCCCGGCCCACGCGGTCCACGCGGCAGAGCAGAAAATTGGCCTCGCCGGGCAGGACGCGAAGCCCGGGCACCTGCCGCAATCCTGCGGCCAGTTCCTGCCGGAGCAGAGAGGTGCGCTCGCGGGTGCGCGCAGCGTAGTCGGTATCACGCAGGCAGCGCGCGCCCACGCGCTGGGCAAGGGAATTCACGGACCATGCGGGAATGCGCTTCCGCAGCTTGAGAATGATGTCGGGCCGGGCAAATGCCAGTCCGAGACGCAGGCCCGGAATGGCGAAGAACTTGGTCAGGGACACGATGGTGATCACGTTGTCCGGACGGTCGCGCACCAGCCTGTCCGCGTCCTCGGGCAGAAAATCGGCAAAGGATTCGTCCACGATGAATCGGGACTGGGGAAACATTTCCGCGACTTCGCGCAGGTCCGCCGCACTGAACGAGGTGCCCGTGGGATTGTTGGGCCGGGCCAGAAACACCACGGACGGGGTGCACAGGATCGGGCCGAGCGCGGGGAAATCCACCTGAAACCCGTTGTCCCGGCGCATGGGCAAATCCCTGACCGCAAGACGGTGCGCCTTGCATGCCCGGGCATAGTCCACATAGGAAGGCGAGGGAATCACGGCCTGCCGAAAGCCGCCCAGCCCGGCGGCCGCGAACAGCAGTTCCGAAGCGCCGTTTCCCGCAAGAATCTGGGTTGGCCAGACCTTGTAGCGATCGGACGCGGCCATGACGAGATCCATGTTGTCCGGATCCGGGTAGTGGTCCACGTCCTGAAGCGCGGCCCCTACCTCCTGCCCCAGCCATGCGGGCGGGCCAAGGGGATTGATGCTGGCGGAAAAGTCGAGGATGTCGGACGGCGCACATCCGGCCTGCTCGGCCAGTTTGCGCAGATTGCCGCCATGGGCGAACCGCTGTTCGTCCAGAATGTCGGGAATGCCCGCGAATACGCTCTGTTTCAAGAATGGCCCCGCTGTGTCCGCCCCGCCTGCGAATCGAAATTCCCGGGACGACACGGACTCTAAAGATTTTCAAGACTGCCCGTGTTGTACCTGCAAACCCGGAGCGCGGCAAGACCGGCGCATTGGTTCGCAGGCCCCGGCTTGCCGCGCACGCAGGTTCGGGTGTAGTCTCGGACGCATGGGTGAAACGCGCATTGCGGTCCTTTCGGACGTGCATTCCAATCTTGCGGCGCTGGAGGCCGTGCTTGACGATCTGGATTCCCGGGACTCGGCCGCACAGGTGGTGGTGACCGGGGACTGCATCGGGTACGGCCCGGACCCGGACGCGTGCGTGCGTCTGCTGCGCGAACGCAAGGCCATGGCGGTCATGGGCAACCATGAGCAGGCATTGCTCAACCTGATCTACCTGAACCGCATGAACCAGTTCGCCCGGGACGCGCTGCGCCGCAATGCGGAACTGCTTTCCCCGGACTCCCGGCAATGGTGCGAATCCCTGCCCAAGGCGCTGGTCGTGGACGGCTGCCGGTTCGTGCACGGCCTGCCGCCCGACGATCCGGTCACGTATCTGTGGAAGGTACGCACCAATCTCGCTCCGGTGTTCGGCAGCTTTCCGGAACGCATCTGCTTCGTGGGCCACACCCATGATCTGACGCGATTCACGTTCAACGGCACCTCGGTCGCGGAACATCCCCTGCGGCAGGGAGTTGTCCTGCTGGAGCCGGACCTGCGGCATCTGGTGAACATCGGGGCCGTGGGCCAGCCAAGGGACGGGGACAACCGCGCCAAGTACGGCCTGTTCGATCCCGGGACCCGGGAACTGGAAATGCGCTTCGTGGCCTATGACATTGCCCGGACAGCAGCCCGCATCAGGGAGGTCGGCATCCACCGCATGTTTGCCCAGCGACTGTGGTGACGCCGCGCGATCTTCGGGAATAATAACGGCATCACGCTGGCCCGGCGCATGGTTGCGTGATATCCTTTTCACGCTGCAATCTTTCCCAAAGGAGTCGCCATGCGAGCCATCATCGCCGGAGGAACCGGGTTCATCGGCAGGCATCTGAGCGCGGAACTCGTTGCGCACGGCTGGGAGGTCGTGATCCTTTCCCGCTCGCCGTCCAAGGTCGCGGAAACGTTCCACAGCGGAGTCATCGGCATGCCCTGGGACAACGGGTGGACCGAATTTCTGGACGACGCATCCGTGATCGTGAATCTGGCCGGAAGCAACATTGCGTCCGGTCGCTGGAACGAATCCGTCAAGGAACGCATCCTGTCCAGCCGGATTCGGGCCGGGCAACGGATTGTGGAAACTATACGCAATTCGGAGAGGAAACCCGCCGCCCTGATTCAGGGGTCTGCCGTGGGCTTCTACGGACCGCGCAACGACAACCCCGTGGACGAGTCCACGGAGTCCGGAACCGGATTTCTGGCCTCGGTCACGCGCGAATGGGAGGCGTCCACCCGGGAACTGGAGGATCTGGGTGTACGGCGAGCCGTGATCCGCACGGGCATGGTACTGGGCCACGGCGGGGCGCTGGAACGCATGTTGCCACCCTTTCGCCTGTTCGCGGGCGGCCCGGTGGGCAGTGGAAGACAGGGCGTGTCGTGGATACACATGCTGGATCAGGTCCGGGCCATCCGGTTCCTGATGGAGACCGATTCCGCAAGCGGGCCCTACAACCTGACCGCGCCGACCCCGGTGAATTTCCGCAAGTTCGCCCGCACTCTGGGCGAGGCCATGCGCAGGCCGTCATGGCTTCCGGCCCCGGCATTCGCCCTGCGGCTGCTGTTCGGGGAAATGGCGGACGAGGTGCTGCTTTCGGGCCAGCTTGCCCTGCCCTCGCGACTGCTTGAGGCGGGCTTCGAGTTCCGCTTTCCCGAACTCGCCCCGGCCCTGCAGGACCTGCTCGACTGAGTTCCGGCCTTGAATCATGGCCCGGCCTTGTTTACAACAGCCAGGCGGAGTTCCGCGCGCTTGCGACAGATCGCCCTTGTTCAACAGCCCCCACAGGAGACCCCATGAGCGGACAGATACTGATCATCGACGACGAGGAAGGCATTCGATTTTCCCTGCGTGGCATCCTTGAGGACGAGGGCCACGACATCATCGAGGCCGAATCCGGGGAACAGGGGCTGGAACTGCTGGAAAGCGAGGACCCGGACCTTGTCTTTCTGGACATCTGGCTGCCGGGCATGGACGGGCTGGAGGTACTGGACCGTGTGGCCGAGAATCACGAGGGCCTGCCCGTGATCATGATCTCGGGGCATGGCACCATCGAGACCGCAGTGCAGGCATTGAAAAAGGGCGCGTTCGACTTCATCGAAAAACCCCTGTCCCTTGAAAAGGTGGTGGCCACCACGCGCAACGCCATCGAGTTCTCCCGGCTGCGGCTGGAAAACCGTGCCCTGCGCACCCGCATTTCCTCGGAACAACCCGTGCGCATCACGGGCGAGTCCGAGCCCATCCGCGCGCTCAAGGACGTGATCTCCCGGGTCGCGCCCACGGACGCCTGGGTGCTCATCACCGGAGAAAACGGCACGGGCAAGGAAATCGTGGCCCGGTCCATCCACGACCAGTCCAAACGCGCGGACAAGCCCCTTGTGGCCGTGAACTGCGCGGCCATTCCCGAGGAGCTGATCGAATCCGAACTGTTCGGCCATGAAAAGGGCGCATTCACCGGCGCGGAAAAGGCGCAGGAAGGCAAGTTCGAACTGGCGGACGGCGGCACATTGTTTCTGGATGAAATCGGGGACATGAGCCTCAAGACGCAGGCCAAGATACTGCGCATCCTTCAGGAGCAGCGGTTCGAGCACGTGGGCGGGCGCAAGACCATCAAGGTGGACGTGCGCGTGATTGCGGCCACGAACAAGAATCTGCTGGAGGAGATCGAGAACGGACGATTCCGCGAGGATCTGTACTACCGGCTCAAGGTCTTCCCGCTGGAACTGCCGCCCCTGCGCGACCGAGCCGGAGACGTGCCCCTGCTCATCGACGCCTTCACGGACATGCTTGCCCGGCGGCACGGATTCAAGCCCATTGCGTTCGACGACTCGGCACTGGCCGTGCTGCGCGTCTACCCGTGGCCCGGCAACGTGCGCGAGCTCAAGAATTTCGTGGAGCGCATGTTCATCCTGTTTGCCGGAGAAACCGTGGGTGCGGACAAGCTGCCCCCGGAATTCAAGGCGGTCAGGGCCACGGCCGAGGAAGAGCCTGCCGTTTCCAGAGAGCCCGAGGACATGGACGCGGTCATTGCCCAGGGCCCGGACGATCTCAAGCAGGCCCGCGCCGAATTCGAGGCCCGCTTTCTGGAGGCCAAGCTCAGGGAATGCGGCGGCAACGTGACCCAGCTCGCCCGGAACGTGGGGCTGGAACGCAGTTCCCTGTACCGCAAGCTCAAGACCTACAACATCCAGACCGACTAGCCATTTCCCGCAGAATCGAAAAGGCGGCCCGGAAGATGCGCATCTTCCGGGCCGCCCACTGTTTCAGGCATGTGAAAATCCGGGGAGTCGAGCCCCGGCCTGTCTACTGGACCTGCGTCTTGCCCCTGAGCAGCGGCTTCCTGATCTTGAACTGCGCCAGCGCGGCCTTCATGGTCGAGGTGGACGCCTCGGTGCCGGTGTGCAGGACATTGACCCGATACCACGTGGTGCCCTTGGCCTCGGCGGACTGGATCTGCGAATTCAGTCCGGCAGCGGCCAGCTGCTTCCTGAGCTTCTCGGCCATGTCCAGCTTGCGAAAGGACGCGGCCTGATACACGTAGGCATAGACCGGCGCACCGGGCTGTTCCGTCTGCGCCTTGGCAGCGGGCAGGGCCTTGGCCTCGGTTTCCGGTTTGGGGGCAGGCCTGGACGCGGCCTTTGGCTCGGGTTGGGCCTTTGGCTTGGGCGCGAGCGGCTGCTGCGGCGCCTTGGCAAGCTGTTCCGGGTAGTCCAGTTCCTCGGCCTTGAGCACCTCGGGCTGTTCCGGGGCAACGGCCTGCACCTGTCCATGCACCTTGGAGGGCATGATTCTGGCGAGCTGGGGCACGTCCGCCTCGGGCCGATAGCCCCGGCCGATGAGTATTCCAAGAACGAAAAAGAAGGTCAGGGCCACCACTGCGCCACCAATGGCCGAAACCAGCCCGGGCAGGGACAGGGTGAACGTGTAGGTCTTGTTCTTTGCGTCGAGCTTGGGGAATTTGACCTGATACTTCCTTTTCCTATCTTCCGACATACATAGTCCGTTCCGCTGGGGTTACATGGACTCGGGCGCGGAAACGCCGAGCAGGGAAAGGCCGTTGCGGATCACGCCGGACACGCAGTCCAGCAGCAGGAGCCGGGCGGCCAGCACATCGTCTTCGGCAGAGAGCACATGCACGTTGGTATAATACCTGTGCAGGGTTGCGGCAAGCTCCTGAAGGAACGTGGAGATGACATGCGGAGACTGGCTGCGCGCCGCGCTCTCCACGAAGTCCGGATACTGGTCCAGCATCTGGAGCAACTGGAGATCGTATTTCGTGTCCAGCAGGGCCAGAGTTGCGTCCTCGGGCGCAGCGGGCTGCCTGCCCTGTTCCCCGGCCTTGCGCATCATGGAGCGGATGCGGGCGTGTGCGTACTGCACGTAGTACACCGGGTTGTCCATGGTCTTCTGCTTGACCAGCTCCAGATCGAAATCCAGACGGGAATCGGACTTGCGGGACAGGAACATGAATCGGGACGCGTCCGACCCCACTTCCTTGACCACGTCCTCCAGCGTCTCGAACTGGCCGGCGCGGGTGGACATGGCAATGGGCTGTCCGTCGCGCAGCAGGTTGACCAGATTGACAAGAATCACGTGCAGCTTGCCTTTCTGGCCCAGCGCCTCGCAGGCCGCGTCCATGCGCGGGATGTACCCGTGATGGTCCGCACCCCAGATGTCGATGACGATGTCGAAGCCGCGCTTGAACTTGTTGTCGTGGTAGGCGATGTCGGATGCGAAATAGGTGGTGTCGCCATTGGACTTGCGCAGGACGCGGTCCTTGTCGTCGCCGAACTCCGTGGCCCTGAACCAGAACGCATCGTCCTTGTCGAAGCCGAGCCCGGACTTGCGCAGATCCGCAAAGGTCTCTTCCACAAGCCCCTTTTCCACAAGGGACTTCTCCGAGAACCACACGTCGTGGCGCACGCCAAAGGCCTTGAGGTCGGTCTTGATGGTCTCCAGGATCACGTCCTTGCCGTAGACCTTGCAGATTTCCAAGGCCTCGGCCTCGGGCATGTCGAGCAGGTCCGGATGCTTTTCCAGCAGATCGGCGGCAATGTCGCGGATGTAGTCGCCCCTGTACAGGTCCTCGGGCTTTTCCGGGTCCATGCCCTTGATCTGGCGGGCGCGGTACAGGATCGAGCCGCCAAGGATGAGCATCTGCCGTCCGGCGTCGTTGATGTAGTATTCGGCCTCCACATCGTATCCGGCCTTGTCCAGAATGCGAACCAGACTGTCGCCGAGAGCTGCGCCGCGGCCATGCCCGATGTGCAGGGGGCCGGTGGGGTTGGCGGAAACGTATTCCACCTGTACGCGCACGCCCTTGCCCAGTTCGGAATCGCCGTAGGCGTCTCCGGCCTCGCGCACCACGCGGGCTGTCTGCTGCCAGAAGGACGGGGCAAAGGTGAAATTCAGGAACCCGGGTCCGGCAATGTCGATCTTCTCGATCAGCGGATCGGAAGCCAGTTCGTTGGAAATATCTTCGGCAATGGCGCGCGGGGCCTTTCTGGCCTGCTTGGCCAGCATCATGGCCACATTGGCGGACATGTCCCCGAACTGGCGGTCCTTGGGCGGTTCCACCACGGCTTTTTCCGGCCATTCCCAACCGTTATGGTCCAAAACGGCCTTGAGGGCCGCTTCAAGATGTTGTTTCGCTCTCATGTGTGCGTTGTTCTCCTGTGAAGTTCGTGGGGCTGGCTGTAGCATGTTTGGCCCCGGTCTCCAAGTCATAATACGGAGGGTCTTCCCGGACGCAATATCATGATTCATGTTTTTTGCGCTTGTCTTTTATTTGCTATATGCGAAAACCTATTCACGTGTTGTGTCGGCCCCATAGGTGAAATGACTATACATTTGCGGCGTTGAAACATGGAAAAAAGGGCTTGCAAATGCCTGTCATGCCTTGCTATTCGCCTTGCCGGGCAAAATAGACGTTTTCACACAGAGAGGAGGGTTCCCATGAAACGGTTTTCCATTGCGCTCGCCATCTGCCTGAGTCTGGTTCTGTGCGCTTCCGCAGCCCTTGCTGCCAAGACCAGGGTCAAGGTGGCCTTCTGCACCTGGGTTGGCTACGCCCCGCTGTACATTGCCAAGGAAAAGGGCATGTTCGACAAGTACGGTCTGGACGTGGACATCATGATCATCGAGGACGAGTCCCAGTATGCTGCGGCCATGGCCACGGGCAACATCGATGCGCTGGGCAACGTGCTGGACCGCGAGATCATCCACTATGCCAAGGGCACGGCCGAGACCCTGCTCTTTGCCATGGACGAATCCTCGGGCGGCGACGGCCTGATCGCCTCGGGCGACATCAGGACCGTGGCCGACCTTCGGGGCAGAACCGTGGGGCTGGACAAGAGCGCTTCGTCCTACTTCTTTTTTCTCAGCGTGCTGAAAAAGAACAGCATTCCGGAATCCGAGGTCAATGTGCTGGAAATGAGCACATCGGACGCGGGCGCGGCTTTCATGGCCGGCCGACTGGACGCGGCCGTGACCTGGGAACCGTGGCTTTCCAAGGCCATCGAGCGCGAGGGCGGCCACATTCTGGTCTCCTCGGCCGACTATCCCCGCACCATCGTGGACGTGTTCATGATGCGCAACGAATTCATCAAGGAGCACCCCGAAGCGCCGCTGGCCATGACTCGCGCATGGTTCGAGGCGATCGACTGGTATCGGGCCAATCCGGATGAGGGCAACGCCATCATGGCCAAGGGCCTTGGCGAAAGCCGGGACGACGTGGCCGACATGGTCGGAGGCGTGACCTTCTACGGACGCAAGGGCAACCTGTCCTTCATGGACAAGTCCGCTCCGAACTCCATCTTCGAAGTGGCCGAACGCGCGGGCTCGTTCTGGCGCGCCAAGGGCATCATTGCCAAGGACGCGGACGTGACCCCGATGATTTCGGACGTCTACGTGAAGGAAGCCGCCAAGTAACATGTCCGACTCCCTTCGCGCGAAAATGGCGGGCCGTTCGCTCGCCCTGCTGTCCTTTGCCGTCCTGCTGGGCCTGTGGTGCGCCCTGTCCTATTCCGGCGCGGTCAAGGCCCTGTTCCTGCCCCGGCCCCACAGCGTACTGCTCGCCTTCGGCAAGATGCACGAGGAAGGCATACTCTGGCAGTATGCCTGGGACTCCACCTACCGGGTCATGGTGGGCTGGGCCCTTGCCGTGGCCGCTGCCGTGCCGATGGGCATGCTGATCGCCACGTCCCGACGCTGGGCCGCGCTGTGCCAGCCCATCATGGAATTCGCGCGCTACCTGCCGGTGGTGGCTCTGGTGCCCCTGACCCTGCTGTATTTCGGGATCGGGGACTTCCAGAAGTTCATGGTCATCTTTCTGGGCACCTTCTTCCAGCTGGTGCTCATGGTGGCCGACACCGTGGCCGCCGTGCCCGGGGACCTGTCCCGCGCCGCAGCCACGCTGGGCGCGAGCCGCAGCCAGACCTACCGGCTGGTGCTCATGCCCGGCGCGCTGCCCGGGATCATGGACGACCTGCGCATCACCATCGGCTGGGCATGGACCTATCTGGTGGTGGCCGAACTCGTGGCCGCGAACTCGGGGCTGGGTTACATGATTCTCAAGGCGCAGCGCTTTCTGGCCATCGACCGCATCTTCGCGGGCCTGATCATCATCGGCCTTCTGGGCCTGATCACGGACTGGAGCTTCAAGCTCCTGACCCGAATCACGGTTCCGTGGAGCGAAAAGACCGTCAAATAGCGGCGCGGGGAAATCCCGGCATGGGATTTCCCCGCGTTTTCCGCAGGATCCGCAACCATACGCGACAGCACAATGAGCAAACTGGCAATTCAGGGACTGGGAAAGGTTTTCGGCTCGGGCGACAAGACCGTGACCGCATTGCAGGACATTGACATCGAAGTGGCCGAGGGCGAATTCGCGGTCGTTGTCGGACCTTCGGGGTGCGGCAAGTCAACCCTGCTGAACATCGTGGCCGGGCTGGAAAAGGAAAGCACGGGCAAGGCCGTGATCGATGGCCGTCGCATTCAGGGACCGGGCGCGGATCGGGGCATGGTATTCCAGTCCTACACCCTGTTTCCGTGGCTCACGGTGCGCAAGAACGTGGAATTCGGCCTGCGCATCAGAAGGATGCCTGCCGAGGAACGCGCGGCCATTGCCCGCAAGTATCTGAAGCTCGTGGGCCTCGGTGATTTCGAAAACGCCCTGCCCAAGGAGCTTTCCGGCGGCATGAAGCAGCGCACGGCCATTGCCCGGGTTCTGGCCAACAGCCCGGACATGCTGCTCATGGACGAACCCTTCGGCGCACTGGACGCCCAGACCCGGCTCCAGCTTCAGGATCTGCTGCTGGACGTATGGCGCGAGGAAAAGGCCACGGTCCTGTTCATCACCCACGACATTGACGAGGCCATTCTGCTGGCCGACACCATCCACATCATGTCCAGCCGTCCCGGCACCATCACCAAATCCATCACCGTGGACATCCCCCGGCCCCGCGACCACCGCGTCACGGTCCTGCCGGAATTCGCCGCCATCAAGAAGGAAATCATGGAACTGCTCTGGAACGAGATGAACTGACAGCCTGTTCCCGAAGAGCCATCCGCAGCGCGGCTCTCCGCCGAACGCGACAGACGCCCGGAAAAGCCCTTTCGGGAATCCGGCAGCCAAGACAGTGATTTTCGAGATGAGGCCCGAATCAGAAAGGTTCGGGCCGCCAAAGACGTTCTTCTAGACGAGGGAAATCGTTCCTGCGCCGGACCGGGCAGGCAGCACCGTGCCGATGCGCGCGGCAAGGTCGCCGCCCTGTTCAAGCATGTCGCGAGCCTGCTCCGATTTTTCGGGAGGCACGCACAGGACGAGTCCGCCGGAGGTCTGGGCATCGAAGATCATGTCCACGAGCAGCGGGTCCAGCCCGGATGCGACATCGAATCTGGACAGGTAGTGATTGCGGTTGCAGATGCTCCCGGCAGGAAGCAGTCCCATGCCCGCGAGCTCCAGCGCATGATCAAGCAGAGGCACGCTGTGGACCGCGATTTCCATGCGCACGCCGCTGGCTTCGGCAAGTTCGAGAAGATGGCCGCCAAGGCCGAACCCGGTGATGTCCGTGGCTCCGGCAAGGCCGAGTTCGCGGATGACCTGCCCGCCCACGCGGTTGAGTCGGCCCGAGGTCTGGAAGAGCAGCTCCTCCATTTCCTCGTGCCCGTCCCATTCAGCCTTGACCGCAGTGGTGAGCACGCCCGTGCCCACGGCCTTGGTCAGATAGAGATGATCGCCGGGCCGCGCCCCCCGGTTGGAGGCGATGCGGTCCGGGTCCACGATGCCGGACACGGCCAGCCCGTACTTGATCTCGTCGTCCTCCACGCTGTGTCCGCCAGCCAGCACGGCCCCGGCCTCGGCAAGGGCGTCGGCCCCGCCTCGCAGGACCTCGGCCAGCACGTCGGCAGGCAGCTTCTTGACCGGAAAGCACACGATGTTCATGGCGGACCAGGGCTCGCCGCCCATGGCATAGACATCGGACAGGGCATTGGCCGCGGCAATGCGGCCGAAACGGTAGGGATCATTGACGGTGGGAGTGAAGAAGTCCACGGTCTGGACCAGGGCCTTTCCCGGAGGAAAGGACAACACCACGGCGTCCTCGTTGTCCCCGGGCGTTCCCACAAGGACACGAGTGTCGTGCCGGGCCGCAAGCCCGGAAAGTGCCTGCTCCAGGTCCCCCGGAGCGATCTTGGCTGCTCAGCCAGCAGCCTTGACCATGTTCACCAGCCGGTATTTCGGCATGGTACCTCCCATAATCACGTGTTGTTGACGCCCATGCCTACACCAATCCGGAATCGTTGAAAACCCCGGGGGGGCATGACGGAAAAGACTGGCCTCCCGGCGAATCAGGCAGGAGGCGCAAAAGGAGGGAACGGCGTCTTGAGCAACTCCAGAAAATCCTCGAGAGGCACGGGCCGGGAATAGTAGTATCCCTGCACCGTGACGCAGCCGCGTTCATGCAGAAACGCCACCTGCTCGGCGGTCTCCGCGCCCTCTGCCACCACGCCCAGTCCCAGACTGCGGGCCATGGAAATGATGGCCCCGGTCACTGCCGCGCTGTCCCGATTCTCCACCACGTCCATGACAAAGGATCGGTCGACCTTGAGCGTGGTCAGGGGAAAACTGGTCAGATAGCTGAGCGAGGAATATCCGGTGCCGAAGTCGTCCACGGCAATGGACACGTTCTGTTCCTTGATCCGAACCAGCGTCTGCTTGGTGCGCTCCATGTCGGAAACCAGCATCTGCTCGGTGATCTCCACCTCAAGGCATTCTCCGGGCAGCCCGGTATCCGCAAGCACGTCCCGGACAAGGGAATCCACTCTGCCTTCGAAAAACTGCTTGGGCGAAATGTTCACGGCCACGCACAGGCCGGGATGCCCGACCTCGCGAAAGCGGAGACAGTCGCGACAGGCCCGGCGCAGCACCCATTCCCCGATGGAATGGATCAGATCGCGCTCCTCGGCAAAGGGAATGAACTTGAAGGGCGGCACCATGCCGCGCTCCGGATGGTTCCAGCGCACCAGCGCCTCGGCGCCTTCGATGGCCCCGGTACACACGTTGACCTTGGGCTGGTAGTGCAGCAGCAGCTCCCCCCGTTCGAGCGCCCGACGCAGGTCCGCTTCCAGATGCAGCCGTTCCGAGGCCTCCTCGGCCATTCCCGCGGCAAAGAAGCCGTAGCTGTTCGGTCCATTGGCCTTGGCCCGGCGCATGGCGTTTTCCGCATTGTTCAGAATGGCCTGCGGCGAATCCCCGTCCTGCGGATACAGGCTTGCGCCGATGCAGGCGGACAGAAAGACCTCGTTTGCCCCCACGTAAAAGGGACTTGCAAATGACTGCTGCATCTTCCGGATGACAGCGGCCACGTCGCCCGGGTCCTTGATGTCCCCGGCAATCGCGGCAAAGGTATCGCTGCCGAGCCGGGCAAAGGACTGCACCCCGGGCAGAGTCTGATCAAGACGCTCCGCCACCTGACGCAGCAGTTCGTCCCCGCCCTCTATGCCAAGGGATTCGTTCACGGTCTTGAACCCGTCCAGTCCCAGAACCAGCACGGCCGCAAAGGAGTTGTCCCGGTCCGAATGCTGAAAGTCGTGCGCCAGCCGATCCAGACACAGGGCGCGGTTCGGCAGGCCGGTGAGCAGATCGTAATAATGCAGGCGGTGGATGGATTCCTCGGCCCTCTTGGCCTCGGACAGATCGGAAAACGTGCCGATGAAATTGATGATGGCCCCGTCCCGGTCGCGGACCGTGGCAATGGAAAGCCACGCCGGAAACATCTCGCCGTTCTTCTTGCGGTTCCAGATTTCCCCGGACCAGTACCCGGTCTCACAGATGGAGGTCCACATTTCCCTGTAGAAATCCGCGCCGTGGCGACCGCTCTTGAGCAGGCTCGGCTTTTTGCCGATGCACTCGGATTCCGAATAGCCGGTGATGCGCGTGAAGGACCTGTTGACCTCCAGAATGACATTCTCGGCATCCGTGATCACGATGCTGTCCGCGCTCTGGGAAAAGACCTCGGAGGACAGGCGCAGCTTGTTTTCCGCCTGTTTGCGCTCGTCAATGTCCCTGGCCACGGAAATGATGCGCCACTGGCCGCCGATGCGTGCGTGGCGGATGGACAGCCCGACCCAGAACGAAGTGCCGTCCTTGCGACGCAGTTGCAGCTCCAGCGTGCGGCTCCCCTGCGTGCGCACCTGATCGAATGCGTTCAGGACCATTTCCCGGGCCTGTTCCGGCTCCTGCGACAGCAGCTCCGGGGCGGTCATGCGCCGCAACTGGCGTCGGGAGTAGCCGAGCATCCGGGCCGCGGCACGGTTCGCGTCGATGATCATGGCCGAATCCGGTTCCTGAATCACGATGGCGTCGGACGTGGCGTTGAACACGCTGCGATAGTTTTCCGCGGTTTCGGCCAGCGCCTCCTCGGCCTCCCTGCGGTCGGTCACGTCGCGGGCCACCACGATGATGCGTTCCTGCCCGTCCAGCGTCACGGGCCGGGCCACCAGATCGGCCCAGAAAAGCTGCCCGTTCCTGCGCCGGGCACGCCATTCGAACTGCGAGGTCTTGCCCTTGCGCACCTCGGCCAGAATCATCATGGCGTTTTCCACGCTATACGGCGGCCTGTTTTGGCTGAGATCGCCGACACTCACATCCTGCGCTTCCTCGCGCGCATACCCGTACATGTCCAGAAAGGCCTGATTGGTCTCCAGAATGCGTCCGGTTTCCGCATCGTGCACGAAAATGGCGTCCGTGGTGGAATCGAAGATGGTTCGGAAATTGCGTTCGGAACGGACCAGAAGGTCGAGATTGCGCCGTTCTCCGGTCACGTCCTCCAGAGAGAGAAAGGCAAAGCCCCCGGAAAAGGCGCTGCGGAATCGGAAGATGCGCGATTTCCCGTCCCGGCAGGTCACCGGCAGGACCTCGGACACGGGCTTTTCCTGTTCGGCCATGGCCATCCAGCCCGCAAGCAGAGCCTCCTGCTGCCCGGTCTCCGGATATGTCCGGGCAAACCAGGAACGCATGTCCGGCATGTCGCCCAGCCCGTATCCCGTGGCTTCGGTAAACCGATTGTTCACGTGAATGAACTCACCGCGCGACGAGACAATCACCATTGCCATGGGCGAGTGGTGGAACGCGTCGAGAAAGACTTTCTGCTCGTTGTCCGTATCCATTTGCTCCGCCTGAGGAAATCCGGACCCGCCACCATGGCGGGCATGCTTCCCGATATTCTCCTCAATTCAGGGTTTTCGTCAACCCGAAGGTATGATTATCCATGCGGAAAACGCAAAAAAGCCGGGTAGCGCATGCTTGATGCACTACCCGGCTGAAAAAACGGAAAAACAGGTTACGCGCGTTCCCCGGCCTGGGAGGGCATGGGAAACACCACGTCATACGCCCAGTTGAACAGATAGGCATAGACCAGATAGAACAGGGCGAATCCCAGATCGGTCAGAAAGGCTTCGATCAGACCGAGCTCCAGCCACCAGGCCACGAACGGCACGGTGAACACGAGCAGGGAGGTCTCGAACAGGATGGCGTGCGCGGACCGCATCCACGGCGGGCGCACGTTCACGGGTCTGCCTGACCGAACCAGAAGATGGTCGAAAAGCAGATTGAACAGGTAGTTCCAAACCATGGCGGTAAGGGAAATCACCACGGCCATGAGGCCGATTGCGGTCACGTGCCGGTCCAGCACCCACGAAGCAAGGGGCGTGCAAAGGCACAGGCCCAGCACTTCAAAAAGAATGGTATGTCTGATTCTGTCTCGAGTGGTTCTCATGGCGGGCCTGATACACCGGGACTCTTCCGGTGTCCATGACCAAAACCGCGATTTTCGCGCCTGGTACGCTCGGATCATTCAAGACCATGCCTTTGCCTGAGCCGCTGCCACTCGGCATCCTCGGACAGGGATTGCTGCACTTCCTCCAGAAATTCGAAGACATGCGGCAAATTCCGGGTCACCAGCACATGCCGCGCATACGGAGCAAGCGGCCGGGCCGAGAAGTGCAGCCTGTCCGCCACCCCCATGGCCTTGATCAGAGGCAGGGCCTGCACGCGCGGAAACACCACGAAGTCCACGCGCCCCTCGATCAGCTTGAGCAGGTTGTGCCGGGCCTCGGCCGTGTCCTCGCGCACGATGTCGCCCCGGGAAAAGGCCTCTTCGAACTGATCGTACTTCCAGCCCAGCATGCCGCCGAGCTTGAGCCCGGTCAGGCTTTCCACACCCGCGTATTCAACGGGTCTGCTTCTGCGCGAAATGATTTCGTCGGAATCCATGAGAAACGGCCCGGTCCACAGATGGCGAGTCCTGCCGGAATCCCGCATCCATTCCGGATTCACGAACAGCACCACGCCCGGCTCGCCCCGGTCCAGTTCCATGTCAATGCGTTTTCTGGGCAGAAAATGCAGGAGGAACCGGAACCGCCCTCTGCCCCGCGCATTGAGCATCTCCACGAAATCCCGATTCAGGCCGCCTCCGCCCTCTTCCAGAAACGGCACGGTATGGTGGTAGCTCCAGACCGTCACGGCCTGCTCGGCGCGCGCGGACAACTGCCAGCCCGAAAAGGCGAGGAGCAGGGCCGCAAGCGCGAAGGCATATCCGCGACAACCGGTTTTCATGGCTCGATTAGACCACATCGGCAAAGCAATGTCCGCTCCATTAGAATGCCCCTGTCACTCAACCTCGTACTTTTCCCGAATGCGTTTCCACTCCGGGTCATCCGGAATCTTCCTCATGAAATCCTCGAGAAACGCGTACACGTCATGCAACTCTCTGGTCACAAGGACATGGCGTGTATACAAAAAGAGTGGCTTGCTGGAAAAATGCAACCGATGCCCGATTTTCAGCGACTTGACCAAAGGCATGGCCTGACTGCGGGGCATGGTGATGAAATCCACCCGCCGCTCGGCCACCTTGAGCAGGTTCAGCCGCGCACTGGCCGAATCCTCGCGCAGGATTTCGCCCGTGGCCACGGCCTGTTCCAACGGCGCATATCTGCGACCGAAGACCCCGCCGAGCTTGAGGCCGAACAGACTCGGCACTCCGGCGTATTCCACCGGACGACTTGCACTGGAAATGATTTCATTGCGGTCCCGAAGCATCGGGCTGGTCCACAGGTACCGCTCCTCGTCCGGGTCGTTCATCCAGATCGGATTCACGAACAGCACCACTCCCGGTTCATGATATTCCAGCCGCTGATCTATGCGCTTGCGAGGAAGAAACGCCAGTGTGAACAGAAAACGTCCTTCCGCTCTTTCATTGAGCATTTTCACGAAATCATGGGCCAGTCCCTGCCCCTTCCCGGTCACGAACGGCTCAGTCCGATAGTAGCACCATGCGACCACGGTCTTTCCGGCCATGACCGGAGTCGCGCAAAGGGCCGTCGCGCCCCAGAAGACAAGCAGACAAATCCGCAATCCGAACAGGATGTTGCCACGCATCAAGCCCCTCCTACAGCAGGCAGTTCGTGTCCGCACACTCCAGAAACAGGTCGTTCAGCGGACCGAGCCGTTCCACGACTTCGGCGCTCACCCTGTCCGCCACTTCCGGGGTCAGGCCGAGCCTGTCGATCACGACACGCGAGGGAATGTAGTTCAGACCGTCCGCGCCAAGCCCCAGCCCGATCATCTTGGACATGACCATTCCGGCATGAACAAGATCAAGGACCGGGTCCACCTGCGGACACAGCTCGGGCCGGAGGTGATGCCGCACCACGCGCACGATCGGGCCGGGCACGCGCCACCGCTCCAGCAGCCACGCGCCCACCTCGGCATGATTGATGCCCAGAATCCGGTCCTCGGCCTCGTCGAACCCGATTCCCTCCCGGGCCGCAAGGTCCAGAATGGGCCGGGCCTCGACCTTGACGTACGCGCCCAGAATCAGCTTGCCCACTCCGGCAAGCAGCGCGGACGTGTAGGTGTGGCCGGGCACGCCCATGCCAAGGGCGCGGCCCAGCTCCTCGGCGCACAGGGCCGCAGTGACCGAACTCTGCATGAGCATGTGCGGTGCCAGATCATAGCCCTCTATCTTCTGTACATAAAACGGAACAACGCCCGTGCTCACGAAGAACTGGATGATCATCCCGCTGCCGAACGCGCCCACCGCATCCCGCACCGAACAGACCGGCGCGTCGAACCGGGATGCGTTCACGATCTTGAGCAGATTGGCGGTCAGTCCGGGATCGAACTCGATGAGCCGGGCCAGATCCTCGGAATCGGCCTCCGGCGAATCCAGCAGTTGCAGCGCCTTCTGCGTGCACGCAGGCAGCAGAAGGATGCGTTCGGCCCGGTGCAGAATCTCCTGTTTCCGGGTCATAATTCCGACTCCTCGCCCCGGGACCGGACAACCACGCGTCCCGAGTCCATGTACAGAAACACGGTTCTGGGCTTGGTGCCGCCCACATCATGCGCGGCCAGCTTCACCCGGTTGCGCCCGAGCAGCCGTTCCAGCTCCTGAAAGTTTCTGGCTCCGGTGTTGAACAGGGTGTCGTTGCGCATGTTCGCCCCTCCGGCGGCCTTGAAGACCAGCCGATGCTTTTCCGCTCCCCTGTCGATCAATTTCCTGACCATCATGGCCACTCCGGTATTCACGAACGTGAAGGGATTCCTGCGCGATTTTTCCCGCGCACCCACCGCGTTGGGCAGCAGGCAATGGATCAGTCCGCCAACACGCGCAACCGGATCGTACGCGGTCACGCCGAGGCAGGAGCCAAGGGAATAGGTCACCAGAATGTCCGCGGCGCAGGCCGAGGACTTCATGTCCGAGATGTTGACGACGAGCAGGCTCATTTCACAGGATGTCCGTGTATGCTGGTCATGTGGTGCACAGTCTTTGGCGAACCGCCAGCATACCGCAACTCGCGGCCTTGCGCCAGCCGGGAATGCGTTTCCCTCTCCCGAAAAACCGTGCTGCACAGGTTGAATACCGGCCCGGATATGCGGTACGGAAAACAGGAAGACGAAAAACGGAGCAAACCATGTCGCACTATCCCAACCAGCAATGGATCAAGCCGTGGTCACGCCGCGACTTTCTCAAGGCTGCCGGCCTCGGCACACTGGCCGTGGCAGCGGGCTGCGCCAAGAACCCGGTCACGGGCGAAAGCCAGATCATGCTCATGTCCGAGGCCGAGGAGATACAGGTGGACAGGAAGCAGTCCCCGCACCAGTTTTCCGCGGATTACGGGGCAGTGCAGGACACGGCCCTGAACCAGTACATCACGGACGTGGGCACGGGACTGGCCTCGAAATCGCACAGGCCGGACATGCCCTATTCCTTCCGGTGCCTGAACGCCACGTACGTCAATGCCTATGCGTTTCCGGGCGGCAGCATCGGCGCCACGCGGTCCATCATGCTGGAGCTGGACAATGAAGCCGAGCTGGCCGGACTGCTGGGCCACGAAATCGGACACGTCAATGCCCGGCACACGGCCTCGCGCATGAGCAAGGCGGCCATGGTCTCCATGGTGGCGGGCGTGGGCGTGGCTGCCGTGGGCATTGCCAGCAGGGAACTCGCGCCCCTTGCCGCCGGACTGGGCAGCATCGGCGCAGGCGCGCTGCTGGCCCACTACAGCCGGGACGACGAGCGGCAGGCCGATTCCCTTGGCATGGAATACATGACCCGGGCCGAATACAATCCCGACGGCATGGTCGGACTCATGGACATGCTCAACGAACAGCACGACCAGAAGCCGAGCGCGGTACAGATGATGTTCGCCACCCACCCCATGAGCAGCGAACGGCTGGCCACGGCCCGCCAAAGCGTGACCACGAAATACGCATCCTCGTCCGAATATCTGGTGTACCGGGAGCGGTACATGGACAACACTGCGTCCCTGCGAAAGATCAAGCCGGCCATAGACAGCATGCAGGAAGGCGAGAAATGCATGGGGCAGCAGAAGTTCGGGGATGCGGAAACCAGCTTCGAAAAGGCGCTCAAGGCTGCGCCCACCGACTATGCAGGCCTGCTCATGATGGCCAAATGCCAGCTTGCGCAGAACAGGCCGGAAAAGGCCCAGCCCTACACGGACAAGGCCAAGGCCGTATATCCGACCGAACCGCAGGCGCGCCAGCTCGCCGGGCTGGTCCAGTTGCGGGAGAAGAAATACGAGGCCGCGCTTGCGGACCTGAACGTCTATGAACAATCCCTGCCCGGAAACCCCCTGACCATCTTTCTCAAGGGACTCTCCCAGGAAGGCATGTCCCACTTCGATCAGGCTGCGCGGGAATACTACCGCTTTCTCCAGCAGGTGAATCAGGGCAACGAGGCCAAGTACGCCTATGGCCGCCTCGTGCAGTGGGGCTACATCAAGTCCGCCAGCAAGTACCCGGTTCCCGATCCGTTCGCCGGACCGTACTGCTGATTTCCGCCACTGATCCGGCTTTCCCGGATTTTCCGCCGCGCCATCCCGACACCGGGGCTGCGCGGCTTTTTCTTCAGTAGATCAGGGGAAGCATCATCCCGAGCCAGAAGGTGATGACCACGGCGCAGGCAAGGTTGAGCAGGAACCCGAGCCCGAGCATGGTGCGCAGGGATGCGCCCTGCATCTCGCCGAAGGCAAGGGCATTGGCCGGTGTGGCAATGGGCGTCATGAACGCGCAGGTCGAGGCGATGGACACCCCGATCATGACCGGCAGCGGGTCCATGCCATGGGCCTGTGCCGCATAGAATCCGATGGTGAAGAACGCGGCCACCACTGCGGTGTTGGAAAGCGCCTCGGTCAGAAAGATCACGGCCAGCACCACCAGCAGAAACAGGACCGGGCCGGGCATGGTGTTTTGAAGCAGGGTTGCGGCAAGCTCGGCTGCCCGGGCGTCCAGATGCAGAAGCTTCACCGCGGCAAAGATCACGGCCAGAGCCAGAATGAAGATCAGTCCCCGGCGCGGCACGCCCCGAAGCATGTCCGAAGGCGCAAGCAGCGGCCCCTGTCCGTAGGGCGAGGCCGGAGCCGGACGCAGGAACACCAGATAGAGAAACAGGCCGGAAAACCCGAGACAGGCCAACGGGGACACATCCGCAAATCCGGGCAGCACGGCGCGAAGCACGGCCTCCAGAATCCAGAATCCCATGTAGAACCAGAACAGGGCCGCACCATAACGCTGACGGCGGGTGACCGGCTCCCGATCAAGGCCGGGCAGGGACACGGACCGGCCCCGGGCCTCGGCAGGCAGACCGAGACAGGCCACGCCCCACGCAATGAATGCGAGCATGGCGACCAGCGGCACGGACCAGAGAAACCAGTTGAAGAAGTTGATGAGATCGCGACCCGGCACCTGAAAGAAATCCAGTGCGCCGATCAGGATGGCATTGGCCGGAGACCCGATCATGGACCCCATGCCCCCAAGCTGTGCGCCATAGATGGCCGCAAGCATGAGCACCGTGGTCATGCCGGGCACGCCCTGCCGGGCAAACCCGTTGTCCAGCCGACGCAGGATGGGCAGCAGGGTGAGCACGGTGATGGCGTTGGGAATGAACGAGGACAGCGCGGTCGCCGCACCGATGATGTAGAGCAGCAGCACGGATGCACGGCCATGGCTGCGGCGCAGACTCCAGTTCACGAACGCATCCGTGAGCCGGGTCGCGGCCATGAGCCGGAACACCAGATACCCGCCCGCAAAAAGCAGAATCAGGGGCAGCCTGTGCCAGAGATAGTCGGCCATGCCACCGAATGCGTCCAAGAAAGGCTCCTTTGCCGTTGTTCACCGGGCTTGCGAAACGCGACCCCACGTTCCGGCAATGAAACGGTTTCGGGCTGGAATGTCAACAGCTTCCCCTCAACCGCTCCCGGAAAATCCGGCTGCTCAAAAAGGACGGGATGCAAGGCGCAAGGAAAAGACAGGATCGACGCGTATTCAAATACGCGAGAGTCTGCCTTTTCCGCAGCAACGCAGCAGACCGTCATTTTTCAACAAAAGATCAGACTGCTCAAAAAGGACGGGATGCAAGGCGCAAGGAAAAGACAGGATCGACGCGTATTCCGATACGCGAGAGTCTGCCTTTTCCGCAGCAACGCAGCAGACCGTCATTTTTCAACAAAAGATCAGGCTGTTCAAAAAGGACGGGATGCAAGGCGCAAGGGAAAGGCAGGATCGACGCGTATTCCGATACGCGAGAGTCTGCCTTTTCCGCAGCAACGCAGCAGATCGTCATTTTTCAACAGCCTGCATCTCCATGCAGAGCACGAAACGCAACCCCTCCTTGTTGTAGAAGGGCCGACTGAGCAGATGGCACTGCTCCCCGGTGAACGGGGATGCAAACGGCGGGGTCACGAATTTTTCGTAGCCCATGTCCAGATGGAGGAAATAATCCTGCACCGCGTGGTCCACGCCCTTTTCCGAGCCGAGCAGCTTGCACATGTCCACGGCGTCGTCATGGCGGCAATGGCGGTGGATGCGGTCCGTGACCTGTTCCCCGGTTTCGTCGAGCACGAACAGGGAAATCGCATGATCGCACGAACGCAGCACGGTCGCGCCCACGGCCTCGAAACGATGCTCCGGGCAGGAGGCAAGCCGGGCACAGGCCGAAGCCACGGTCTTGAACGCGGCATCGAACCGCTCCTTCCTGCGCCGCACCTGCTGCCGCCGGGTCTTCTTGTACTTGTCGTAGGTATAGGCGATCTTGCCCAGAAACATTCTGGCCGGATCATTGCCCACGGCAGAGTCGTCCTTGGTATAGTAGTAGCCCTGCTGAAGGGTGACCCCGGCGTTGAGCAGTCGAAGGGAGTCGGCCTCGGTCTCCACGTTCTGCGCCACCAGAATGGTCCCGACCCGGTCCGCGATCCGACGCACATTCTCCAGAGCCCAGCCCGAAAAGCCGGTGCGTTGGTCCTCGGCAAAAAAGGTCTGGTTGAGCTTGAAGAAATCCGGCCGGATGTCCGTGATGCACCGGGCATGAAACTGACCCACGCCCGCATTGTCAATGCCGATGCGAAACCCCTTGGCCCGGTAGAGTTCCGCAAACAGGGCCAGCAGCGGCTTGTCGCTGTGGGCCATGTTGCACTCGATGACCACGTTTTCCGGGGCCACGCCCGCCTTCCTTGCCTGCTCGGCCAGATGATCCGACCCGGCTTCCACATGCGGCAGGATGTCCGCATTCACGTTCAGGAACAGGAGCATCTTGCGGTGTCGGGTGAAGATCGGCTTGAACTGGTCCAGCGCACACCCTCGGCACGCCCTGTCCACGGCCACCTTGGTGCCGGGGCTGAGGTCACGATGAAACAGTGCGGATGCGTCCAGCAGGCACGCCTTTCCGTTCCCGCCCCGGGAAAAGGACTCGAACCCGACGATGGAGCGGGTGGGAATGGAAACCACGGGCTGGAAATAGGTGTGGATGGCTCCGGATTCGAGGCTGCGGAGCACTTCCGGTTCATTCACTGCGGGCACAGACCCATCGGCCATGGCGCACCCCCTGCGTTGAAAAGCCGTCCTTGCAAGATGAAAAAGGCCCCGCCTGCCCTGCGGGACGTCCCGTCAATTTCGAGAATGTTTCCCATAACGCCCGTACAGGAACCGGTCAATGGGGGATTTTCCCATCCGTGCCCCACCCGGAACCGCCTGTTTTCAACCGGACCGAAACACGCTATACCTGACATCTTCCAAAGACTTCCAACGGGGGCATCATGTCCGAATTCGTTCATCTTCACGTCCATACGGACTACAGTCTGCTCGACGGCGCAATCCGCATCGGCGACCTGCTCAACCGGGCCAAGGACCTGGGCATGCCGGCCGTGGCCATCACGGACCACGGCACCATGTTCGGGGCCGTGAACTTCTATGCGGCCGCCATGGAAATGGGCATCAAGCCCATCATCGGATGCGAGGTGTATGTTGCGCCGGGCGACATCGACGATGAAAAGGCCCATGAATCCAAAAAGGCCAAGAGCGGATTCCACCTCGTGCTGCTGGCCAAGAACCAGCGCGGCTACAAGAACCTGCTCAAGCTGGTTTCCCTGGGCTGCCTCGAAGGCTTCTACTACAAGCCCCGCGTTTCCAAATACCTGCTGAACAAGTATTCCGAAGGCCTCATCGCCCTGTCCGCGTGTCTGGCGGGCGAAGTGCCCCGCGTGCTCATGAACGAGGGGCTGGATGCGGGCGTGGAAATGGCCCGCACCTATGCGGACATCTTCCCGGGCAACTTCTATCTGGAACTCCAGTCCAACGGCATCGGCAAGCAGGAGCGGCTGAACGACCTGCTCATCCAGTGCGCGGAACGGACCGACCTGCCGCTGGTGGCCACCAACGACTGCCACTACCTGACCGCGGACGACTACGAGGCGCATGACCTCCTGCTCTGCATCCAGACCCAGACCACGGTGGACTCGGAAAAACGGTTCCGCATGGAAACCAGGGAACTGTATTTCAAGACGCAGGAGGAGATGGAGCGCGCGTTTGCCCATGTGCCCGAAGCCATTGCCAACACCCAGCGCATTGCCGAACAGTGCAATCTCGAAATCGAGATGGGCAACTACTACTTCCCGGTCTACGAGCTGCCCGAGGGCGTGTCTCTGGAGGAGGAGTTCGAGAACCTGTGCCGCAACGGCCTGCAGAAGCGGCTGGACAACCTCACCTACGAGGTGGACGAAAAGAAATACTGGGATCGGCTGGACTACGAACTGGGCGTCATCAAGGAGATGGGCTTCCCAGCCTACTTCCTGATCGTGCAGGACTTCATCAACTGGGCCAAGGACAACCGCATTCCGGTGGGGCCGGGCCGTGGCTCGGCAGCCGGGTCCATCGTGGCCTGGTCCATGAAGATCACCAACCTCGACCCCCTGCCGTACGATCTGCTGTTCGAACGCTTCCTGAACGTGGAACGCGTGTCCATGCCCGATATCGACGTGGACTTCTGCGAACGCCGCCGTCTGGAGGTGGTGCAGTACTGCGCGCGCAAGTACGGGCACGACCACGTGGCCCAGATCACCACGCACGGTACCATGAAGGCCAAGGCGGTCATCAAGGACGTGGGCCGCGCCATGGGCATGACCTTTGGCGAGACCGACCGCATTGCCAAGCTCATCCCGGACGATCCTGCACTCATGGGCAAGCTCCTTGGCGTGGACAAGGCCAAGATCAACGTGCCCAACGCGGTCAAGGGCGTGGTCGAACTCCAGCAGATGGTGGACGCGGACCCCAAGATCGCCAAACTCATCGACATTTCCACACGACTCGAGGGCATTGCCCGGCACGCGTCCACCCACGCGGCCGGCGTGGTGATCTCGGACAAGCCCATGGTCGAATATCTTCCTCTGTACAAGGGGAAGAAGGGCGAAATCGTGACCCAGTACGACATGAAGAAGGTCGAAAAGGTCGGCCTGATCAAGTTCGACTTTCTGGGTCTCAGAACCATGACCGTGATCGAGGACTGTCTGGACATCATCCGCGAGCAGGGCAAGAAGGCCCCGGACCTCGACACGCTGGCGCTGGACGATCCCGAGACCTATTCGGTGTTTGCGCGCGGCGACACGGACGGCGTGTTCCAGGTGGAATCCTCGGGCATGCGCAAGTATCTCCGGATGCTGCGGCCCAACCGCTTCGAGGACCTCGTGGCCATGCTCGCCCTGTACCGCCCGGGTCCGCTGGGCATGGGCATGGTCGAGGAATTCATCAAGCGCAAGCACGGCGAGGTGGAAGTCTCCTACCCGCACCCGTCGCTGGAGGAGACGCTGGAATCCACCTACGGCGTCATGGTCTATCAGGAACAGGTCATGGCCACGGCCATGATCGTGGCCAACTACTCGCTGGGCGAGGGCGACCTGCTCCGCCGGGCCATGGGCAAGAAGATTGCCGAGGAAATGGCCAAGCACCGCCAGCGTTTTCTGGAAGGCGCGCGGGAAAACAAGATCGACGACAAGACCGCGAACAACATCTTCGACATCATGGAAAAGTTCGCGGCGTACGGCTTCAACAAGTCGCACTCCGCAGCCTATGCCCTGATCTCCTACTACACCGCGTACCTCAAGGCCCATTTCCCCGTGGAGTTCATGGCCGCGCTCATGAGCACGGAAATGAACAACACGGAAAAGATCATCATGTACGTGAACTCGTGCCGGGACATGGACATCAAGGTCAATCCGCCGAACATCAATCAGGGCATGGCCCGGTTCTCGGTGCGCGACGGAGAAATCCTGTATGCCATGGCCGCCATCAAGAACGTCGGCGAAGAGGCGATCAATGAAATCGCTGCCGAACGCGAGGAAAACGGCGAATTCCTGAACCTGTTCGATTTCTGCCAGCGCGTGAACCTGCGCCGCGTGACCAAGCGCGTCATGGAATCCCTGATCAAGGCCGGGGCCATGGACTGCTTCAAATGCACGCGCGCCGGATTGATCGAGGATCTGGAAAAGGCCGTGTCCATGGGCCAGAAAAAGGCCAAGGAAAAGGAATCCGGCATGCTCAACATGCTGGACATGCTGGGCAGCGAGGACGGCGAGGCCTCGGGCAACGCCGCCTGCCTCAGCCCGGAGACCTCCCATGCCGAGGAATACGAGGACCGGGTCAAGCTCCAGTTGGAAAAGGAGGTGCTCGGCTTCTTCCTGACCGGACATCCCCTGCTGGCCTACCGTCAGGAGATGCAACGGTTGCGAACCACCACGCTGGAGCAGTGCAAGGACATTCCGGACGGCACCATCGTGCGCGTGGCCGTGATCATCCCGAGCTTCAAGCAGCACATCACCAAGAAGGGCGACCCCATGGCCTTTTGCGAGGCCGAAGACCTGACCTGCACCGGCGAGATCACCATGCTGCCCAACACCTACGAGGTGGCGCGCGACCTGCTCGGCGAGGACCGCGCCCTGCTGGTGGAGGGCAAGGTGGACAAGCGCGAGGACCCGAACGCGCCCGAAGGCGCACCCAAATCCGCCAAACTGCTGGCGGAAAAGGTCATGTATCTTGCGGACGCAGTGGCGGGCAGCGACAAGCCGGTTCCCCTGTGGATCGGCGAACGCAACGCCAATGAAAAGCATCTGGAGGCCCTGAAGGCCATCATGGGCAGATACCCGGGCAAGACCATGGTCAATCTGGGCGTGATCACCAGGGACTCCGTGATCACCCTGCAACTCGGCCACGGCTGGCGCGTGATGCCGTGCACGGACTTCTGGCGCGACATCGAAAAATGGCAGAACGGCGACGCAAGAATCATGCGCGACAAGGTCGAGACCGGAGAAGCGTAGGGCTCACGCAAATCACAAGCAGAAAGACGTCGAGGGCGACGCGGATAGCTATCCGCGTCGCCCTCGGCTTTTGAAATATCGAAAGCCCCCCCCCCTACAGCGAACCGAACACAAGATCGCTGGTTGCGGGGTCCCAGTAGATGACGGTCGCGTCCATGTTCTTCTTGATCTGGACGTGCTTGGCCCCGAACTGGATGACCGTGCCCGCATTGATGCGGTGATGCACGCGAATCCTGATGCCGGCCAGCCGTTCCTGACGGACAAGGGCCATCCGAGTCAGTTCCTCGCTGATGGCCTTGCGCCGCTCGATCAGCTTGATGCGATGCCTGATCACGGCCGCGACCTTGTGCCGCTTGTCCCGGGCCGTGCGGGCCAGAATTTCCTTGGGCTGACCGCAGCCCAGCGTCTCGTCGATCTTGCGGATGGCTTCCTTGATCCGAGCCCGTTCCTGACGCAGTTCCTCGTCCGCTGGCTCGTCGATGCGCACCGCAATCTTCGTGATCACGCCCATGTCCGAGCCGATTTCCTTGGCTTCCACCCCCTTGGCGCACACGGTTTCCCCGCCCTGGATGATGCCATGGCCCTTGAGCGCCACAATCCTGCCGTCCGCATGGATGTAGGAATTGGTCGCCTCGTTGACGATGTGCACATCCCCGCCCGCCTCGATGCGCGCGTTGGTGGCGTATCCGGTGACCACGTCGCCGTCGGCCCGAATGCGTCCGCCCTTGGGCATGAGAATGCCGCCCGAGACCTCCACGCACCCCCCGGCCGTGATGGTCGCGCTTTCCACGGATCCGCCCACGACCACATGCTTTGGCGCGCTCACGGAAAAACTCTCGTTCACCGACCCGAGAATCCTGACCGATCCGTGCTCCAGCACCACGTTGCCCGTACCATAGTCCACGTCGCCCCGAATGAGCAGGCAATCGTTGACCGACAGCACGTTCCTTTCCATGACCATGATGCCCTTGGCCCTGGACACGAACGTGACCTTGTCCTCAAGCAGCATGACGTTTTCTCCGAGATGGATCACGAGCTCCCGGCCGCCGCTGGCCGGAATGGTCTTGCCGTAGATGTCGATGCCACCCTGTCCCTGTGTCGGGCCGTGCAGCCGGGCAATGGTCTGCTGCGCCTCCACCATGGGATATGCACCCCTGTTTCGGAAATCCAGCCGACCGGACTCGTCCTCCTGCCCGGTATCCTCCCGGGTGGAGACCAGATATTCCAGCCAGCCGTCCCTGCCCGGGACCGGGTACTTGCCCTGAACAATCGGCACGTCGTGCACGGGCTGACCCGTTGCCTCGGCACGGGCAATGGCCTTGTCGATGGCGCCCAGCTCCACGTCGATGGCGACCCCGATGTCGCGCAATTCCTTTTCCAGACGCGCGGAAGACATGCGGTTGCCACGAAAATCCTTGTGAAACACCGTGGATGAGACCGTAACCTCGTCCTCGTCAATGCGGAAGAGCGGGTCAACGGAGATGACGCCGTCCGAGAGACGGGCCATGCCGTATATGGTGGAAACATAGGCATTGGTCAGGGGATCAAGCTCGACGTTGTCCCCCATTTCCACGGGGATGTCCCTGGGAACGGCCGAGGATTTCGGAGGCAGCACCTGACCACTGATGGTTCGGCCCGGCGCCGCGGTCAGGGGAGGATACTTGCGGGCAAACCCGTCGCCCGGAAACACGGGATAGTCCAGATTGCCCAGCGCCACGAGCCGGGCATCCTCGGGCTCCTGCACCGGAACGCCCCGGACCAGCACGATGCCCCGGAACTCGCGCCCGGTCTGCACGGCCTGCACAATGCGCTCGGCAGCGGCCTCGTCGTAATCCAGCCCGGAAAGGTCCACGCCAGCCTGGAGCACCTGCCGACGCAACAGGGCAACGGACGGTCCTTCCCCGCCCTCGGCCGGGAAGTACCGGTTCACGCCCAGTTTCATGCCATCTTCGGACATGGCGAAACGGAAACGCGCATCCATTGCAACCTGTCTTTTTTATTGAAATATGTATCGGAAGATGCACGTCATGCGCAATCGGCCCGCACAGACCGACGCACTGGATCGACACATCCGGGAATCCAATAAACCGCCTATTTCAATACCGATAGCACGGAAAAAACAGAATGTGCAACGGCGTTAGTCTGCACAAACGTTCTTAAACCGTGGTGCAGAGCCGCCAATAGAGTTCCTCAAGCATGGAGACAAGATCGGCGTGGATGCCACCCGGTTCCGGGGGCAGGCCGAACAGGGCGCGCCGCTGTTCGCGCAGGGCCTGAGGCGAGACAGCCTCGGGCGAGGAGTGGAACACGGTCATGGCGAGCCGTTCGGCCAGAAGATACCCGGTCAGGCCGCTGCCCAGCAGTTCCATGAGCACGCGGAATTTCGGACCGGTGCGCTCCCAGTATTCCAGCGCGGAATCATTGGGCAGCCGGGCCAGGGATTCGCAGACAAGGGAATACAGACTGTTGATGCCCGCGCCCGGAATGCCCCGGCGCCAGCCCAGAAGCCAGGAGTTGCGCCAGAACAGCAGGAAATGGTTGCGCCCGGTCTCGATGATGTCCTCAAGGGATTTGCGCGCCGCCATCAGGACCGGATCCTGCCAGCGGACGGGCCGGGACGCCACCACCCATGCCGGGACCGGCTCGTGCCCGATTTCGGTGCCCAGCACGCGGGACAGGATGTGGCCGAGCCAGCGGTTCGCGTCCCGGGAGGCCGGGGTTTCCAGATGCGCATAACTCAGGAACACCCGTCCCTTTCCGTAGCTGTTGCCCGTGACGCAGGGCAGGCCCGTGAGAAAATCCGGGTTGATGTGGATGCCGTACAGGGCTTCCCAGTCCGCCATGGTGCCCTTGGGCAGGGTGCGCAGATTCAGGTCCGCGACCCAGAAATCCGGACCGGGCGTGTTGTAGCGGGCCAGCACCTCGACCCCGTCGTTGTCGGCCTGGGCAAAACGGCCGGGCCACCACACCGGAATCAGGGCGGAATCGCCCAGTTCGTCGGGCACGAGATCGCTGCTCGCGGCAAGATCGACCTGAACATGGCCGGAAAGAAAATGATGAAGCCGATTCCTGTAGCCACGGCGCGACCATGGCGAAAGGCCAAGGCCGTGGGTTCCGGTCAGGGCCAGTCCGGTGCCGCCGCAGAAGCCGATGTAGGTGCCGCCGGAACGCACGTATTCGCGAACCGCGTTCATGCCTTCCGGACCAAGCCTGTCGGCCTTGCCCCGGGCACGGCCGCCCGGCACCACAAGCGCCTGCGGCCGGGACTTGCCAGCCAGCGCGCCCTGAGCTATTTCAGTGCCGCGCACGAGCCTGTGGGGCACGCCCCATGCTTCGAGCGCGCGCCTGAGCAGAAGCCCCCAGAAGTGTGATTCGTCCCAGTATATATGGATGCTTGACATATGTTCAGCTCTCTATGAGGGTAGTCCGCACGCTAACAAGGGCCGTGCCAAACGGCAAGAACAAGACCTTGAATTTTCAGGGCGGGCCTCCTGCCGCCTATCGCATAAAAGGAGAAGTCAATGACGCGACCGACGCTGGCCAAGGGATACGAGCCTTGGGATGTTGAAGACAAGTGGGAGAAACATTGGGAAAATTCCCAAACCTTCACCCCAGACCCCGAGGATGGGGGCGATCCCTATTCCATCGTGATCCCGCCGCCGAACGTCACCGGCGTATTGCACATGGGCCACGCCCTGAACCTCACGCTTCAGGACATCCTGTGCCGCTTCCACCGCCAGCAGGGCCGCAACGTGCTCTGGGTGCCCGGCACCGACCATGCAGGCATCGCCACCCAGAACGTCGTTGAACGCCAGCTCAAGACCGAGGGCAAGACCCGCCACGATCTGGGCCGCGAGAAATTCATCGAGCGCGTGTGGGAATGGAAAAAGGAAAAGGGCGACCACATCCTGAACCAGATCCGCCGCATGGGCGCGTCCGTGGACTGGACCCGCGAATGCTTCACCTTTGACGAGGACCGCGCCAAGGCCGTGCGCGAAGTCTTCGTCAAGCTCTACGAACAGGGCCTCATCTACAAGGGCGACTACATCATCAACTGGTGCAACCGCTGCCACACCGCGCTTGCGGACGACGAGGTCGAGCGCGAGGCCAAGCCCGGCAAGCTGCACCACATCCGCTACGATCTGGCCGACGGTTCCGGCACCCTGACCATCGCCACCACCCGCCCGGAAACCATGCTCGCGGATACCGCCATTGCCGTGAACCCCGAGGACGACCGCTTCAACCACCTGATCGGCAAGGAAGCCATCCTGCCCATCATCGGTCGCACCCTGCCCATCATCGGCGACAAGTACGTGGACATCGAATTCGGCACCGGCTGCCTCAAGGTCACCCCGGCCCACGACATGAACGACTGGGAACTGGGCCGCAAGCACAACCTCGAAGTCATTTCCATGCTGGACGAGGACGGACTCGTCAACGAGAACGCCCCGGAACGCTATCAGGGCCTGAGCATCGAGGACGCGCGCAAGCTCATTCTCGAAGAGCTGGACGCGGAAGGCCGCGTGCTCGGCATCGAAGACCTCGCGCACAACGTGGGCGTGTGCTACCGCTGCAAGTCCGTGATCGAGCCGCACGTCTCCACCCAGTGGTTCGTTTCCATGAAGCCGCTGGCGGAAAAGGCGCGTGCCGCGGTTCCGGCCAGAACGCAGATCTACCCCGAGCACTGGACCAAGACCTATTACGACTGGCTGGACAACATCCGCGACTGGTGCATCTCCCGCCAGATATGGTGGGGCCATCGCATTCCGGCATGGACCTGCGAGGACTGCGGCGAACTGACCGTGGCCATCGACGATCCCACGGTCTGCTCCAAGTGCGGCAGCAAGCGCATCACGCAGGAAGAGGACGTGCTGGACACGTGGTTCTCCTCGGCGCTGTGGCCCTTTTCCACGCTGGGCTGGCCCGGCGAGACAAAGGAGCTGGCCAGGTACTACCCCACGTCCTGTCTGGTCACGGGCTTCGACATCATTTTCTTCTGGGTCGCCCGCATGATGATGATGGGCCTCCAGTTCATGGAGGAAGTGCCGTTCCACGACGTGTACATCCACGCGCTGGTGCGCGATGAAAAGGGCAAGAAGATGTCCAAGTCCACGGGCAACGTGATCGACCCGCTGGACATGATCGAAAAGTACGGCGCGGACGCGCTCAGGTTCACCCTGACCTCCTTTGCCGCCATGGGCCGCGACATCAAGCTCTCGGAAAAGCGCATCGAAGGCTACAAGCACTTCATGAACAAGATCTGGAACGCGGCCCGTTTCGCGCTCATGAACCTGCCGGACACCATCCCGGCCGTGAGCGTGACCGAAGCGGACACCCTTGCCGACAAATGGATTCTGCACCGGCTCGAAGAGCTCAAGGAATCCGCGGCACAGGCCACCCGCGAATACCGGTTCAACGAAATCGCCCAGGGACTGTACAAGTTCATCTGGTCCGAGTTCTGCGACTGGTATCTGGAAATGATCAAGCCCACGCTGTACGGCGAGGACGAGGCAGCCAAGGCCCGCACGCAGAAGGTACTCTGGACCGTGCTGTCCGAGATCATGGTGATTCTGCACCCCGTGACCCCGTTCATCACCCAGGAAATCTGGTCTGCCCTGCCCCGGCCCGAAGGCGACGACCGCTCCGACGACATCGCGACCCTGCCCTTCCCGGACATGTGTCCCGAGTGCCGCAATCAGGCCGCCGAAGCCGAGATGGAACTGTTCATGGGCGTGGTATCCGGCGTGCGCAACATCCGCACCGAGCTGCTCATCGAACCGGCCAAGAAGCTGAACCTGCTCATCAGGACCGTGAACGACGCGGACAAGGCCATCATCGAGGCCAACATTCCGCTGATCCAGTCGCTGGCGCGCATCGAGTCCATCGAGATCGGCCCGGACGTGAACGGTCCCAAGGCCTCCGGCACCGGCGTGGTGCAGGGCAACGAAATCTACGTGCCGCTGGAAGGCGTGGTGGACTTCGAATCCGAACTCGCCCGTCTGGACAAGAACCTGACCAAGCTGGAAAAGACCATGACCGGCGTTTCCAAAAAGCTGTCCAACCCCGGCTTCCTCAAGAACGCGCCCGACGAGGTCGTGGAAGGGGAAAAGGCCAAGATGGCGGAGATGGAAGAGGAAAAGAACAAGCTCACCCAGCTCAAGGAACGCCTCGCGTCTCTGGTCGGGTAGCATGACGATATTTCCGGGGAAAAACTTCCGAGGAAGTTTTTCCCCGGACTCCTTTTCGGAGCTCTCCGGTTCTACGCCGCCGGAAGGTTCGAGGGACAGTCGGAAATGCAGGGCGGCGTAGAGGGAACGAGACCGAACGGTCCGTGCCTTGACCGAAAAGAGATCGCCAAAACGATTCGGAAACTCCAGAAGCCCTTTTTTCCAAGGGTTTTCAAGCCGCCGGAGGCACTTGTATGGCAACAGTATTTCTCGTAGGCGCAGGTCCTGGCGACCCCGGACTGCTGACTCTCAGGGCCAAGGAGATCATCGAGCAATGCGACGTGATGATCTACGACTATCTGGCAAACCGGGATTTCCTCAAGTGGTGCAAGCCCGAATGCGAAATCCTGTACGTGGGCAAGAAGGGCGGCGACCACACCCTGCCGCAGGACAAGATCAACGAACTGATCATTGAAAAGGCCCGGTCCGGCCGTTCCATCTGCCGTCTCAAGGGCGGCGACCCCTATGTCTTCGGACGCGGCGGGGAAGAGGCCGAGGAGCTTGTGGAAGCCGGCATCGACTTCGAGGTGGTGCCCGGCATCACCGCAGGCGTGGCGGCTCCGGCCTATGCAGGCATTCCCGTGACCCATCGCGACCACACCACCAGCGTGTGCTTCATCACGGGCCACGAAGACCCGACCAAGGAAAAATCCGGCCACAACTGGGAAGTCTACGGCAAGTCCACGTCCACCCTCGTCTTCTACATGGGCGTGAAGAATCTGCCCATGATCGCGGACAACCTGATGAACAACGGCAGAGCCGGAGACACGCCCGTGGCTCTGGTGCGCTGGGGCACCCGCTGCACTCAGGAGTCCATGCTTTCCACGCTGGAAAACGTGGCTGCGGACGCGGCCGAACGCGGCTTCAAGGCGCCGTCCATCATCATCGTGGGCGGGGTCTGCTCCCTGCACGACAAACTGAACTGGTTCGAGAAAAAGCCGCTGCTGGGCAAAGGCGTGGTCGTGACCCGGGCACGCGAACAGGCCAGCGGCCTCGTGGCCACCCTGCGCGGCCACGGCGCATGCGTGCACGAGTTCCCCACCATCTCCGTGGAGCATCTGGACGACTACAACGAGGTAGAAACCGCGATTCTCCAGCTCGCCCGGTACCAGTGGCTGGTGTTCACCTCGGTGAACGGCGTGAAATTCTTCTGGGAACAGCTCGCGGAAATCGGGCTGGACTCCCGCATTCTGGGTGGCCTTCAGGTGGCGGCCATCGGCCCGGCCACGGCAGACGCCCTGCGCGATCGGGGCATCAATCCGGATTTCATCCCGGAAAAGTATGTGGCCGAACACGTGGTGGAAGGACTGCTCAAGCTCGGCATTCAGGGCCAGTCCGTGCTGATCCCCAGAGCGCTCAAGGCTCGCGAGGTTCTGCCCGACGCCCTGCGCGAGGCAGGTTGCGACGTGCATGTCCTGCCCGTGTACGAAACCCGTCTGGCCAAGTCCGACGTGGACGAAGTGCGCGAAGCCATGAACAAGGGCGAGATCGGCTACGTGACCTTCACGTCCTCGTCCACGGTGCACAACTTCTTCAAGCTGCTTCCTGCCGAGGAACTCAAGCAGCACCCGGAAGTCAAAATCGCATCCATCGGCCCCATCACCACGAAGACCGTGCACGAATACGGCTTTACCGTGGACGTGGAACCCGAGGACTACACCATCCCCGGCCTTGTGGCCGAACTGCTCAAGGCCGCAAAATAGCGTCCTTTCGACAAGACAAGCCAACGCTGCCCGACCTGATCACAGGCCGGGCAGCGTTTTTTTTCATGGCAGAAAAACTGTTTTCCGAAGACAGACCTCTGCATCAGGCTCCCCCGTTTCGCACCGTCAACTCAATCCGGGAACCAAAAGGCGCAAGGCGCAAAAAACGGGCAGGATCGACGCATATTCCGATACGCGAGAGTCTGCCCGTTTTGCAGCAACGCAGCGATTGCCCGCTTTGCAACACACAATCAGGCAGTTCAAAAGCGGGTGAGCGCAAGGCGCAAATAACGCTCAAGACCGACGCGTATTCCGATACGCGAGAGTCTGCCCGTTTTGCAGCAACGCAGCGATTGCCCGCTTTTCAACACACATTCAGACAGTTCAAAAGCGGGTGAGCGCAAGGCGCAAAAAACGGGCAGGATCGACGCGTATTCCGATACGCGAGAGTCTGCCCGTTTTGCAGCAACGCAGCGATTGCCCGCTTTGCAACACACATTCAGGCAGTTCAAAAGCGGGTGAGCGCAAGGCGCAAAAAACGCTCAAGACCGACGCGTATTCCGATACGCGAGGGTTTGAGCGTTTTGCAGCAACGCAGCGATTGCCCGCTTTTCAACTGTCTGAAAGGTCGACGGTCACGCCTTCGTAGACATAGTACATGAGGTCGTACTTGGCCTGAAGCGCCTCGACCACCTTGTCCACGCGCTGGTCGCCGATGTCGCTCACGCGCACGTAGGCGTGGCGAAAGCCCGGGCGTTCCACATCCGCGGAAGTGAAGACGCTGCTGAAGGCAAGATTCTGGTTCTTGACATCGCGAAGCAGCTCGGCCAGAGGGCCGGGCTTGGCGGGCAGGCGCACCGCAAACTGGATGCCGCCGCGATGGCAGCCCGTGGCCGTGCAGAGAAAACGCATCACGTCGGCCTGCGTGATGATGCCGGAGAGCGTGCCTCCGTCCACCACGGGAATGCCGCCGATCTTGTGCTTGACGATGAGTTCGGCCACAAGGTCCATGGCCGTGTCCGAGGCCACAACAATGGGGTCCAGGGTCATGACGTCCCCGGCCGTCAGGGTGTAGAGTCCGCTCTTCAGGTCCACGGCTCCGTCGCCGGGCACGAACTTGGAAGGCATGGCGTCCCGGACATCGCGGTCCGAGACAATGCCCACGAGCCTGCCCTCGGAATCGATCACCGGGAATTGGCGAATGTTCTTTTCCCGCAGAATTTCAGCGGCATCAAGTATGGACGAATTCACGCCCAGGGAGATCACGTTCCGGGTCATCCAATCTCTGACCAGCATATTCTTCCCTCCTGCTCGATAATCGCCGGGTGCAACTCCGGGTCAATCCTTGTACTGAGTGCAACGCAAAAAAGCAATCAAACTCGACTTACAGCGTTCTGATCTGCCGCCGGACCGCAATGACGAGTCCGGCAAATTCCTCTTTCAGGGCTCGAATGTCGTCCACGGCTTCGGCCATGCGGCCCTTGATGCAGAGCCGTTCCAGACTTCGGGCCTTCTGCATCTGGGGCATGGCCAGCACATGGCCCGCCAGATTGGCCATGGAATGCAGGGCAGCCCCGGCCTCGTCCGGGTCCGAGCGCAGCAGCCCGCTCTCCAGCATGTCCAGCTTGTCCGAGGCCTCGGCAAGAAACAGCTTGAGAATGTCGCGCAGCAGGGTGGTGTTGCCCTGAAAGCGTTCCGCGAGCGCGTCCATGTCGACATCCGCAACCTGCGGCTCCGAGACGCGTTCCGTCCGTCTCCCGCTCCTCGCAGGGGCAGCCTTGGAATCATCCCCGGGACGGCGCACATTGCGGGCAATGGCTGCGGAAAGCTCCTTCATGTCCACGGGCTTGCTCACGTAGTCGTTCATGCCCGCTTCCAGCATGCGCTCCTTGTCGCCCTTCATGGCATAGGCGGTCAGGGCGATTATCGGAATGTTCGGATCAACACGTCTGCCCTTGTGCGCGCGAATGGCCCGAGTGGCCTCGATGCCGCCCATCTCGGGCATCTGCACGTCCATGAGCACCAGATCGAACGGCCTTTCGGTCCGCTCCAGCAGGTCCAGAGCCTCCCGGCCGTTGCCCGCCACCGTGACTTCGTGGCCGAACATGCCCAGAAAATGCGTCAGGAACTTGCGGTTCAGGGGATTGTCCTCGGCCAGAAGCAGTCGCAGATGCAGAGGGCGCAAGGGTTCCTTCTGCTCGGGCGCGGCCTCGGGCACCTTGTCGGTGATGCCGAACCACGCGGTGAAGGAAAACACGCTGCCCCGGCCCGGCTCGGATTCCGCGCTCACGGTTCCGCCCATCATGGCGACCAGCTCCCGGGAAATGGCCAGCCCCAGTCCGGTTCCCTGATGCCGCTTGCCCATGGAGGAATCCACCTGCGTGAAGCTGTCGAAAATGTCCTCGAGCCGGTCCTCGGGAATGCCCTCGCCCGTGTCGCGCACGGAAAAATGCAGGCAGATCTGGTCGCCGACCTGTTCGGCCACGCCCACGGAAAGCTCGACCAGCCCCCGTTCCGTGAACTTCAGCCCGTTGCCCACGAGATTGCGCAGCACCTGACCGAGGCGTTCCGGGTCGCCCTCCAGATGCGCGGGCACATCGTCGGCCACATTCCAGAGAAAGACCAGATTCCCGGCCTTGGCCTGCGGCTCGAACGGCTTGAGCGTGGTTTCCAGTTCCCTGCGAAAATCGAACGGGACCGGGCGAAGCTCCATCCTGCTCGCCTCGATCTTGGAGATGTCGAGAATGTCGTTGACCACGGCAAGCAGGGAGCGGGCCGCATCCCGGATCATGTCCAGATGTTCTCGCTGTTCCGGGGTCAGTCCCGTGGTGATGGTCATCTCGGCCATGCCCAGAATGCCGCTGATGGGCGTACGGATTTCGTGACTCATGTTGGCCAGAAAGCGGCTCTTTGCCTTGCTGGCGTCCAGCGCCATGCGCTTGGCCTCTTCCGCAGCCTCGTTGGCCTCGCGAAGCTGACGCTCCATGCGCGACCGGAGAATCGCGGACCCGAGCAGATCGGCCACCATGGTCAGGGCCTCGATTTCCGCAGGAAGCCAGTCCCGTTCCCTGCGGTGCTCGAAAAACCCGATGAAGCCCCACCACTCGTCACCCGAAAACACGGGCACCAGCAGCAGGGAACGCACGCCGGAACCGTCGAACAGGGCCTGCTCGGCCTCCGGAAAATTGTGCACGTGCCCGGCAATGGGATGGTGCGCGAGCAGGGATTCCTGCCAGCGATCATAGGCCGGAGAAAGGGAAAGGCCATCCATGCCCGGCTGACCGGTCAGCACGGGAATGCCCGGGGCAGCCCATTCGAACTCCAGGGAAACCGCACACCCCGCAGGCATGTCGGCTCTGCGACGGCAGATGAAGACGCGGGTCACGTCCGCGGTCATGCCCAATGTGCGCACGATGGAATCCATGGCGTCGCCGCGGTCCCCGCCGCGCAGGCAACTGCCGGCAAAGCGGCTCACCACCTGAAGCAGGGCGTCGCGCGTATGAAGAAACTCCTCGAAATTCTTGCGCGAGGACACGTCCCGGGCCAGACCGTAGGCCCGGACAAGATTGCCCCCGTCGTCCAGTTCCACGCGCCGGTTCACGTGCAGATGCCGGACCTGTCCCTGCGGCGTGACAATGCGGTATTCGAAATCCACGGGCCACTTTTCATTGAACGTGGCCTTGCCCGCCTGATCGTACACGGCCCTGTCGTCCGGATGCACGAATTCCCGCAGGGCAGCCAGACCGTCTCCCAGTTCATCCGGACGGCATCCGAACAGGGCTGCCATGCCCCGGGAAAAGACCACGCTCCCGTCATCCCGGGTCCACCAGGAAGCGAGCCGCCCGGTCTCCTCGACCCAATCGTTGATGAAATTGCACTGGTCGGCCCGCGCCTCGGCCTCGACGCAACGCGCAATCAGCCCGACCATGTCCGCAAGCCTGCCGGACTCCATGTCCGCATGCTCGGCATAGGCCCAGGCTCCGGCATCCAGCGCATCCGTGCGCCATCCCGCATTGTCCGGCCCCAGCACCAGAACCGTTACCGCGTATTCGCGCACTGCCCGGCGCACGGCCCGGGGCCATGTCCCGTCGGCCGCATCCGGCGCCACCAGAAACAGGTCCGCAGGATGTCTGTCCAACTGGCGAACCCCGCGGGACACGCCCGAGGCATGGCGCGACACATGCGCGTCGACTCCGGCCAGTGCCCCGGCCAGAACATCGCGGTCCACGTCCCGGCCCACCACGGCGGTCACACGCATGAAACAGCTCCGGCATTTTTACGCATCATGTCTGACATCTACCCCGTGCGGCGCGGAACCTCAACCGCCGGAACGGAAAAAGCCCGCCAAAGCGGGCTTCATGTCATTGCATGCAACCGGGGCGGCAGATTTCGCCCAGCTAACGCACCGCCGAAAGCAGCCAGAGTCCGGCATGGCCGCCGGGCCATGATTCCCGCAACCGGGGATCATGAAACCCGGCATTGATGAGCAGATCATCGTACTCCCGGCGGGAATAGGCCTGCATCGTGCTGTGATGCGTGCTCAGGGCTCTGGTCCCGATTTCGATCACGTGAAACGTCTGGCGCGCCACGCGCAGGGATTCGCTCCAATGGTTGCGGGTCAGGCACAGGTACGGCGAATCCGAGAACAGGCCGGACTCGCAGGCCTGCCAGGATTCGCCCCGGCCCGAGTCGCGCACCGCGTCCGGGGAATGCACCTCCACCAGCAGGACTCCGCCCGGGTTCAGGGCATGATACGCCTTGCGCACTATGGCGCGGCAATCCTCGGGAGAAAACACGTTCAACTCGCCGAAAAGCATGCATGCCAGATCATGACCACTGCCGAAATCCAGTTCGCGGACATCACCGAGCCGAAACCGGACCTGTCCGGGACGTCGGAAATGCGCTTCGGCGTACTTGATGGAAGCCGGACCGAAATCCAGCCCGGTGTAGGCATGGCCGGCATCGGCAAGCCCGGACGCATACAGTCCCGGGCCGCATCCCAGATCCAGGACATGACCGGGCTGCGCACCAAGGGCGCGTTCGTGCAGCCACCGCACCTGCGCAGCTATTCGGACGCGGCTTCTGCTGGCAAGTTCGTGGTCCTGCGTCAGATGCTCGCGCAGCATGCGCCTGCTGAACGCGGGATCATTCCACGGAATCTTGTGATTCTCCCCCCAGGGATCGGAAAAATCAGGGGCCTGATTCAATAGGGAAACAAGAGAAGTGTCAGTCATGGGACCATCCTTTCTTCCGGCAGGGCCGGAAACTCGAATACGAGAAAAATGACGAACGGGAACACCCGTCGCCGTACAGGGTCGAATCGTGCGGCCCTCTCGGAAAACAGGGCCAGGGAAAGGCTAGTCGCGCATGATGCTCCCTCCTATCCGCAAGACGGGAAACACGTCAAGGCATTCCGGATTCCGCCCGGAAAAAAGCGGTCCCGGCCGCAGGATGCGACCGGGACCTGAAGGACGGTGATGGCTGTGATATGTTCGGCTACAGGATGGGCAGGTACTTGTCGAGTTCGTACTCGGTGACCTGAGTGCGGTATTCGTCCCATTCCGCAAGCTTGTTCTCGACCAGGGCGGAGTGCAGGTGATCGCCCAGCACTTCCTTCATGAACTTGGACTTCTTCAGGGTCATGGCCGCCTCGTACAGGGAGCCGGGCAGGGACTTGATCTTGTTGCGCTTGAGCTGGCGCTCGTTCATGTCGAAGATGTCCTCTTCCACGGGCTCGACCAGCTTGTAGCCCTCTTCCATGCCCTTGAGGCCGGAAGCGATCTGCACGGCCCAGGCAAGGTACGGGTTGGCAGCCGGATCCGGGCAGCGCAGTTCCATGCGGGTCGCAGCTTCCTTGCCGGGCTTGTACATGGGCACACGCACCAGAGCGGAGCGGTTGCGGCGGGCCCACGCGATGTACACCGGAGCCTCGTAGCCGGGCACCAGACGCTTGTAGGAGTTGACCCACTGGTTGGTGACGCACACGAACTCGGGCGCGTGCTTCAGAATGCCGGCGATGTAGCTCTTGCCCTCGGCGGACAGGTTGAACTCGTCGTTGGCATCGTAGAAAACGTTCTTGCCGTTCTTGAACAGGGACTGGTGCACGTGCATGCCGGAACCGTTCTCGCCGAAGATGGGCTTGGGCATGAAGGTGGCGTAGCAGCCGTGCTTGCGGGCGACTTCCTTGACCACCACGCGGTAGGTCATGGCCACGTCCGCCATTTTCAGGGCTTCGGCATAGCGCAGGTCGATCTCGTGCTGGGACGGGGCAACCTCGTGGTGGGAATATTCCACCTGAATGCCCATGCCTTCCAGAGCAAAAATGATCTCGCGGCGAATGTTGTTGCCCAGATCGAGCGGCGGAGCATCGAAGTAGCCGCCGTGATCCAGAATCTCGGTGTCGGTGTCGTCCGCGAACAGGAAGAATTCCAGCTCGGGTCCGAGATAGGCGGTGTGGCCCTTCTCGGCAGCCTGGGCCAGAACCTTTTTCAGGATGTAGCGGGAGTCGGCCGCGAACGGGGAGCCGTCCGGGTTGACCACGTCGCAGAACATGCGCGCCACGGGACGCTCGGTGGGCCGCCAGGAGCAGATCTGGAACGTGGTGGGATCGGGCATGGCCACCATGTCGGATTCGTCGATGCGGCAGAAGCCGAGGATGGAGGAACCGTCAAAGCCCATGCCTTCCTCGAACGAGGCTTCCAGCTCGTTGGGCGTGATCTGGAAGCTCTTGAGCGTACCCAGAATGTCCACGAACCAGTACTGAATGAAGCTGACATTGTAGTCCTTGACAGCCTTCATCACGTCATCGGCGTTCTTGCAGTTGAAAACAGGGATGTCCATGTATTTTCCTCCCAAAATAGGTTTTTGACGCCAGTCTGTTAACTCCCAACGATCTGCCCTACTAACAACCCTCGTGCCAAAAAATGAATATCCTTGCATGACGGGCTGTTACGCTCACAGGCTATTCTGTATAGCCATTTTTTCGCGGTAAATTATAACATTTTTCGCAAAAGCAAGCGCGACAAGAGGTTACAGACCGACACATTTTTGTCAAGACTTTGCTAACTTTTGTAATTATAAACTAAAATATGATTACATTAATGTAATTTTCTGCCCATTTTCTCCAGTGTATCAACGCAATCAGGGTCCAAACAGGCCAATTTCGCCAATTTTGCCGCCTCCACGGCACGCAGGTATTCACATCTGGTCACAATCCGATCCAACCCGGAAATTTCGCCTGCGCGGCCACAGGGGCGATACTGCCCCATGATGTTGACGTGTACGCCCGGAGAAAGCCCGGACAGGAAGCGCATCCAGTCTTTTGTGCCTGCCAGATCGTCCGGCAGGACCAGATGCCGCACCAGCAGGCCACGCATGGCAACCCCGTCCGAATCCGTTGCCAGCCGCCCCACCTGCCGGAACATCTCGCGCACTGCGGCGCGCGCCCGCTCCGGGTAGTCCTCGGCCAGCAGGAACTCCCCGGCGACATGCCGGGACCACACCTTCACGTCCGGCATGTAGACGTCGATCACGCCGTCCAGCAGTTCGAGCGTCTCCACGGTGTCATACGCACCGGTGTTGTAGACCAGCGGCAGACGCAGCCCGTGATCCGCGGCAATGGGCAGGGCTTCCAGTATCTGCGGCACCACATGGGACGGGGTCACGAAGTTGATGTTGTGGCAGCCCTGCTTCTGGAGTTCGAGCATGACCCCGGCCAATTCCGCCGGGGTTGCAGGAAGCCCCGCGTCCGGCTCGTGACTGATGTCATGGTTCTGGCAGAACACGCACCCCAGATTGCACCCGGCGAAAAACACCGTGCCCGAACCGCGTTCGCCCACCAGCACGGCTTCCTCTCCGAAATGGGGGTTGAACGCGGCCACCACGGCCTTTCGGCCCACTCCGCAGAAACCGACCTGTCCGGCGGTCCGGTCCGCGCCACACAGCCGGGGGCAGAGGTCGCACGAAGCAAGCCGCTCCACGGCGCGACGGGCGCGCTCGGCCAGTTCGCCGGATCGATGCAGGGCCAGATAGGCGGGAAACATGTTCCGACAGTACGCGGGCAGCAGAAAAAGGACAACGACGGCCTGAAAAAATCATGTTCCGGTCGTCCGCCCGTCCCGACCATTCACCGAACCGGACCGCCCCGTCCGAATCCGCCTTCCGGAGCAGGCCGGAGAAAGGTCCGAACCGGCAGACACTGCCGACTGGCAGGGATTCCCCCCTGACGAAACAGCCCCTTGCCCACATGCCGGTGAATGCCGTTCGCCGTTCACCGGCCGGATTGAAACCGTTCACGGAAAAATGATGCCTGTTGCAAACCTGTCTCGGATAGAGGATAACGGTCTATGAGTGGCATTCCCGTTTTTCACCGGGGGGATTGCGGCCCGCCGGGACCATGAAGCGGTTTTTTCGGAATACCGACGGAATCAGATCAAGGGAGCGAACATGAGTGAAGAGAAAAAGATCGAAAGCATGATGAAGGAGGGAAGGCTCTTTCAACCCGACGAATCCATGCAGCCACAGGCATGGGTCAAGAGCATGGACGAATACGAGGCCGCATACACGCGGGCCGAGCAGGATCCCGAAGGCTTCTGGTCCGACCGGGCAAGGGAACTGGTCACGTGGTTCTCGGACTGGGACAAAACGCTGGAATACGATTTCCACAAGCCCGAGGTGAAATGGTTTCAGGGCGGCAGGACCAACGTGGCCTACAACTGCCTCGACCGCCATCTGGAGAACGGGCGGCGCAACAAGGCGGCCATCATCTGGCAGGGCGAGCCCGAGGAGGACGTGCGCGTCTACACCTATCAGATGCTGCACACCGAGGTGTGCCGGTTTGCCAACGTGCTGCGCAAGAAGGGCGTGAAGCGCGGGGATCGCGTTTCCCTGTACATGCCCATGATTCCGGAACTGGCCATTGCCATGCTGGCCTGCACCCGCATCGGCGCGCTGCATTCCATCGTGTTCGCGGGCTTCTCGGCCATTGCGCTCCAGTCCCGGATTCAGGACTGCGAGGCAAAGGTGCTGGTCACGGCGGACGCAGTGCTGCGCGCAGGCAAGACCATTCCCCTGAAGAAGAACGCGGACGAGGCCCTGACCGGCTGCCCGAGCGTGGAGCAGGTCGTCGTGGTCAATCGCGGCAATCTGGACGTGGACATGGTGGAAGGCCGGGACAACTGGTGGCATGACGAAATCGCGGCCGACGACATCACTGCGGACTGCCCGTACGAGGAAATGGACGCGGAAGACCCGCTGTTCATCCTCTACACCTCCGGGTCCACGGGCAAGCCCAAGGGCGTGCTGCACACCACGGGCGGCTACCTGACCTATGCGGCGCACACCACACAGTGGGTGTTCGACGTCAAGGACGAGGACGTGTACTGGTGCACTGCGGACATCGGCTGGATCACGGGCCATTCCTACATCGTGTACGGCCCGCTCTGCCTCGGCGCCACTTCGGTCATGTTCGAGGGCGTGCCCAGCTATCCCAAGCCGGACCGGTTCTGGCGCATCGTGGACAAGTTCAAGGTCAACATCTTCTACACCGCGCCCACGGTCATCCGCGCCCTGATGCGCGAGGGCACGGAATGGACCGACATGCACGACATGAGCTCCCTGCGCGTGCTCGCGTCCGTGGGCGAACCCATCAACCCGGAAGCGTGGATGTGGTATCACGAGCACGTGGGCAAGGGGAAACTGCCCATTACCGACACATGGTGGCAGACCGAGACCGGGGGCATCATGATCGCGGCCCTGCCCTATGCAACCCCGCTCAAGCCCGGTTCCGCAACCCGCGCCCTGCCCGGCGTGGCCGCCAAGATCGTTCGGCGCGACGGCTCCCCGGCAGAGCCCAACGAAGGCGGACACCTGATCATCGACAAGCCGTGGCCCGGCATGCTCCGCAACGTGTGGCGCAACCCGGACCGCTACAAGTCCACGTACTTTGCGGGCTTTCCGGGCGCCTACGAATCCGGGGACGGCGCGCGCACCGATGATGACGGCTATTTCTGGATCATGGGCCGGCTGGATGACGTGATCAACGTGTCCGGCCACCGCATGGGCACGGCCGAGATCGAATCCGCGCTCGTGGCGCATCCCAAGGTGGCCGAGGCCGCAGTGGTGGGCATGCCCCACGACGTGAAGGGCCAGACCATCTACGCGTACGTGACCCTGAAGTCCGACGAGGAACCCACCGACGAACTCATGAAGGAACTCAAGGTCTGGGTCCGCACGGAAATCGGCCCCATTGCCACTCCCGAGTTCATCCAGTTCGCAGAAGGACTGCCCAAGACCCGCTCCGGCAAGATCATGCGCCGCGTGCTGCGCAAGATCGTGGAAGGCTCCACCGAATTCGGCGACACCTCCACTCTGGCCGATCCGGGCGTGGTCACGGACCTGATCGAAGGCAACCGCGACCTCATCAGCTGATCCGCGCCACTTCCCATCCCTTGATTGCAGCAAACCGCTCCTGCTTCGGCAGGGGCGGTTTCTTCATGCCCGCGGCCCATGATTTTTTCGTCGATGTCACGATTTTTCTGTTGCGATTGACACAATTTTATGTAAATTGTATCTATCGTCATCATGACATTGTGGCGACCTGACATAGAAAGATTTCCCGGTCCGCGCTACCTCGCAATTGCCGACGTCATTGAAGAGGATGTAAGCGCGGGACGCATAGGCCCCGGGTTTCGGTTGCCCACGCACCGCTGTCTGGCGGAGCGCCTGGGGGTAACCGTGGGTACCGTGACCCGGGGCTATGCCGAAGCCGCAAGGCGCGGACTGGTACGAGGGGAAACCGGCCGGGGCACGTACATAGCCTCACGTGGCCCCGGTCTTTCCGGCCCCACTCCGATCGGCATGGACCGGGTCCTGCCGATATCCCCCCCCACCCCGGACATTGCCGGGGCGCTTGGCGGAATCGCCAGGTCGGGCAATGCCGGTACGCTGCTGCGCCCGCCCCCTCCGGGCGGGCGCATGCGCGACCGGGAAACCGGCTCCCTCTGGCTCGAACGCTGGGGCCTGCCCACGCCCCCGGAAACCGTTGTCCCGTGCATCAACCGCCTGCACGCCCTGACCCTGCTGTTCTCCGTACTGTTCCGAAAAGGCGACCGGCTGGCCGTGACCGACACGGTCTCGCCCCTGATCCGGGACATGGCCCGACGCACCGGCGTGCGTCTGGTCCCGATCCCGTGCGATGAAAATTCCATGCTCCCGGACGCGCTGGACGCGGCCTGCGCCAAACACCCGATCCGGGCCGTGCACGTCATGCCCGGATGTCAGGACCCGACCACGGCCAGCATGAACGCCCCCCGGCGCGCCGCCATTGCCGAAGTCGCTGACAGGCAGGACCTGCTGGTCATCGAGGACGATCCCTATGCCCACGCCGGGACCAATCCGCTGCCCGTGACCGCCCTGATCCCGGAGCGCGCCTTTTTCGTGGCAGACATGACCATGCCTCTTTCGGATGGACTGGCCGCAGCCTTTGCAAGCGCACCGCGTCATTATGTGGAATCCCTGCAACGCTGCCTTGCCGACACCGTGGGCGCGCCGCCCGTGGTGCATCTGGAGCTGGTCAGGCTCTGGCTGGAGGACGGCACTGCGGACCGCATCGCGGAAAAACGGCGTAGCGCGGCAATGCTGCGCAGCGATGCCGCGCGAAAAATTCTGGAAGAGCTGGACATTCGCACGACAAAACACGGATACTTCCTGTGGATTGATCTTCCCGAACCGTGGACCCCGGACGATTTCTGCCGCGAAACAGCCAGACGCGGCATATCCGTTTCTCCGGCGGGCAGATTCACGGCTGGACGGACGCCAGCCCCATGCGGTGTTCGCGCGGCCCTGAGTTCGCCACGCACGCTTCAGGAACTGGAACGCGGGCTCGCCACCCTGCGCGACACGCTCAAACGCGGCTGACTATTACCTCTGGCAAGGGGGACATCATGAAGACCAAGGAAATCTTTCGCTGCTCCAACTGCGGAGCGCGCACCCCGCGCTGGCAGGGCCAATGCCTTCAGTGCAAGGAATGGAACACGCTGGAGCCCGTGACCGTGGAGTCGAAATCCTCGCGTCCTGTGGGCGCGGCGGCCTCCACCAATGCCCCCCGCCCGCTTGAGGACCTCAAGGCCGAAAACCTTCAGGCCCGGCCCACGGGCATCGAGGCGCTGGACAATCTGCTGGGCAAGGGACTGGTTCCGGGCGCGGCCATTCTGCTGGGCGGCGAACCCGGCATCGGCAAGTCCACGCTTCTGCTGCAACTGGCCGGAACCCAGGCCGGACGCGGCAACAGCGCGGTCTATCTCTCGGGCGAGGAATCCCTGCCCCAGCTCAAATCGCGCGCCAAACGCCTTGGCCTGCTCGGTCCCGGGCTCATGGCAGTCTCCACCAACAAGGTCGAGGATGCGCTGGCCGTGCTGGACGGTCCCAATCCGCCGGAACTGCTCATCGTGGATTCGGTCCAGACTCTGGCTTCCCCGCTGGCCGACGGCATTCCCGGTTCGGTCAGTCAGGTGCGCGCCGTGTCCGCCGAACTGGTGGAAAAGACCAAGAAGACGGGCACCACCCTGATTCTGGTCGGCCATGTGACCAAGGACGGCCAGATTGCCGGGCCCAAGCTGCTGGAGCACATGGTGGACACCGTGCTGTATCTGGAGGGCGACCGAAAGCATTTCTCCCGCATCCTGCGCGTGCTCAAGAACCGGTTCGGCCCGAGCGACGAACTGGTCGTGTTCGTGATGGAGCAGGAGGGATTGCGCGTGGTGGAAGACCCGTCCACGTTCTTTCTGGGCCAGCGGGACCCCTCGCTTTCGGGCACGGCCATGGCCATGGCCGTGGATGGCCAACGCCCCTTTGCCGTGGAAGTGCAGGCCCTTGTCAGCAAGACGTTCCTGACCATTCCGCGCCGCACAGCCCTCGGGTTCGACACGAATCGGCTGAACCTGCTGCTGGCCGTGCTGGAAAAGCGGCTGCGCCTGAACCTGAGCGGCTACGACATCTACGCCAAGATTTCCGGCGGGCTGGCCACGCGCGACCCGGGCCTTGATCTGGCGGTTGTTGCGGCAGTGCTGTCGTCGTTCTACGACCAGCCCCTGCCCGAATCCTCGGTGTTCTGGGGAGAGATCGACCTCAACGGACAGGTCCGGCCCGTGTCGGCCCATGAAACGCGGCTCAAGCAGGCCATGCGCCTCGGGCACGATCCGACGTGCCATGCCGACACCTGCGCCACGCTGGCCGACCTGCAGCGCACCCTGTTCGGCAAGTCGTGATCCAGCCTGCCACACGCCGTTGACATTGTGACGAGGTAGGTTAGGTATTCGGGATGATCCGACACGCGATTCCGCTTCTTCTGAGCCTTTTCGCGGTCCTTGCGGCTGCCTGTCTCCCGGCCCATGCCGAGGAGCGACGGGAAGTCCGGCTCGTGGCCGGGGAATGGCCGCCCTATTCCATGGAATACATGCCGGGCAACGGCGCGGCTGCGGAAATCGTGCGCGCGGCTCTGGAAGCGGAAGACCTGCGGGGCGAATTCGCGTTTCTGCCATGGCCGCGCTGCCGCCTCGCCCTTGACGCAGGCGATGCCGAGGCCAGTTTTCCGTGGGCCAGAATCCCGACCATGGAACCGGCCTTCCTGTTTTCCGATCCGATCCTGCAATCCAGATGCGTGTTCTTCTATCGCCGAGACCGACTCAAGGACTTCGATTTCACCGGGCTGAAGGACCTCAAGGGCTACATCGTGTCCGGCAATCTCGGCTATTTCTATGAAACGGATTTCCGAAAGGCGGACCTGCGCATGGACTGGGGCTACGGCGATGAACACGCCTTTCGCAAGCTGGAACGCGGCTGGGTCGATCTTGCGCCCCAGAGCGAGGCCGTGGGCTGGTTCCTGATCCGCAAGCTGTTTCCGGGCCGGGAATACGAATTCGCAGCCACGCACACGCCACTGACCGTGACCACCCTGCACGTGATTGCGCCCAGATCGTCACCGGGAGCAGAGCCACTGATTCAGACCGTGAATCGCGGTCTTGCCGCAATCCGCGCCAATGGCACATTCGCCCGCATCCTCGAACGCTACGGCATCGAGGAACAATAGACGCAAAAAAAGTGCAAGACCGCCGCGCAGCAATACGCGAGGGCTTGCACTTTTGCAGCAATTTGGCAGGTCGCGTTTTTCAGGCGATCCGTCAGTTGCAGAGCGGACTGGCATTCCGCTTCTGTCCGGCAAGATATTGGGCCGCGCTGTCCGTCATGCCCGGGTCCAGACGCGCTCCCTTGCCTATCATGCGGGCAATCGTGCCCTTCCATGCCCCGGTATCCTTCACGCCCATGTTCAGACAGATGCGCTTGGCCGAATGACAGGAAGTGCAGTTCCGCTTCACCGCATCGCCCACATCCGCAGCCCCGGCCGCGCCGATCCAGACCATGCCGCCGACGATTCCCGCGGCCACGCATTTCAGCAACCAGTTCATGCCGTCCTCCCTTGCTCGAAACGATTTTCGCACACTGGACACCAGTTCTCTTGTACGCGACTCCCGCGCCCTTGTACACCAGTGCCGAATCCCGTCGCAATCCCGGCCCCTTGCCCGCCCCGGCCAAACCTGCTACTCACATTGCCACCACGGAAGCGTTTCGTCACCGGTGTGGCGCTTGGTCTTCAAAACCAATGTGTGGCAGTGATGTCACGGGCAGGTTCGACTCCTGTACGCTTCCGCCAAGATTTCAAATGAAAAAGGCCGCCGGACATGCATCCGGCGGCCTTTCTTGTTTTTCTGACACGCAACACCCTATTCTTGCAGCACAGACCAGGACAATTCTAGGCCAAAATCATTCAATAAATGTAAACAGAAACTCTGACTACGCCCCCTCATCTGTAACCATTTCAGGATAGATCGGGGCACTTAAGCCCCCCCCCCCTGCAAAACAGGATGTATTTTGACAGTTGAATTGTCATTTATGCATTCATAAAAGTCTTTAAAATTCGACTTTAGCATAGGATCAAAGTCTGCTATTTTATATAAATCAACCCCAGCTCTAGTTAAAACAGCGCCAATAAAAACAAGTTTTTTATTTGGATCATGATTTACAACAAAATACTTATGCATCACTGCTACTTTCTTATTCGTCAATAGCAAATTCTTGTTCGATTCGTACTCAGCTTGCCCTGTAGAATCAACCACAATTCCACACTCTACCATCTTAGCGATCTCGCTATATATATTTTTGTACGCAACTCCACTGTTCCTTGGTGGACAAACGATAAAAGCACCATCTACAATATAACTTGCGAGCTTGCAAAACAACTCAGCCTCATCTCTGCTCAAATTTTTTACGACATCTAAAGTTCGAACTGAAATGGAGCTTGACCTTTTTACTTCCTCCGCCAGTAATTTTCCCCAAATCCTTTGCAGATCTTCATTTCCGATTACTTTCGCCTCTCTACGCCAACGAGCGAAGAAATCCGGCTCAATGTCTTTATCGGAGATTTCCTCATCCGGCACATCTGCGAGGGCAACACAGGCTTCGCGCATGTTTTCTGCAAGATTCCGCATCTCTTGTTCAGCTTCAATTTGCAGCACTTGATTTCGAATCGGAGGAAGAGAGTTGGTGTGAATCAATTCTTGGTCACGGAATTCAGCCTGCCCTGAAGCGATGGCTAAACAATCTTTCTCAGCCTGCGCTGCTGTGAGCTTTTGAAAGTACTCAACATTAGCCAACCGTTTACCCATCATCGCATTGAACAGCTTGGCCACCCCTTTGCGAAGACCTTGGGTAACTGTATTTGCTGATTCTGTAGCGTCGAGCTTAACATCTACTTTTACAGGGGAAAGTTCTTCAGTCATGGCTTCTTCCTCATTTGGGTTGGTGCGCCGAAATATTGTCATCTGATATACAATATTGCAAGACGCCACCGGACAAACAGGTACACCCGTCGTTCCAGTGGACATAGTACGGTCTGAGTCCATCCATAACTATTGTCCCCCCATGATGATAACCTTCTGGTCCCATACGGCCACGCTATCCCGAACTCTCGGTTTCTTCATGAGAAAACGATCCTTTTTTGGAAAATGAGCAGTAAAAAAACAACTAAATTCCAGTCAAGGCATAGCCAAAGGCAAATGCAGCGACTTTGCAGGGCACAACAAAAAAAAGGCGGACCGCAATGCGATCCGCCTTTTTGTTTTATTGGGTGAGCCAGGCTCTAGGAGCAGGTGCCGGCTTCACGGCCACGGGTCTGGCAGCTGATGCGGGCAATGGCCCGCTGCAGGGCAGCCTGATTTCTCGCGTGGTCGAGCTTTTCCTTGGCCTGTTGGGCCCTGGATTCGGCGCGCTCTCTGGCCTTGGTCGCACGGTCAATGTCGATCTCGGTGGCCATTTCGGCAACTTCGGCCAGCACAGTGACCTTGTTGTGGTTCACTTCCGCAAACCCACCGGCGACGAAGACAAAGTGCGCCTTGCCGTCTTGTTTGTAATGGAGGTTGCCAATACCAAGAGCGGAAAGGAAAGGAACGTGATTCGGCAGAATGCCGAACTCACCGAGTACGCCGGGGGCGCCGACATACTCCACTTCCTCGGAAAGTACCTTCCGGTCTGGAGTGACAATCTCAAGGTTCAGCGTCTTAGCCATGAGCTACCTCGCTTAATTCTTGGCCTTTTCGATGGCTTCCTCAATACCGCCGCACATGTAGAAGGCCTGCTCGGGCAGATCATCGTATTTGCCGTCAAGGATGTCGCGGAACGCCTTAACAGTATCTTCGGTCTTGACGTACACGCCGGGAACGCCGGTGAAGACTTCGGCGACGTGGAACGGCTGGGACAGAAAACGCTGGATGCGGCGGGCGCGGCCAACGGTCAGCTTATCCTCGTCGGACAGTTCGTCCATGCCGAGAATGGCGATGATGTCCTGGAGGTCCTTGTACTTCTGGAGCACGGACTGCACTTCACGCGCGGTGGCGTAGTGGTCGGCGCCCAGAACGTTGGGGTCGAGGATGCGGGACGTGGAGTCCAGCGGGTCCACCGCAGGGTAGATGCCGAGCTCGGCGATCTGACGGGACAGAACCAGAGTACCGTCCAGATGCGAGAACGTGGTGGCCGGCGCGGGGTCGGTCAAGTCATCGGCGGGCACGTAAACGGCCTGAACCGAGGTGATGGAACCCTTGTTGGTGGAGGTAATGCGCTCCTGCAGGCCACCAAGGTCAGTGCCCAGAGTCGGCTGGTAACCAACCGCGGAAGGCATGCGACCCAGAAGTGCGGACACCTCGGAACCGGCCTGGGTGAAGCGGAAGATGTTGTCGATGAAGAGCAGCACGTCCTGGCCTTCTTCGTCACGGAAGTATTCCGCGCAGGTCAGAGCGGTCAGAGCAACACGGGCACGGGCTCCCGGAGGCTCGTTCATCTGGCCGTACACCAATGCGGCTTTCTCCAGAACGCCGGCTTCCTTCATTTCGTGGTACAGGTCGTTGCCCTCACGGGTACGCTCGCCAACACCAGCGAACACGGAGATGCCGCCGTGCTGCTTGGCGATGTTGTTGATCATTTCCATGAGAATAACGGTCTTGCCAACACCTGCGCCGCCGAACAGGCCCATCTTGCCGCCCTTGGGGAACGGGATGAGCAGGTCAACGACCTTGATGCCGGTTTCGAGCAGCTCAACCTTGGTGTTCTGCTCGGTGAAGCCCGGAGCCGCGCGGTGAATGGGCAGGCGCTTCACGGCGTCGATGTCGCCCATCTCGTCAACAGGCTCGCCAACGACGTTCATGATGCGGCCAAGAGAACCGGAACCGACAGGCGCGGTGATGGGGGACTCGAGGTCGGTGGCGCCCATGCCGCGGACAAGGCCGTCGGTCGCGTCCATGGCGATGGTGCGCACGATATTGTTACCCAGATGCTGGGCCACTTCGCAGATCAGCTTCGGCGCAGCGTCATTGTTGGGATTCTGAATTTCCAACGCGGTGAGAATGTTGGGCAGTTTGCCCTCAGGAAATTCGACGTCGACAACGGCGCCGATAACCTGAACGATTTTACCTACATTTGCCATTGTTTAAAGCCCCCTTTTATCCGTTCAGCGCTTCAGCGCCGCCGACAATGTCCATAAGATCGCCAGTAATGGCAGCCTGCCTGGTCTTGTTGAACAGCAAGGTCAGGGATTCGGTCAGGTCGTCACACGCCTTGGTGGCGTTGTCCATGGCGGCCATGCGCGCAGCATGCTCGGAAGCGGAAGTGTCGAGCAGGCCGCGATACACCTGAACCTTGATGAACCGAGGCAGAAGCTCGGCCAGCAGGCCTTCGACGGAAGGTTCGTATATGTAGTCGCCGGAAGCGCCTTCGGATTCCTCGCCCGCTTCAGCCTCGTGCGAGGTGATGGGCAGGACATCGAGCGTGACCGGGATCTGTTTTGCCATGCCGTGGAACTCGCCGTAAATGACGCTGACCTCATCAAGCTCGCCAGCCAGATAGGCGGCGATCACTTCGTTGCCCACGCTCGCGGCGAGGGAAAAATCGAAGTGGGTCATGGCGTCGCGCTCCTGACGAACGACTTCATAGTCGGTCTTGCGGAACGCATCTGCGACCTTCTTGCCGATGCAGTAGACCTTGACGGTCTTGCCCTCGGCGGTCTTTTCGGCAGCCAGTTTCATGGCCATGGTGATGATGTTCGAATTGAACGCGCCGCAAAGGCCGCGATCCGAAGTCGTGACCACAATGCCCGTGGTCTTGACCTCTTCGCGCCTTTCCAGCAGCGGGTGCACCGATTCGTCAGCACCGGCCGCCAAATCCCCAAGCATCTCGTAGAACTTGTCAGCATACGGACGGAACCGCTCGATGCGGCTCTGCGCGTTTCTGAGCTTCGCCGAGGCCACCATATTCATGGCCTTGGTGATCTGCTTGGTTTTTTTGACGCCAGTGATCTGATTCTGGACGTCTCGTAACGAAGCCATCAATTACCCCTTTGACTTAGGCGGAAAAGCCCTTCTTGAACTCCTCAATGGCAGCCTTGAGCTTGCCTTCCACGACATCGTCGATCTTTTCCTTCTCGGCGATTTCGCTCAGCACGTCAGCCTTGGCGCTGCGCATGAACTCGAGGAACTCGGCTTCGAACTTCTGCACGGACTCCACTTCCACGTCATCCAGAAGGCCGCGGGTTCCGGCGTACAGGATGGAAACCTGCTCCTGAACGGAGAGGGGCTGGTACTGGGGCTGCTTGAGCAGCTCGACCATGCGGGCGCCACGATTCAGCTTCTGCTGGGTGCCCTTGTCCAGATCGGAACCGAACTGCGCAAAGGCGGCCAGCTCGCGGTACTGGGCGAGGTCGAGACGAAGAGTACCGGCAACCTGCTTCATGGCCTTGATCTGCGCGGAGCCGCCGACTCGGGAAACCGAGAGACCGACGTTGATGGCCGGACGGACACCAGCGTTGAACAGGTTGGGCTCCAGGTAGATCTGACCATCGGTAATGGAGATGACGTTGGTCGGGATGTACGCGGACACGTCGCCTGCCTGAGTCTCGATGACGGGCAGGGCGGTCAGGGAACCGGCGCCCAGGCTGTCGTTCACCTTGCAGGCACGTTCCAGCAGTCTGGAGTGCAGGTAGAAGACGTCGCCGGGGAAAGCTTCACGTCCCGGGGGACGGCGGAGCAGCAGGGACATCTGGCGGTAGGCCGTGGCCTGCTTGGAAAGATCGTCGTAAACGATCAGCGCGTGCTTGCCGTTGTCACGGTAGAATTCCGCCATGGTGGCACCGGTGTACGCAGCAATGAACTGCAGCGGCGCGGGGTCGGAAGCGGTAGCGGAAACAATGGTGGTGTATTCCATGGCGCCGTACTTGCGAAGCACGTCGGCAACCAGGGCGACGGACGCCTTCTTCTGGCCGATGGCCACGTAGAAGCAGTGCACGTCGGTGTTCTTCTGAGCCAGGATGGCGTCGATGCCGACAGCGGTCTTGCCGACCTGACGGTCACCGATGACGAGTTCGCGCTGGCCGCGGCCGACCGGAGTCATGGCGTCAATGGCCTTGAGACCGGTGTAGCAGGGCTCGTGAACCGACTTGCGGGCGATGATGCCGGGAGCCTTGAGCTCAACCGGGCGGATTTCGTTGGACTCGATGGGTCCGAGACCGTCAATGGGTTCGCCCAGGGGGTTCACGACGCGGCCCATGACACCGTCGCCGACCGGCACGGAGTAGATCATGCCGGTACGCTTGACCGGGTCGCCTTCCTTGATGCCGGTGTCATCGCCGAGCAGGGCGACACCAACGTTGTCCTCTTCCAGGTTCAGCACCATGCCCTTGAGACCGCCGGGGAATTCCAGCAGCTCCATGGCCATGGCGTTTTCGCAGCCGTGAACGCGGGCAATACCGTCACCGACATAGAGCACGGTGCCGGTTTCGCTCATCTCGACGCGAGATTCATAATTCTGAATCTGGTCCTGAATGATTTTGCTGATTTCTTCCGCTTTAATCTGCATGGCCCTACTCACCCCTTTTAATATTTTCCTTCAAATTCTGCAGTTGAGCCCTCAGGCTGGCGTCCAGAACCTTGTCCCCGATCTTGAGAACAACGCCGCCGAGGATGTCCTTGTCCACGGCAAAGGCCAGTTCCAGTTTCTTGCCTGCCTTCTCTTCCAGACGCCCCTTGAGCTCGGTCTTGCGCTCCTCGCTCAGCTCCTTGACGGTCACGAGCTCGCCCGTGACGATGCCCTGTGCGACATCAAGCATATCCTTGTAGTCGGAGGCGATGGCGGGAATCTGCTCCAGACGGCCCTTTTCGGCCAGCAGGTCGCAGAAGTTCCGGACCATCTGATCCATCGACATCTTTTCGATAATGCGAGTCAACACGGATTTCTTCTCTTCCGTGTTGAAGGTGGGGTCGCGGAAAAAGCCCAAAGCCTCGGGAGACTGTTCTAGGGCCCCGGCCAGTTCCATGAGCTGGTCGCCGTACGCCTTGAGGTCAGCCTCGCCCTTGGCGGTGCCTATGGCGAACAGGGCTTTGGCGTAGCGGCGCGATACTACGTTACCGGTCAATTGAGCACCACCTTTGTTAAATAGTCATCCACGAGCTTGTCGTGGTCCTTGTCGCTCAACTTCTCCTGCACGATTCTTTCCGCGGCCTCGATCACCATGTCGGCCATTTCCGCACGGATGGCGTCAATGGCGGCAGTGGCCTCGTTGGCAGCAGTGCGCTTGGCCTGTTCGGCCAGAGCTGCGGCGTCCTTTTCCGCCTTGGCGATGATGGCCTCTTTCATGGCCTCACCCTGTGCCTTGGCTTCACTCAGAATCGCCTGCTTCTCCTGTTCCATGTTGGCGATGCCGGATTCCACTTCCTTGAGCTTCTTCTCGGCTTCGGCCTGACGGTTCTGGAGATCGTCCAGGTCCTGTTTGATCTGGTCGCGACGACCGACAAAGAACTCCTTGATCTTCGAACCCGCAAACTTCCAGAGAATACCCAGGAAGATGAGCAGGTTGATCATACGCAATGCGTAATCCTTCACCTTGGCGGCGGTGAAGAGTTCTCCGTGCCCGTCACTGGCGGCGGCCATGGTGGCGAAAAGAGCCACTGTGGCGAGGGCCGCTAAAATCACATACACCCGTTTCAAGATGAAACCCTCCTTACACCTCGACTACGCCTGACCCAGGACCTTGTCCGTGGCTTGAGCAGCGTATTTTTCCACGTCCTTGGACAGCAGGTCCTTGGCGGCCTTGACCTGGGACTCGATCTCGGCCCGGGCGGCCTTGATGGTGTCGGCAGCCTCGGCACCAGCAACGGACATCATCTTCTGCTCTTCAGCGGAAGCCTGGTCCTTGATCTGGTTGCGGATCTCGGTCCCCTGCTTGCGAGCCTCGGCGATCTGCGCCTCGTAATCCTCAAGCTTGGTCCCGGCTTTGGCGTTGAAGTCCTCGATCTTGTCCATCTGATCGGCCATCAGCCCTTTCCGCTTCTTGATTATCTCGCGAATGGGTTTGATGAGCAGAACATTCAGCACGAAGACCGTGATGAGGAAGTTCGCCCCTTGGATGAAAATGGTTTTGTCAGGTATAACCATACCTAGTGCCCCCCGAGAGGTTGTGAATTTTAGCGCAAAGTCACTGGCGTTTACCCAATTTCGGGGATTGTGTCAAAGCCTTTTTGGGTTTTGACACGGTCTCGAGCAACGCTGAAGACCTTGCTTACAGACTCGTGGAATCCTCTTCGGAAACCTTGGCTGGAGCGGATTCCGGGCTGCCCATGCTGAGCTGCCCTTCAAGGATCGCTCCCTCCTCCACTACCAGGATCGGTGTCCTGATATCCCCCTGCAAATTGGCCGTTTTGTGGAGCACGACCCGCTCCTTTGCCTCCACCTCGCCGCGCAGGCTCCCGGAGAGGACCAGCTGGCCGACCCTGACCTGTCCCTCGACAACAGCTTCCTGGCCGACGACAAGCGTTCCGTCCGAGACAACTTCGCCCTGGAAATTGCCATCAATGCGCACTGCGCCCTGAAAGTGCAATTTTCCCTGGTAGTTGGTTCCCGCACCCAAAAACGCGTTGATTTCGTCTCTCGCCATAAAAGATGTTCCTCCGATCGAGTTCAGGCCGAGGGGGTCCTGCACTGTCTACTTGAAGAGGAATCTTCGCATGGACACGTTCAGGACCAGCCCGACAAGGCAAAAATTAACCAGGGTCGCGCTCCCTCCGTAACTGATGAACGGCAGGGGTATGCCGACCACAGGCATAAGCCCGAGAACCATACCCATGTTTATGAGGATTTGCCAGAAAAAATAAAAGAACACTCCAGCGGCAAGATAGCTGCCGAAAAGCCCTCTGGCATCGCGCGCGATCACGACCATTTGGTAAAGAAAAAAGCAGAATAGCGCGAGCAGGATCATGGTTCCGACAAAGCCCCATTCCTCGCCGAAAACCGCCACGGCAAAGTCGGTGTGCTTCTCCGGCAGAAACCGGAGCTGGGACTGGGTTCCCTCCAGAAATCCCTTTCCCCAGAACCGGCCGGAACCGATGGCGATCTCCGACTGGATGATGTGGTAGCCCGAGCCGAGGGGGTCCTTGGTCGGGTCCAGAAAGGTCAGGATGCGCTGCTTCTGGTAGTCGTGCAGGAAGAACCAGCCGAGCGGAAGCAGGCAGGGGATGGTAACCAGCGCGGTCTTGAAAACCCGGGAAGTCACGCCCCGGAACAGGATCATGCCGCCGAGCAGCATGAGAATGGACAGGCCGGACCCCAGATCAGGCTGCCTGATGACCAGCCCGGCAGGGATGAGCCCAACGCCCAGAACATACCCGAGCCGGAGAAAGTCCAATTTTTCACGTTCTCGGGAAAGTATGCGCGCACCAACGACCAGCACGGAAATCTTGGCCAGTTCGCTGGGCTGGAAATTCATGAATCCGAGGTCGAGCCAGCGGCGTGCTCCGTAGATGGTCTTGCCCGCAAAGAAAATGGACACGAGCAGGGCCACGGTAATCCAGAACAGGGGCCACGCAATGGTCTTGAGATGGCGGTAGTCGATGACCATGAAGGTCACCATGCCGAGCATGCCGAGCAGCCCCCAGAGAAGCTGCTTGCGATAGTACGGGGCCACGCTCATGCCGTCCTCGAGCCGAAACCCGCTGGCGGAGTAGAGGTTGAGCACCCCGCACAGGAAAAGCACCACGGCCAGACCGAGCAGAGCCCAGTTGATATGCAGCAGAAGCCGCCTGTCAAATGCCATTGGAATCCCCCTTGGGAAGGGTGCCGTCCGCCTTTTGCGCGGCAAGAGCGCGGTCGATGAGGTGCTGGGGCTTTTTGCGCACCTTGCCCGTGAAAAGATAATCGATGGCGGCCTTGACCACGGGCCCGGCTCCGGACCCGCCATGCAGGCCGTGCTCCACCATGGCCACAATGGCAAACCGCCTGCCATCCTTTTCCGCAGTTGCCGCCATCCAGGCGTGGTCGCGGTACTTGTACGGAATATCCTCGTCCTTCATGGCCTTGAGTTCGTCCGTGAGCCGCACCACCTGTGCCGTACCGGTCTTGCCGCCCACGATCACGCCCCTGGTACGCAGTCTGCGGGCTGTTCCGCGCGCATTGCGCACGGTTTCGATCAAGGTCTTCCTGAGCAGGCCGACCTGCTCCCCGTCCAGAGGCAGCCGGGCCTGCACCACCGGACTCTCGTCCTTGACCAGCACGGGCTTCATGAGCTTGCCTCCGTTGATCATGGCCGCGTAGAACCGGGCCATCTGCAACGGCGTGACCAGCGTATACCCCTGACCGATGGCCATGTTGTAGTTGTCGCCCCCCTGCCACGGCTCGCCGAACCGGCGGCGCTTCCACTGGCGCGTGGGCATGATCCCGGCCTTTTCATGGGGCAGGTTGATGCCCGTGGGCCTGCCGAATCCGGCAGCGGCCCCGAACTCGCTCATGCGGTCCACGCCCAGCTTCTTGCCGAGCTTGTAGAAATACACGTCGCAGGACTCCACCAGCGCGCGCTCCAGATCAACGCGACCGTGCCCCCATTTCTTCCAGCAGCGGAAGACATGGCGGCCCAGCGTGGTCGATCCCGAGCAGTACACGGTCTCCCGGGGGTCCATGGCCCCATACTGCAAACCGGCTCCGGCCACCACGTGCTTGAACGTGGACCCGGGCGGGTATGCGGACTGGATGGGCCGGTTCTGCATGGGATGCATGGGATCGTCCCGCAGCTTTCGCCACTGCTCCGGAGTCAGACCGGAGCTGAAATCATTGGAATCGTAGGACGGCGAACTTGCCAGAGCCCAGAGCTGCCCGGTATCCGCATCCATGACCACCACGGCTCCGGCCTCGTACCTGAGCCAGTCCATGACCAGCTTCTGCAGACCGAGATCAATGGCCAGGGAAACTTCATGCCCGGCGCGGGGGTGCTTGAGAATCCGATCCTCCAGCCGCCTGCCGTTCACGTCCACCTCGAACTGGCGCAGTCCCTTGATGCCGCGAAGCTGGTCCTCAAGCATGAGTTCCAGCCCGAGCTTGCCCACATAGTCGCCCAGAGCAAGTTCCTGATCCCTGGCCATTTCCTCTTCATTGGCTTCGGCCACGTAACCGAGAATATGGGCCAGCAGCTTGCCGTACATGTACTTGCGGCGGGGCCGGACCTGCACTTCCAGCCCGGGCCAGCGCAGCTTGTTGATCTCGATCAGGGCAAGCTGTTCAAAGGTGAGGTCCGGAATCAGGATGAGCGGTTCGAACGGCTTCACGCGCCTGCGCCGCTTGCGGTACAGGTCGCGCAATTCCTCGAAATCCGCCCCGGTCCAAGTGGAAACCTGTTGCAGGGTGGCGTCGATGTCCTTGCAGTCCTCGCGGACCAGCCCCAGGGCATAGGCGGGTTCGTTCACGGCCAGCAGGTCGCCGGACCGGTCGCGGATCACGCCGCGGGGCGCGAAAATGAATTCCTTGCGGAGCTGGTTGTCCCGGGCCTTGCGCGCATACTCGTCCCCCTTGTGGATCTGGAGATACCAGAGCCGCATGGCAAACAGACAGAACAGCACGAGTATCAGGGTCTGGAGAAGAACCAGCCCGGATTTCGGCGGATGCTTGTCATCGGTGTCATAAAGGTGCGACATCCTGCCTCAACCCCCGGGGAAACAGCTTGTCCGCAAAGACCCATGCAATGGGAAAAACCACGGCCTGAAGCACGCCTTCCAGCACGGCCTCGCGCATGGGAAACGCAATGCCGCCCAGCATGCAGACAAACCATGTCAGGGCCGGATGCAGCACCCCCAGCCCCAGACCTATCACGCACATGAAAAGAATGCTGCGGGCCTCGAACAGCCAGCGTCCGGCAATGAAGAACGCGGCCAGCATGGAATACCATGCCACGCCGTAGCCGAACGGCAGGTTGCCCATGCCCTCGAGCACGAGAATCCAGACGAACCCGAGCCAGAAAGTACGGAAGCCTCCCTGTTCCTGCATGCTCAGGACAATACCGGGCGCAAACACGTCGATGCCGGGAACGGTCTTGTGCACCCATACCCCGGCAATCGTGTACCCCGCCCACCACAGGACGGCCTGAAGACTATTCCCCCTGCGCCGCATCGTGATCCTCCCTGACAGAACGCGAAAGGAGCAGCACCTCCTCCAGTCCGGCCACGTCCACAAGGGGCTCGGCCTGCACGGAGAGGAAAAGGGATATGTCGGACCGCTGCACCTTGGCGACGCGCGCCACGGGCAGTCCCTTGGGAAACACCCCGGACAGACCCGAGGACACCAGCAGCTCGCCCGGTTCGATCTCGGCGTTCAGGTTGACGTAGCGAACGAGCAGAGGCTTGCCATAGCCCTGCCCCACGGCAATGCCGGGCGAACGGTTTGTCTCGCCCACCACGGCCACGGAGCTGTTCGGGTCCGTGATCAGCAGCATCTGGGAATTGTCGGCACCGGTTCGCAGAATGCGTCCGGCAAGGCCGTCCAGCGAGGCCACGGGCATGTCGTTCTCCACGCCGGAAAACGCTCCCTTGTCCACGCTGACCGTGGCGAGTACGCCTGCCGGGCCCATGCGATGGGCCACAACGCGCGCGCCGCTCGCCTCCCAGCCTTCGGGAGGCCGAAAGCCGAGCAGCCGTTCCAGCCGTTCCGCGGAGCGCGCCTGAGATCCCAGCAGCATGTTGCTCTGCTGGAGCTCGGCGAGGCGCTCGCGCAATTCGTCGTTTTCCTGCTTGAGGCCGACCAGATAGACGTAGCGCTCCCAGAACCCGACCACCTTGCTCGCGACCCATTGCCCGGGCCGGATGATCCAGCCCGAGACATCGAGTCCGGTATAGCTCGAAACAGCGTCCAGGTGCCCTGTACGCAGGTTCCACGTGTACAGACTCAGGTACACGAAGAGACCCGCCACGATCACGGCGGCGATCTTCCTGGGCTTTTTCACGCTTTTCCGTTCCGGCTAGTCAGTGGTGACGTCCTTGTAGATGTCCACGTTGTCCAGTGCCTTGCCCGAGCCGAGCACCACGGCGGTCAGGGGATCGTCCACCACGGTAATGGGCAGTTGGGTCTCGTGCTGCAGGAGCTGATCCAGCCCCTTGAGCAGTGCGCCGCCGCCGGTCAGCACGATGCCTCGGTCGACAATGTCCGCAGCAAGTTCGGGCGGGGTCTGTTCCAGTGCGATGCGCACGCCCTGCACAATGCCCTCCACCTGTTCGCTGATGGCCTCGCGGACCTCCTCGGCAGTGATGGGGCGATTCTGCGGAATGCCCGTGACCAGATCGCGGCCCTTGACCTCCATGACGGGTTCCTCGTCCCCGAGGGGATAGGCGGACCCGATGTTGATCTTGATCTGCTCGGCCGTGGATTCGCCGATGAGCATGTTGTACTTGCGCTTGACGTGCTGCATGATGGCTTCATCCATCTTGTCGCCGCCAATGCGCACGCTCCGGGCGTACACGATGCCGGACAGGGAGATGACCGCGATCTCGGTGGTGCCACCCCCGATGTCCACGATCATGTTGGAGGTCGGTTCCGTGATAGGCAGGTTTGCACCGATGGCGGCCGCCATGGGCTCCTCGATGAGGTACACCTCGCGGGCTCCGGCGGACTGGGCGGACTCCCGCACCGCGCGCTTTTCCACCTGCGTGATGCCCGTGGGCACGCAGATCATGATCCGGGGACGGACCAGTCTGCGGCTGTTGTGCACCTTGGAAATGAAATGCCGGAGCATCGCTTCCGTGACCTCGAAGTCGGCGATGACGCCGTCCTTCATGGGCCGGATCGCCACGATGTTTCCGGGTGTGCGGCCAAGCATCTTCTTGGCCTCGGCTCCGACTGCGAGCACGGTCTTGCCGCCTCGCGAGTCCTTCTTCACGGCCACGACCGACGGCTCGGACAGCATGACGCCTTTGCCCTTCACATAGACGAGCGTATTGGCGGTCCCGAGATCGATGGCGAGGTCGTTGGAGAATGAGCCGATGATTCTGTTGAGCAGACTACCCATTTATCCCCCGATTCCCTTCGGATTTATGTGCGAAACACCCCGCTTTCCAACTTCGGCGGGATGCGATAGCTTACTGAGGCAATTTGTGCTTCGTACCAAATGTGCCTACGTCTATCAATAGTCGGGGCGCGGGTCGAAGAAGATTTCTCAACTTTTTCTAAACGCACATGAACCGCTATTTCGCCCTTTCCGCCCACCTCCGGCAGCAGTTCGGGGAGCGCGTGCAGAAGATTCCGCTGGACGCGGGATTTTCCTGTCCCAACCGGGACGGGACCATCTCGCGGCACGGATGCGTGTTCTGCAATCCGCGCGGCTCGGGCTCGGGCATGCTGGAACAGGGCATGTCCCTGACCGACCAGTGGACGCACTGGTCCGCACGCATCGGCAAACGCTACAAGGCGCGCCGCTTCATCGCCTATCTCCAATCCTATTCCAACACCTATGGCCCGGTGGACAAGCTCGCCCGCGTGCTGGACGAACTCAAGGGTCTGCCCGGCATCGCGGCCCTGAGCATCGGCACCCGGCCCGACTGTCTGGATGCGGAAAAGCTCGCGCTGCTCGCGGACCTGCGCGACTCCCTTCATGTTCGGGAAGTCTTTCTGGAGCTCGGTCTGCAATCCGCGTCCGACGCCACACTGGCCTGCATCAACCGGGGACACACGGCGCAGGATTTCGCCAATGCGGCTCGGGCCGCGGCAGACCGCGGGCTCTCCGTGGTCGCACATCTCATGGCGGGCCTGCCCTCACCCAACGGCCATGAAAGCGCGAACGAATTTCTCGCATCCGTGGATTTCATCAACGCCCTGCCCGTGCGCGGCGTGAAGTTCCACAACCTGTATGTATGCCGAGGCACGCCGCTGGCCCGGATGTGGCGCGAAGGCGAATACACGCCCCTGACGCAGGCCGAATATCTGGACATGCTGGGCCGCGCCCTGATGCGACTCCGGCCCGAAACCGTGATACACCGACTCAACGGCAACCCGGCCCCGGGCGAACATCTTGCCCCGGACTGGGCCGGGAACATGCGCGCCCTGCACAATGCGGTGCGCGATCATCTGGAACGCAGCGACATCTGGCAGGGCAAGCGCAACGGCGCGGAATCCGGACCATCCCCGCATTTTTCCCCGGACTTCGCCGCCAGCGAGTAACCACCCCACAGGCAAAGGGAACACCATGACGACCGAAACCATCATTTCCGGCCCTCTGGCCCTGATCCTCCATTGGAATGGCCCGCTTCTGGACCGGCTGAACATAACCTGGTCCGAAGGCCTCGCCTCCACGCCCTCGCCTTCCGGGCATGCCCGCGCCCTGCAAATCGCATTGGACGACTACGTGGCAGGCAGGACCGTGATCTGGCCCGACCTGCCGTTCGACATGGACAGGCTCACGCCCTTTCACCGAACCGTGCTCCACGCCCTGCGCCAGATTCCCTCGGGCACCACCCTTACCTACGGCCAGCTCGCGGCCCGCTCCGGCAACCCCAAGGCCGCCCGCGCCATTGGCCGGGCCATGGCCACCAACCCCTGGCCGCTGGTCTACCCCTGCCACCGCGTGATCGGCAGCAACGGACAACTGACCGGCTTCTCCGGTTCCGGCGGCCTGGACCTCAAGGCCTTCCTGCTCAGACACGAAGGCGCGCTACCCGATGAAAATCAGGACCGCGGCGCATGAATGCGTTTTTACTGCCTTCGGCGACCAGAGAACCCTTTGAAAAGGGGTTCTCTGGACTCTCCTAAACTTTTTGGTTCTACGCCGCCAGTGAAGGATGAGGGAACTTGTCCGGCTCGTTTGGCGGCGTAGGGAAATGCGGAAAAGCAAAAGATTTCGCTATCGAAAAAAAAGAACTCGGGGGAAATGGGTAAAGAAAGAAAAGCAAGTTTCTCTTTTGAAGCCAGCCAGCCCGTCTTGAGAATTGAAAAAGGCCCGGTGAATGTCTCGACAGAGCATTCATCGGGCCTTTTTCAATTCTCAAGACAGAATGGGGATCCAAGGGGCCTTGCTCCTTGGCGGGTCCGGGCAGAGCCCGGCCCCCCGGGAGGGTCGCCGAAGGCATTCCCCTCCTTGTGCCCATACCCGGCAATGGTGTACATCCGGATATCGGACGGCGCATGAGTCGTCCTGTGGAGGTATTCTTGCGCATCGCGTTCTGCACACCATTCAAGCCCTTGAATCACCCCCGGATTTCCGGGGATGTGACCATTGCCCGCGACCTGTGCCGCGCTCTTGAGGAGCACGGGCACGAGATCATCGTGCTGCCGCATTATCCGTCCAAATGGATATACTGGCATCCGGGCAGATGGGCTCGCGCCGGACTGACGCTGCGGGACATGATCGACGTGGCCGAGGACGCGCATTGCTGGCTGAGCTACGGCAGCTATTACAAGGTACCGGACGTGTTCGGGCCGCTGGGAAGCTCCAGTCTGGACATTCCGTACTTCCTGTTTCAGGCATCCCATGCGCCTTCGCGCGGCAGAAAGCTCAGGACATGGCCCGGATACCGGCTGAACAGGCGGGCCATGCTCGCTGCCGATCATGTGTTCTGCAACCGCATGAACGACATGGACGGATGTTCGCGCCTGCTGCCGCCCACGAAATACAGTTATGTGCGGCCCGGACTGGCGAACGGCATGTTCCGACGCGACCTTGAGGCCCGGGAGCGGCTGCGCACGACGTGGAAGGCCGGGGATGAACCCGTGGTGCTGACCGCGGCCATGCTGCGCTCCGGAGTCAAGGTCGAGGGCGTGCGCTGGGTGATCCGCGCCTGTGCCGGGCTGATGGCCAAAGGGTTGCGACTGCGACTGGTCATTGCCGGGGACGGTCCGCGCCGGGGCGAAATCGAAGCATTGGCCCGCACCGAGCTGCCGGGCCGGGTGATCTTCACGGGCATGGTGGACCGCGAGGCCATGCCCGGTCTGTACAGTGCGGCGGACGTCTTTGCATTCCCCGGGCTGGAGGAAAGCGTGGGCATGGTCTATCTGGAGGCACAGGCATGCGGCCTGCCCGTGGTGGCCACGGACGACGAGGGCGCGCCTCAGGTGGTGTGCCACGGCACGTCCGGCATCATCACCTCGACCACGCGCCCGGAATTCACGGCAGGACTGGAACGGCTGCTCACGGATACGGAATTGCGCGAAAAACTGGCGAGCCGCGCACCGGACCATGTGCAACGGGAACACGACATGACGACCAATTGTCGAGACATGGCCGCACTCATGGCGGAAATCTGCGGCCGTACCGGAGAATCCTGATGACGACTTTTCTGCTCATGCGTCACGGCCTGACCACGTGGAATCGGGAGAAACGATTGCAAGGCACTTTCGATGTTCCCCTGTGCGAGGAAGGACGGGACATGGCCCGACTCTGGGGCAAACGCCTGCGTGAACGGCCACTTGATCGCATCCTGTGCAGCAATCTGGAACGCGCCCGGGAAACCGCGCGACTGGCCAACATGTTCCTCGGTCTGGAAGTGCAGGAGGATGCACGACTGGCCGAACAGGACTGGGGGGACTGGACCGGAGCGAGCAAGGCGGGCATGGCAGCCATGCGCGACAGCGTGCGCGAACAGGAAGCCCGGGGATTCGGATTCACCCCGCCCAATGGCGAAAGCCGCGCCCGGGTGCTGGAACGGGCCGTCGCCGCACTCTCGGAGGTGGCAGGGACCCACCCGGACGAAACCGTGCTCGTGGTCACGCACAACGGCGTGATCAAATGTCTGGCGCATCATCTTTCCGGCTCGCCATACATGCCCGGTTCGCGAAACATCCTGAAAAGCTATCGTCTGCACAGGCTGGAGCATGACGGCAAGGCCCTGCATCTGGCGCAGTTGAACATGGAACTGTGATGAAGACCGTCATCTACTGCCAGCACGTGCTCGGAGTCGGCCATTTCTTTCGCACGCTGGAAATTGCGCGGGCACTGGCCCCGGACGAGGTGGTCCTTGTCACGGGCGGTGCGGACGTGCGTTTCACCTGCCCCGCAAACATGCGCCACGAACGACTGCCCGGCCTGATGATGGACGAAACCTTTTCCCGATTCATTCCGCTGGAACCGGGCATGAACGTGGACGACACGCTGAATCGCCGCAAGCAAATGCTTGCCGACATCATGCGCCGGGAGCGGCCCGACGTGTTTCTGGTGGAACTGTTTCCGTTTGGCCGCAGGAAATTCGGCTTCGAGCTGCTGCCCATGCTGGAGACGATCCGGAAAGGCGAATCCGGCCCGTGCCGCGTTGCATGCAGCCTGCGGGACATTCTGGTGGAAAAAACCGATCAGGCCAAGTTCGAACGCCGGGTGCTGTCCGTGCTCAATCCGCTGTTCGACACGCTGCTGGTGCATGCGGACCCGGCCCTTGTCCGGCTGGAGGAAACCTTTCCCGCAACCCCGGACATCATGATTCCGACACACTACACCGGATACGTCACGCCCCGGCCCGAATCCGGTTCCGGCTCAAGCCTGCGTCGGGAACTGGCAGTCGGGAACATGCCTCTGATCGTTGTCAGTGCTGGCGGGTCCAACGTGGGCCGAGACCTTCTGCTGGCTGCGGTAACGGCTTCCCGGTCACTTGCCGGACGCCGACCTCATCGGCTGGTCGTGTTTCCCGGCCCCCATGCCCAAACCGAGGAACTGGAAGCTCTGAAAGCCTCGGCCCGGGATGCGGACTGGATCGACATTCGCGAATTTTCCACGCGGTTTCCCGCATGGCTGGACGCGGCGGACCTGTCCGTGAGTCTGGCCGGATACAATACCGTAATGAACCTGCTGGCTGCGAACACGCATGGTCTGGTGCTGCCGTTTGCCCGGAATCGGGAACAGCGCATGCGGGCCGAACGTCTGGCCGAACACGGCGCGCTCACCATGCTGGAACCCGACGAACTTGATCCGGACAGGCTGGCCCGGCGCATGGAACAGGCGCTGGACCGTCCGACGGTGCACCATGGCGTGAATCTGGACGGAGCCGCACACAGTGCGGCCCTGCTGCGTTCGCTTGCCTTGAAAAACGACTTTGTGTAGGGCTGGCCTGTAACAAATTGCCGGAAGGAGAGCCCATGACCTTTGCCACCTGGTCGACCTTTGTCGCGGCCTGCATTGTGTTCAGCCTTGCCCCGGGAGCCGGGTCGGTCTCGACCATGAGCTGTTCCCTGTCGCACGGGTTTCGTCGGACCCTCTTCAACACCTTGGGATTGCAGATTTCCCTGTCCATCCACATCATGCTCGTCGCTGCCGGACTCGGCGCGCTCGTGGCCTCCTCGGCATGGGCGTTTGCTGCGCTCAAGTACGTTGGCGCGGCCTATCTCGCATGGATCGGCATCCAGAAATGGCGCGAAGCCTCGGCCATTGATCTCGCACACGACCAGTGCACCCGGATTTCCGGGCTCGCGCTCGTGCGAAACGGCATGCTCGTCAACATCAGCAATCCCAAATCCATCATCTTTCTTGCCGCGTTTCTGCCCCAGTTCGTGAACCCGGCACTGCCCCAGATTCCCCAGTATGCGCTCCTCGGCGCCACCACCCTGATCATCGACGCGCTCGTCATGGTCGGCTTCTCCCTGCTCGCCCGGTCCGCTCGCGCATGGTTTGCCACGCCCGGACGCGTGCGCACACAGAACCGCGTGTTCGGCACCCTCTTCGTCGGTGCCGGACTCGCTCTCGCCTCGGCGCAACGCTCGGCGTAGGAAGAAAAGAATGCCTTCGGCGACCAGAGAACCCTTTGAAAAGGGGTTCTCTGGACTCTCCTAAACTTTCTGGTTCTACGCCGCCTGTGGAGGATGAGGGAACTTGTCCGGCTCGTCTGGCGGCGTAGGGAGATGCGGAAAAGCAGGAGCTTCCGCTATCGAGAAATCAGAACTCAGGGGAAACAGGCAAAGGGAAAAGAAGTTTTTTTGAAGCCAGCCAGCCCGTCTTGAGAATTTGAAGAGGCCGGATGCATGTCCCGACAGGGCATGTATCCGGCCTCTTCAAATTCTCAAGACAGAATGGGGATCCAAGGGGCCTTGCTCCTTGGCGGGTCCGGGCAGAGCCCCGCCCCCGGGGAGGGCCGCCAGAGGCCTACTTGATATAATTGGGCAAATTGAGAAAGAGATCTCTGGTATAATTGACCATCTTGTCCATAATCCACGGGAAGGCGATGAGCAGTGCGATAAAGATGGCCACGATCTTGGGAACCATGGTGAGGGTCATTTCCTGAATCTGGGTCGCAGCCTGAAGCACGCTGACGAAGATGCCGACGGCCATGCCGATGCCGAGCATGGGCAGGGATATGGTGAGGGTCATTTCAATGGCCTGTCTGGCGAAGCCGACCACGAATTCCGGCGTCATGGCGCACTACTCCTGCGGTTTGCGACGCTGCGGCGTCATTGAAAGGTGTTCACAAGGGAACCGATGAGCAGGTTCCAGCCATCGACGAGAATGAAGAGCAGAATCTTGAACGGCAGGGACACCATGACCGGCGGCAGCATCATCATGCCCATGGAGAGCAGGATCGAGGCCACGACCATGTCCAGAATCAAAAAGGGAATGTAGATCAGGAATCCGATGGTGAAGCCGGTCTTGAGTTCGGAGATGGTGTACGCGGCCACGAGCAGGAGCGTGGGCACCTCGGCGCGGCTTTTGGGTCTGTCTTCCTGCGTGATGGAATAGAAAATGGACAGGTCCTTTTCCCGGGTATGCTTGAACATGAATTCCCGGGCCGGTTCCTGAGCGCGGTCCAGTGCTTCCTGAAACCCGATTTCCTCGTTCAGGTACGGTTGCAGCGCCGTGTCATTGATGGCCTTGCCCACGGGGTACATGATGGCAAAGGTCATGAATATGGCGAGGCTGGCAAGCACCTGATTGGGCGGCATCTGCTGGGTTCCCATGGCCTGACGCAGAAAGTGGAAGACCACGATGATGCGCGTGAACGAAGTCATGGTCAGCATTATGGCCGGAGCCAGACTCAGGATCGTGAACAGGAAGAGCAGCTCCAGCAGCACGGAAACGCTTTCCGGCTCGGCCTGTCCCGCGGCGAGCTGCATGCTGAGCTTGGGGATGATGGGCTCCTGTGCCCAGGCAAGGCACGGCAGCAGGGCCAGTGCGGCCCCGGCCAGAAGCAGCAGGCTATTTCGAGTCTTTGCCGTCATCGTCCCTGTTCCTCTTGAGCACGGATGCGAAATTCGGCCCGGATTCGGGCGGCTCGTCTCCTGCCTCGGTCTCGGCCAGCAGAGAGATGTTCTGTTCGGTCACGCCGAGCACGAGTTCCCTGTCGCGGTAGCGGACCACGGCCACGCTCTGCCGATTCCCCAGCATGAGTCTGCCGAGCAGATGCGGGCCCGCGCCATTGCGGGCCGATCCCAGCCCCTTGGGGCCGTAGCGCCTGAGCATGTAGTAGACCGCAAACAGCAGGGCCAAAAGCAGGCACAGATAGCCGGCCATGGTCAGGATGGTCGATCCCGTGTCCACGGCAGGCAGCTCCATTGCCTTGGCAGCGTGTTCCGCCGCAAATCCCACGTCAGCCAAGCTGCTTCACCCGTTCGATCGGGCTGATGATGTCGGTCAGCCGGATGCCGAACTTCTCGTTGATAACCACGGCCTCACCGCGTGCCACGAGCTTGCCGTTCACGTAGATTTCCAGCGGTTCGCCAGCGAGCTTGTTCAGCTCCACCACAGACCCCTGCCCGAGTTGCAGCAGCTCGTTGATGAGCAGCCGGGTGCGGCCCAGTTCGGCCGAGACCTCAAGGGGAATGTCCAGAATGAAATCCAGATCGCGCTTGCCGGACGAGACATTGGCCTGCTGTTTGGCCTCGGCAGTCATGTCCCGGAACTCCGCGTCCTTGGTCTGGGTGGCCAGAAAAGCCTGTTCCTTTTCGTTTCGGACCTCGTCCTGCTCCTGATCCGCAAGGGCGGCAGCCCATTCGTCGGCCAAAGCCTCGTCGTCCGGCGGGCCGTCCCCGGCAGCGGCCGGGTCGGGAACGTCGCCGCCGTCCATCAGTGCGTCAGCCCATTCCTGCGCCAGTTTATCCTGATCGTCGCTCATTGTCGCCACACCTTGTCAGAGGTTGTTCACACGCATGACCGTCTGAAACCGGACGGTCCGAAGAAAGGATTGCAAAATGCGTGCAACTTACTGGATGACCATTTCCGTGATGTAGACCCGCAGCACGTTGCCGTTGCCGATGATCTGGTTCAGCCGATCCACGATTTCCTGTTTGAGCTCGATCTTGGCCTGCATGGTGGAAAGTTCGTCGTAGGTCTTGCTGGAAAGCAGGAGCAGCAGGGAATCCTTGATCTTGGCCATGCTCTTGTCCATGGCGGCCTGCGCTTCGGCGTCCTTGATCTCCACTTCCAGCCCGAGCTTGAGATAGCGTCGCCCCAGAGGATCGGCCAGATTCACCAGAAACACGGGCAGGGGCACGAGCTGGCCTTCAAGCTGCTCCGCCGGAACCTGAGCTTCGTCCTCCTGCGCTGCGTTTTCCTCGGACGGAGCCGCAAAGAATTGCGTATACGCGAAATAGCCGCCTCCGGCCAAGGCCAGAAGCACCACCGCGATGATGATCCATTTGAGCATTCCGCCTTTCTTTTTCTCTTCCTGGAGTTCTGCGTCAGCCACGGGAACCACCTTGTTGTTTCAATTCGTTGTCCTGATCATTCATAGCGTGAAACGGTCCGGTTTTCCAGAGCGTTTCGCGAAGCTAAATGTATCCGCCCACGGGCCGGGCCGTCTTGAGCAGAATTTCCACCCGCCGGTTCATGGCCGTGTCCAGCGGGTTGCCGTATCGGTCGATCACGGGAAAGGCCGCGCCGTATGCGGACAGGGAGAACCGCCTGTCCGGGATGCCTGCCTGTACGAGGTAGGCGAGCACTGCCAGCGCCCTGTCTCCGGACAGGGCATAGGGTGCGTCCTCGGTCGAATCGGTGTAGCCCGCAATGTTGACCGGGGCCGGATTCAGGGAAAGCAGAGGCACGAGCTGGTCGATGAGCGCCCTGCCCGCAATGGACAGTTCGCCCGAGCCCGGATCGAAAAGCAGGTTGTCCGTGAACACCAGTGCCACACCGTCGGGCTTGGCCAGAATGTCGAGATTCCGGTCCAGTTCCTGCCGATCGATGTCCGGCGGCAGGATTTCGTCCGGGAACAGCAGGTCCTTGATGCGGTCCTTCTTGTCCAGCACTTCCCATGGCTTGTCCATGAGTTCCGCGACCAGCCGCTCCTTTGCCGAGGCACGCCCCGAGCCGCGCTTGTCCAGCAGCCCGAGGTCGCCCGTGGTCAGGGTCACGGTGGTGATCAGGGAATTGTCCATTGAGGACATGGAGAGCAGAAGCACGAAAAACGTGAGCAGCAGCGTGGTCAGGTCCGAGAACGTGACCAGCCAGAGCGCCAGCGGCGGGCATGTCTTCTTTTTCTTCTTGGCCATGCCTAGCCTCCGGGCCGGTTCAGGTCGAAGATGAACCCGTCCACGTCAAAGGTGCCGTCGTCCGCGGGCACGCGATCCGGGGCGAGTTCGCGCACCTCCTGCCCCATGCGCAGGCTGCGCTTGTCCAGCACGATGTCCACCCGCCGGTTCAGGCGACGGTTTTCCGCGTTGGTCTGGGGCGCCTTGGGCAGGTATTTGCCGAATCCCTCCAGCCGAAGCATGTCCGCGGGCATGCCCGCATCCAGCATGTGACGATATACGGCCAGAGCACGATTCAGGGAAAGTTTCCACGAAAGATCGGGCACGCGTTCGTCGTCGCCCGGTTCGTAGTTGAGTCCCAGTTCATCGCGCAGTTCCGAGGTATGCCCGGCAATGAGCAGGGGGTACTGGGCGCGAAGCAGCACCGGGGCAATGCGGTCCAGAAGCGCAACGCCGTCCGGGGTCAGTGTGGCGGAAGCAGGCGCGAACAGCACGTCCGCGTTCACGGACAGCACCTGCACGAACCTGTTGGACTCGAAGCGCAGGTCGTCCTCGGCATTTTCCCACATCAGGGGCTTGAGCGGCTCGAGGTCTCCGGAATCAATGGGACCGGGCTCCACGGTGCGGCGGGTATCCTTGCGCGAAAAAACCTCGTAGCTCTTGTCGTGCCAGCCGAAGGTGCCGATGATGGAGCCGAGCACGATGAGTTTTCGCCGTTCGTCCACCTTGGCCATGCTGACCAGAAGCACGAAAAAGGTCAGCATGAGGGTCATGCAGTCCGTGAAGGTGATCAGCCACGGGGGCATCTCCTCACAGAGGACCTTTTTCTTCTTCTTGGCCATGTGCCTTTCCCTTGCCGTCCCGAGTCGTCAGGCTGTCGGAAAGCCGCGATTCGTTGCGCCGTCGCGGGCTAGTCCGAAGCCAGCCTGTCCTTGGGCGGGAGGTAGCTGTTGAGTTTTTCCTCGATGATGCGCGGGTTTTCGCCCTTGGAAATGGCGAGAATGCCTTCCATGATCATTTCCCGGAGCAAGGACTTCTTCCTTGCTCCGGGCCTTGAGCTTGCCGGCCATGGGGTTGAACACGAGGTTGGCGAGAATCGCGCCGTACAGGGTGGTGAGCAGGGCCACGGCCATGGCCGGGCCGATGGTGCTGGGGTCGGACATGGTCTGGAGCATCTGCACCAGACCGATGACCGTGCCGATCATGCCCATGGCCGGGCAGAGCACGCCGAGCTGGGCCACCACGTCCGCACCGCTGGCGTGCCGCTCCTCCAGATAGGAAATCTCGGTCTCCATGATCTCCTGAATGGTCTACGGCTCCAGACCGTCCACCGTGAGCTGGAGGCCCTTGCGCATGTAGTCGTCATCGATTTCCTTGATCAGGGGTTCCAGAGACAGGATGCCTTCGCGGCGGGCGCGGTTGGCGTAGTCCTTGAACCGCTCGATGATGTCGGCCGGGTTGTCCAGACTGGAAAAGAACGTGTTCTTGATGACCCCGATCACGCCGATGACGTAGCCCATGGGAAAGTTGACCAGAGCCGCGCCAATGGTGCCGCCGATGACGATGAGAAAGGATGGGATGGAAACAAAGACGATCAGGCTGGAGCCTGTCAGGATGGCGGCCACGACCAAGCCGAAAGAGAGCACGATGCCTATGACGGTCCCGAGATCCATACCCGTTCCTTATCCGATTCAGGTTATCTTTTACAGGGCCTTGGCCCGAAAATCTTCGTGCCTATGCGCACCAGCGTGGCGCCCTCTTCCACTGCCGGGACGAAATCCCCGGTCATGCCCATGGACAGGTGCGGCAGGGAAATGCCAAGCCGGGGTTCCAGTGCGTCGCGCAGTTCCCGGAGCCGGGCGAAATAGGGCCGCGCCGCCTCGGGTTCGTCGAAGAACGGAGGCAGGGTCATCAGACCCCGAAGCCGCAGCCCGTTCATCTCCATGACCGCGTCGGCCAGTTCGTTCAGCCCCTGCTGCTCCACCCCGGACTTCTGCTCTTCCCCGGCCAGACTGGCCTGAAGCAGGATGTCCTGCACGATGCCCAGAGTTTCCGCCTTCCTGTTCAACGCCTTGGCCAGCTTGATCGAGTCCACGCTGTGCACGAGGCTGAATCTGCCAGCCACGAATCTGGCCTTGTTGGACTGAAGCCCGCCAATGAAATGCCAACGGATGTCCAGCCCGGCCAGCGTCTCGATCTTGTCCGTGGCCTCCTGCACGTAGTTTTCCCCGAAGTCCGCATGTCCGGCCTCGGCCAGCGTGCGAATGCTTTCCGCAGGATGCAGCTTGGACACCGCCACCAGAGTAACGTCTTCGGGCGCGCGCCCGGCCACCCTTGCCGCCTCGTCAATCTCCCGACGAACCAGAGCCAGCCTGTCCGTCAGCGTCATTGTGTCATTCATATTCGTATCATATCCGGGCCTTGTGCCTATCCGCTTATCGGCCCGTTCCATATTTAGTTTACCGAACAACTGAAAAAAACCGTGTTTTTCAAACCGCCTGCCTCAGTATTTACACGTTTTTTTCCCATGTAACCAGCCGGAATCCCGTCACATGTGGGGGAAATCCACAAAAATGCCGTCTTTTCGGACCGTTATGTCTAGATATTATCTAAAATGAACCGGACAGTTTCCTTCGTTTCTTTTATAATGGAGACGGACGGCTTCAGTGATATTCTGAATGGCATGCGCGCACGCCCGATCATCTTGAAACGGAACAGATTACCCTCCCCGCTGTCTCCGACATTTCTCATCGGAATGCTGGCGTTCGCCCTTGTCCTGGGTCTGTCTTCCGTGATTTCCGTCTATCTCATTCCGCACGACGATCATGACACCATGGAATTGGTGCACCTGCTGGTGGCCGCGAGCTGGGGCATACTCGCGGTCTGCCTGTTCTGGAACGTCGCCCAGTTGCGCAGGCAGATCAGACTACAGCAGGAAATCCAGACCCAACTGGGACGGGCCCAGTACCTGCTGGACAACGCAGGCACGGCCATCTACGGCGCGGACATGAACGGCCGTCTCTTCTACGCCAACAATGCGGCCTCGGCCATGCTCGGATATTCGCGCGAGGAGTTCGAGGCCATGTACGTCTGGGACATTTCCGTGCCCATTCGTCGCGAAGCCTGGGCCGCATACGTGGAAACCCTGCGCATGGTCCGCAGCCGGAGGTTCGAATCCACCCACGCAACGCGGGACGGCAGGGTTGTCCCGGTGGAGGTGCTCCAGCATCTCGTGGAATTCGAGGGAGAGACCTTCGGATTCGGATTCGTCACTGACATTTCCCGTCGCAAGGAAGCGGAAAAGAAGCTGCTCATGTCCCGATTCGCCGAGGAGAATGCGTCCATCGGCATGCTGGGCATGCAGCTGGACGGCACCATCTTCTACGCCAATCCATGGATGTGCGACCTGCTCGGGTACACCCGGGAGGAACTGCAGTCCCTGAATCTGATGGACATCGAGGGCAAACTCTCTCCGCAGGAATTCTACGATCTCTGGGGCAAGGCGGGACGCGAAGGGAGAATCGTCGTGGAGACCGTCCATATACGCAAGGATGGCACACGGCTGAACGTGGAGGTGGTGGCGCATCGATTCAAGTACGAGGGACAGGAATTCGGCTATGCCTACGTCACGGACATATCCGGACGGATTCAGGCGGAACACGCCTTGCGCGAAAACAAGGAAAGGTTGGAATTGGTCATAGACGGCGCGGGACTGGGCACTTGGGATTGGAATCTCGAAACCGACCGGGTGGTGTATGGAGCCAACTGGGCGTCCATGCTGGGCTACGACCTCCGAAATCTCGCCCAGACTCCGGAAACCTTCCGGAATCTGCTGCATCCGGAGGACGGGGACGTGATCTGGGGGGCTGTGGACAGGAACCTGAACGGAAGCGCCTCCTCCTTTGACGTCACCATCCGGTTGCGGGCCAGCGACGGGGCCTGGCGCTGGATACTGACCCGGGGCAAGGTCACGGCCCGGGACCGCAAGGGCAAGCCTGTCCGGCTTTCCGGCACGCATCTGGACGTGACCGAACAGAAGCGGGCGCAGGAGGCTCTGGCACAGGCGCAGGCCATTGCCAAGCTGGGCAACTGGGACTGGCACGTTGCGGACAATTCCCTGGTCTGGTCCGATGAAATGTACCGCATATTCGGGCTGGATCCCGAGCATGATGCGCCATCCTATGCCGCGTTCATGGACTATGTGCATCCCGAGGATCGCCAACGGGTGGTGGCGGCCATGGACCGCGCCCTGACGAGCGGCAACCGGTTCACGGTGGAGCACCGCGTCATTCTGCCGGACGGCGGAGAAAAGACCGTGCGTCAGGAAGGCCGATCCGTGCAGACCGAGCACGGCAAGCCGGTCCGCATGATCGGCACGGTGCAGGACGTGACCGAACAGCGCCACGCACAGGCCGCGCTCCGGGAAAGCGAACAGACGCAGCGACGCATTCTGGAGGCCATCGGCGCAGGCATTTTCGTGGTGGAAACGGAAACCGGCACCCTGCTGGACATGAACGAACGCGCCGCGCAACTGGTGGACCGGAAACAGGCTGCCGTGATCGGACGGCCCGTGGGCGAGGTGGTTGAATGGCATTTCCCGAACGACGAGCCCTGCGCCCTGGATTCGGAATGCGCCCTGCGCACCTGGGAGGACATGCGCCTGTGCCTGCCGGACGATTCCTGCATTCCGGTCCGCATGACCGTGATTCCGGCCCTGACCGGAACCCGGAACCGACGTCTGGTCATCGTCTTCGACATCCGGGAACAGAAGAAGATGGAAAACCAGCTTCAGCAGGCACGAAAGATGGAGTCCATCGGCCAGCTCTCGGCGGGACTGGCTCACGAAATCAACACGCCACTCCAGTTCGTGGGCGACAATGTCCGCTTTCTCGGCGATTCTGTCGAAAGCCTGCTCCCTCTGGCCCAGCAGGCTTTCGAGCTGGTCCGGGCCGCTCCCGCGGAAAGGGAACGGATCATCGAGAAAATCGGGGACCAGGCCGAGGAAATGGATCTGGAGTTCGTGGTGACGGAACTGCCTTCGGCTCTGGAGGACGCGCAATCCGGGCTGGATCGGGTCACGGACATCGTGCGGAGCATGAAGGTGTTCGCCCATTCCGACCAGAAGGACGAGATGCAGCCCGTGGACGTGAACGAGGCCGTGGCCAACACCGTGATGGTGGCACGCAACGAATGGAAGTACGTGGCCGATGTCAGGACCGAATACGGTGACGGCATGGACAATGTTCCCTGCTTTCCGAGCGATCTGAACCAGATCATCCTGAACCTGCTGGTCAATGCGGCCCATGCCGTGGGCGACGTGGTCGGGGAGTCCGGAGAAAAGGGCGAGATTCTCATCACCACGGCCCGGATCGACGACTGGGCGGAAATTCGCGTGGCCGACACCGGGACCGGCATCCCCGATGCCGCGCGCAACCGCATTTTCGACCCCTTCTTCACCACCAAGCCCGTGGGCAAGGGAACGGGCCAGGGGCTGGCGATCGTCTATTCCATGGTCACGGACAAGCTTGGCGGCGAAATTCGCGTGCAGAACAGGCCCGACGGCGGCGCAGTATTCACGGTACGCATTCCATGTCCGGAGCAGAATATCTGATCTTCCGCAGAACAATCGGCTCGACAATCCCCTTTCGGAAAAAAACGGACCACCACGGCAGCAAATCAGGCTGGCCCCCAAAGAGGGAGATGCAAGGCGCAGGAAAGGGGCAGGATCGACGCGTATTCCCATACGCGAGAGTCTGGCCCTTTCGCAGCAACGCCGCAGACTCCCTGCATCCAAAACAGGCTGGTTCAAAATGGGGAGAGGCAAGGCGCAGGAAAGGGGCAGGATCGACGCGTATTCCCATGCGCGAGAGTCTGGCCCTTTCGCAGCAACGCCGCAGATTCCCTGCATCCAAAACAGGCTGGTTCAAAATGGGGAGATGCAAGGCGCAGGAAAGGGGCAGGATCGACGCGTATTCCCATACGCGAGAGTCTGGCCCTTTCGCAGCAACGCCGCAGATTCCCTGCATCCAAAACAGGCTGGTTCAAAATGGGGAGATGCAAGGCGCAAGAAAGGGGCAGGATCGACGCGTATTCCCATACGCGAGAGTCTGGCCTTTTCGCAGCAACGCCGCAGATCCCCGTTTTGAGACAGCCTGTCAGAAGGTGTTTTCCGGAGAAAGCCCCTGTTTTTCGCGGGCCGCGTCCCGTTCCTCCAGCACCTGATTCATGGTCCGGTAGGCTGCGTAGTAGATGAGCACCTTGGCCACGTAGGTCACGGTTTCCGCGCCGATGGTCTCATAGGCCGCGTATTCCACGTTGCGAAACCAGAGGTTCGGATCAAGGCCCATTTTCCCGGCCCGGGTCCGGAGTTCGTTCACGCGGGCCGGGCCCGCGTTGTATGCGGCCAGAGCAAAATCCACTCTGGCCTGCTCCGGGATGGAGGGATCGGAAAAATAGCGGTCCTTGAGAAAACGCAGATACTTGACTCCGGCGTGGATGTTGCCTTCGGGCGTGGTCACGTCCGGCACGTTCACGTTGGGATCGGCGGCCGTGGACGGCTTGATCTGCATCAGGCCCACTGCGCCCTTGCTGCTCCTGCGGCCCATGTCGAATCGGGATTCCTGATAGGCCATGGCCGCGATCTTGAGCCAGTCGAACCCGTACATGTCCGCGTACTTGCGGAACAGGGGCGCGTATTCGGCCAGCAGCTTGCGTTCTCTGACAGCCACGGGATTGACCAGATTGCGGTCCTCGAAATAGCGCTTGAACAGCATGTTGCCCATGAGCGTGCCCTCACGCACCCGGGCCGCATAGGCGTTCAGGCTTTCCAGCAGTTTGCGGTCCCCGGGCCGCACCGCCCATGCCAGACTGTCCCCGGCGCTGAAGGGCGCGTCCACGTAGGGACGCGTGTCCGGCAGCGCCCGATGCCACAACTCGGCCCGGTGCGCCTCGCAGGCCGCATAGTCGATGATCCCGGCATCGACCATTTCCAGCAGGTCTTCCGTGGCCAGCCCCTGATCCGCCTCCCGGATGCGCACGGCCTGCCGATGCCGCTGACGCAATTCCGCGTTGAAGGTCTCCAGATGCGGCTTGTAGCTGCTCCCGGCCATGACCCACACGGTCTTTCCGGCCAGATCCTCGGGCGTGCCGATGGCCGGGGCGTCCTTGGCGCCCACAGCGATTTCCCGGATTCCGGTGCGATAGGGTTCGGTGAAGGCCACCTTGCGTTCCCGGTCTCTGGTCACGGTCAGGCCGGCAGCCACCACGTCCCCCCGGCCTTCCAGCAGGGCGGGAACGAGCCTGTCGAAAGGCACGGCAATGAACACCACGCGCGCGGTCTTGCCAAACCTGGGACCGCTCTTGCCGAGATGCTTCTCATACCCGCGCATGAGTTCGTATTCCAGCCCGCGCATTCTGCCCCGAACCATGAAGAAATTGGTCTTGTCGTAGCTGACCAGCACACGGACCGGGCGGCGTTCCCTGACCATGTCGTCCAGATCGCCCTTCCACGGGTCCATGATCCGCGCCAGACTGGGCGGCTCATCCCCGGTATCCGGGGTTTTCGCCACGAAAAGGAGCAGTGCGCCCCCGAGAATCAGGGCCAGAACACAGGCCGAACCAAGCAGGATATGCGTTTTCTTCATGCGCAGCACCGGGTTGCCGGTTTCAGGATACGTCACAGTACGACGTATTCCGAACAAATCCAACCGGAAAACCCGTGGGGAAAGACTAGAGGCCGTTGTCCATGCAGTCGGCAAGCCCCTGTTCGTCCAGCACGGCAATGGCGCGGCCCTTGACCGTGAGCATGCCCAGATCGGCCATGCGGCGCAGGGTTCGGGACAGGGCCTCGGGCGTGACGCCGATGATCTTGGACAGCTCGCGATGGGTCATGGGCAGATGGATGCGTGCGTCGCCGGTTCGGGGCAGATGGGAGAGGTAGGCGGCCACGCGCTGGGGAATCTCCCGCAGGGACAGGGATTCGATCAGCTCCATGGACTGGCGCAGCCGGGTGGAGAGCACGCGCACGATGTTGAACAGCAGGGCCGGGTCCTGCCCGGCAATGGATTCGAATGCAGACATGGACAGGGACACGATGCTCGACGGCTCCAGCACGGCCACGCTCGCAGGCGAATGTTCGGCATGAAACGCCGAACACAGGCAGAAGGGTTCGCCCGGGGAAAAGAAGTACAGGGTCTGCTCCCTGCCCCGGGCCGAGGTCTTGAACATCTTGGCCCGACCACTGACGAGCAGAAAGAAGCCGCGCACCTTCTGCCTTTCCGAAACAATCACCTCGCCGGGCTGATGCGCGGTTTCCACGGCATTGGCGCAGAACAGGTCGAGCTGTTCGCCGGACACGCCCTTGAAGAATTCCAGCTCGGCAAGCCGGGCCTTGAGATTCCTTGTCTTTTTTCCGCTCATGTTGATCTCGATCAATGACCTTTTTCCGCATGTATCTCATATATGAATCATGATTGCCACCATGGCCGGATTTTGACACGAGGAGCTGAAACATCCGGGAACCCGTTGGAATTTCCCTGATTATCATGTGTCAAACTCATGAAAAAAAGGTATGGGAAAGGTAATCGTGTCTCTCGTGTCCCGCGCGTTCGAACGAAACCGGATGGGGAGCGGGCATGCAACAGGATGACCAGGAGGTGCTCAATGCACGGATTCATGCGGCAAGGCGCGCTCTGTCTGCTCGCGGCCGTATTCTGGATCGCCGCGGCCGGACAGGGGTTCGCCGCAGTGGACCACGAATCGGCCCCGGGGCGCGAAATGGCCATTCAGGCCACCAAGGCAAAGCCTCTGGTCCGCACCAGAACCGCGGATCACAGCAAGTTCAAGGAACTCCAGTTCGACGCGGAAACCCTGAAGACCATGAAGCCCGAGGACGTGACCGCCACCTGCCTGAAGTGTCACAATCAGGCGGGCGACCAGTTCCACAAGACCATTCACTGGACATGGCGCGATCTGGAGGACGATGGCAAGCCGGGCGAATTCGGCAAGGGCGGCATTTCCGTCAACAACTTCTGAATCAACGTGGCAAGCAACGAGGCTCGTTGCACTTCCTGTCACGCCGGCTATGGATGGAAGGACAAGCATTTCGACTTTGCCTCCCAGAATCGCATCGACTGTCTGGTCTGTCACGAGCAGACCGGCACCTACAAGAAGTTTCCCGCCGGATCCGGATATCCCGCGCCGTGGATCGCGGACCCGGAAAATCCGGACAGGCAGAAGGGCAAGCTCTTCAAGGGCAACGGCAAGACCTACTACGCCCCGGACTGGGCCAAGGTGTCCCAGAGCGTGGGCCTTCCCTCACGCAGGAACTGCGGCACCTGCCACTTTTTCGGTGGCGGGGGCGACGCAGTCAAGCACGGGGACCTGGACTCCTCCATCACCAGGCCCGGCAAGCAGCTTGATGTGCACATGGGCTCGCAGGAGACCGGTGGCCAGGAATTCCAGTGCACGCGCTGCCATACCACCAAGGCCCACCACATAGCGGGCCGCATCTACGGTCGCCCGGCCGCGGCAGAGCGCAAGAGCCTGCTTCAGGACGATCTGGGCGACAAGATCATGTGCGAATCCTGCCACGGCACCGAACCGCACATCCGGGGCATGGATGCCAAGCTCAACGACCACACCGACAAGGTGGCGTGCCAGACATGCCACATCCCGGAATACGCCCGGGCGCAACCCACCAAGATGTGGTGGGACTGGTCCAAGGCCGGACAGCTCATGGACGGCAAGGCCAAGGTCAAGGGCGAGGACGGCAAGCCGATCTTCGACAAGAAGAAGGGCGAATTCAAGTGGGCCAGAAACGTGGTTCCGGAATACTACTGGTATGACGGCACCCTGTCCCACATCACGATCAAGGACCGCATCGACCCCACGCACGAGGTCTGGCTGAACCGGCCGAACGGCTCGCGCGACAATCCCAATGCCCGGATCATGCCCTTCAAGGTGCACCGCGGCCTGACTCCGTACGACAAGGTCAACAAGGTCATGGTGGTGCCGCACCTCTTCCCGAAGGGCAAGGACGACAAGACCGCGTTCTGGAAGCACTTCGACTGGAACAACTCCATCAGGGCGGGCATGGAATACGTTGGTCAGCCCTACAGCGGCGAATACGGATTCGTGCAGACCGCGTACGTGTTCCCCACCACCCACATGGTGGCCCCGCGCGAAAATGCGCTTCAGTGCAGCGCCTGCCACAGCCGCACCGATAGCCGCCTCAAGAATCTGGGCGGGTTCTACATGCCTGCGCGCGACTCGTTCAAGGTCGTGGACGCGGCAGGCTGGTTCGGCGTGGGCGCGTCCCTTGTGGCCGTCATCATCCACGGGATCATGCGCTTCGTTGCCGGCCTGAAGCGCAAGGAGGAGTAGGCCATGACCGGACACAAGATGAAGAAGATATACCTGTACAGCAAGTTCGAGCGGTTCTGGCACTGGATTCAGGCCATCCTGATCATCCTTCTGCTCGCCACGGGATTCGAGGTGCACGGCACCATCGACCTGCTCGGGTTCATGAAGGCCGTGGACCTGCACAACACCATCGGCCTGACATGGCTGATCCTGTTCGTGTTCATCGTGTTCTGGCTGTTCGTGACCCACGAGTACAAGCAGTATGCGCCGACGTCCAAAAAGCTGCTGGAAGTGATCCGGTACTATGCCTCGGGCATATTCAGGGGCGAGCCGCATCCGGTGCAGAAGCGCAAGGACGCCAAGCACAACCCCATGCAGCGCCTGACCTATCTGGGGCTGACCGCAGTGCTGCTGCCGCTCCAGATGATCACGGGCCTGCTCTACTGGGGCTACAACGACTGGACCGATTGGGGCGTGGCCGGGTTCCTGACTCTGGACATGGTGGCCCTGATCCACATGATCGGCGCGTTCGCCATCCTCATCTTCCTGCTGGTCCACCTGTACATGACCACCACGGGCCATACGGTCACGGCCCATGTGGCGGCCATGTTCTCGGGCTGGGAGGAAGTTCCGGAAGAGGAAGAAATCGAGGAATGGGAACGCAAGGTCGAACGCCCGTAGCGTCGAGGCCTCGCAACAACGAAAAAAAGGGGAAGCCGTTCGGCTTCCCCTTTCATTTCCTCATCGGTTTCGGCAACCGGCCCTAGTGAATCACGTTGCCGATGCGGTCCCAGCGGATGTTGGTCAGGGATTCCCATGACCAGTAGATGAACAGGGCCTTGCCCACGATCTTTTCGCGGGCCACCGGTCCCCACCAGCGGGAGTCGTAGGAGCCTTCGCGATTGTCGCCCATCATGAAATAGCGGCCCTCGGGAACGGTGTACGGCCCGAAGTTGTCGCGAATAGGCGCATTGGTGAACTTGGTGTGCAGCACGTAGGGCTCGTTCAGGGGCTGACCGTTGATGTACACGACCTTGTCGCGCACCTCGATGGTCTCGCCGGGCAGGCCGATCACGCGCTTGATGAAATCCTTGGATTCGTCCTCGGGAAACTTGAACACGATGATGTCGCCGCGCTGCGGGTCTCCGGTCCTGACGATCACCTTGCCGCCCGTGGTGTCCAGCAGGATGTTGCTGGGCAGCCGGATGTCGTAGGAGAACTTGCTGACCAGCAGGTGGTCGCCGATCTGCAGGGTGTCGAGCATGGACCCGGACGGAATCTTGAAGGCCTGAACCACGAAGGCCCGGATGATCAGAGCCAGGACAAGCGCGATGGCAATGGCCTCGAACGTGTCGCGCAGGGAACTTTTTTCAGTAGTCATGGGCAGTCTCGTTTTGGGTTGCGTCCCCGGCCCGGCAAGGCGTGGGGGGCGGGGAATGCAAGGGGGCTAGTCGTCCCCGGCCTTGAGCACGGACAGGAAGGCTTCCTGCGGAATCTCCACGTTGCCCATGCGGCGCATGCGCCTCTTGCCTTCCTTCTGCTTTTCCAGAAGCTTGCGTTTGCGCGAAATGTCGCCGCCGTAGCACTTGGCAGTCACGTCCTTGCGGAAGGGCGCGTTGCGCTCCTTGGCCACGATCTTGTTGCCGATGGCGGCCTGAATCACGACCTCGAAAAGCTGGCGCGGAATGGACCGCTTGAGCTTGAGGGCCAGACTGCGGCCGATGCGGGCCGCGTTTTCCCTGTGCACGATGCAGGAGAACGCATCCACGGGATCGCCGTTGATCAGGATGTCCAGCCGGACCATGTCCGCGGCGCGATAGTCGATGATCTCGTAATCAAGGGACGCGTAGCCCTTGGTGGACGACTTCAGCTTGTCGAAGAAATCGTACATGATCTCGGCAAAGGGAATCTCGTAGGTGATGACCACGCGATTTTCGGTCAGGTAGCCGATGTTCTTCTGGATGCCGCGCTTTTCCTCGCACAGGGCCAGGACCGCGCCCACGAATTCGTTGGGCACGTGCACTTCCAGCCGCACGAACGGCTCGAAAATCGTCTCGATACTGGTCGGGTCGGGCAGCTTGCTCGGGTTGTCGATCTCCAGCGACTCGCCCTTGACCGTGTCCACCTTGTAGACCACGGACGGGGCCGTGGTGATGAGCTTGGCCTGAAACTCGCGCTCCAGCCGCTCCTGAATGATCTCGATGTGCAACAGGCCCAGAAAGCCGCAACGGAATCCGAAGCCCAGCGCCTGCGAGACTTCCGGCTCGTAGGTGAAGGCCGCGTCGTTGAGCTGGAGCTTTTCCAGCGCCGCCTTCAGGGTCTCGTATTCGGCGGGTTCCACGGGATAGATGCCCGCGAACACCATGGGCTTGACCGGCTTGAAGCCCGGATAGGGCTCGGCCACGGGGTTCTCCACCTTGGTGATGGTGTCGCCCACGGGTGCGTCGCCCAGTTCCTTCATGCTGGCGCACAGGAATCCGACCTCGCCCGGTCCCATGGTCTTGATGTCCACGGCCTCGGGCATGAATGCGCCGAGCCGGGTGACTTCGAAATCCTTGCCCGTGGAAAAGATGCGAATGCGTTCGCCCTTTCTGAGCTGGCCGTCCAAAATGCGGAACAGCACCACCACGCCCTGATACGAATCGTACCACGAATCGAAGATCAGGGCCTTGAACGGCGCGTCCGGATCGCCCTTGGGCGCGGGCAGCTGATTGACCACCGCGTCCAGAACCTTGTCCACGTTCATGCCGGTCTTGGCGGAAACCGAGATCGGGTCCGAACAGTCCAGCCCGATGACTTCCTCGATCTCGTGGGCAATGGCCTCGGGGTCCGCGCTGGGCAGATCGATCTTGTTCAGGACCGGAATGACCTCAAGGTCGTTGTCCAGAGCAAGGTACACGTTGGCCAGAGTCTGGGCCTCCACGCCCTGTGTCGCATCCACGACCAGAAGCGCGCCCTCGCACGCGGCAAGGGAACGGGAGACCTCGTAGCTGAAGTCCACGTGACCCGGGGTGTCGATCAGGTTCAGGACGTACTTTTCCCCGGACGGAGCCGTGTACGGAATGCGCACGGTCTGGGCCTTGATAGTGATGCCCCGTTCGCGCTCCAGCTCCATCTTGTCCAGATACTGGTCCTTCTTCTCCCGATCCGACACCATGCCGGTGAGTTCGAGAATGCGGTCGGCCAGCGTGGACTTGCCATGGTCGATATGGGCAATAATGCTGAAATTTCTGATATTGTCCGTCTTGCTCATAAGCTCTCTGACTTGAGGGCGAAATACACGTTGATCGCGCACGCACACTGCGTTTCACGCGCGCTTCGGTGGAGTCTTGTACGGAATTTGTCCGCGCCTGTCTAATATATACGGTGTTCGGCCCTGTGCAAGCCCCGGGTTCATGCCCGTCATCTGCCATGAAAAAGCCGTGCTACGCAGTAGCGATTCCGGGCGGCCGGACAGGAAAACGCCGTCCCGAAGTTCCCGGGACGGCGCTGCATTTTCGTGGCGACATGCCGGATTACAGGGCGTCGATCTGTTCCAGACTGGCCAGTGCGTTTGCCTCCCAGTCCTCTTCCCGGCCCTTGAGATTGGCTGCGAGCATCTTTCTCAGCACGCCCTTGGGACCGATCTCGACAAAGCCGCGCATGCCCTGATCGAACATGTTGCCCATGGTCTGAATCCAGAGCACCGAGGAAGTCATCTGCTTCTGCATGATGTCCCTGATCCGCTCGGGATCGCTCTCGGGCAGGGAGGTGGCGTTGTGAAAAACCGGAAACGCAGGGGCGTTCCATTCCAGCGTGTTCAGGAATGCGGCGAACTCGTCGGCCGCCTCCTGAATGAGCGGACTGTGGAACGCGCCGGAAACCGCCAGAGGAATGGCCCGGCCCTTCTGTTCCCTGACCAGGACCCCGGCGGCCAGAAGCGGTTCCTCCTCGCCGCTGATCACGAACTGGGCTGGCGTATTGTAGTTGGCGATGCGCAGTTCTCCGCCCGTGGCCTTGACCACGGTGGACACGATGTCCTCCACGGCTTCGCGGCCCAGCTTGACCACGGCGGTCATGCCCTGCCCTTCGCGTCCGGCCTCGGCCATGAGTCTGCCGCGCAGGGCCACGGCCCTGATCGTATCCTTCACGGACAGCACGCCCGCAGCGGCCAGAGCCGCGAATTCCCCCAAACTGTGCCCGGCGGCCGCGGCCGGATTCAGCTTGCCTCTGGCACAGAGCCACAGGCTGGTATCGACCACGGTGAGCGCGGGCTGAAGCGCGCGGGTGTCGGCCATGTCCGCGGCCTCGCCGTCCCAGTAGATTTCCCGGAGCGGCAGCCCGGATTCCTGTTCGGCGAGCTTCCAGAGGTCCATGGCCTCGTCGAGCTTTTCAGCCACGTCGCGGCCCATGCCTTTTTCCTGAGACCCCTGTCCCGGAAAAAGAATGGCGAGTTTCGTCATGGTAAATCTCCTTGATTTCAGGGCAACTCCCATTGCCCGGCTGCTCCGCGCTCCCGATTTCCCCAGAGGGTGCGCGGGCATTGCCTTCCTACGAAAATACCCTTCGCCTGTAAAGGCAGAGCAGGAAGGCGGCGCGGGTTCGACAATGCGATTTCATCCGGCCCATTATGAAAAACATGCGCCAAAGCGTGTCATGATGCGGATTTCGCCCGAAGTCGACGCCGGAACAATCCATGCCCTGACAACCCTTTACATATAAAAGGGATATCTCTACCATGTAGAATTCATCCGGATTTCAAAAACATTTTCAGGAGCAATAATGTTGAAACGCAAACTCGATACCATGCGAACGTTCGTAGGAACTCTGTCCCTGTGCGGCCTGCTGGCCCTTCCGGGAATCGCGCTTGCCGAATCGGCATACGTGCTTGGCGAAGGCACCCCCCAGACCATAGGCGGGGAGAGCACCAAAACCGATTTTACAAAAGACGATTTTGCAACGCCTGATGGGGCCACCGACTCCTTCAGCATCGTCTCCGGTAGCGTGAATAACGGTTCCGTGAACTTTGATGGAGAGGTTACGGGAACGGTCGACCCGTCGGAAACCAAGAAAAATCTTTACGGGGTCCGCCTTACCGGAACCGACAAGGCCGGTTCCAAGGTCACCATCGTCAACGGTAGCCTTAAACTAACCAACGGCAGTGGAAGCACCTGCGGCGTTGTTTCCGAACAGGCTGACACCACGGTGAAGCTCAGCAAGAATACAGCTATTACGGCAGACACCGGAGCCGAACTTTCCGGTGACAACGCCAAGGTTGATAACAACGGCACAATCACTGCCACAACCGGAGCCGAACTTTCCGGTGACAACAGCGAATTCAATAATTACGGCACGGTGACGGCCTCGGATGTGGGCGTTCGCATGACCGGCGACGATGCCTATTTCTACAATGGCGAAAACTGCAACATCACAGCTGACGGATCAGCCGAGACAAGCGTTGGCGTTGTGATCCAAAAGGGTGACGAGAACCAAACGAGTACCAACAACGGTACGATTTCGGGATTCGCGACCGGCATCGAGATGGGAGACGGCAAGGTCGAGAATTTGGGTCAGATAACTGACGCCAAGATCGGCATCAAGGCCGATTCCGGTACTGTCTCGAACATAAAAAACAGTGGGTCTTGTGGCACCATCAAGGCCGAAACCGGCATCGAGATGGGTAGCGGTACGGTCGAGAATTCCGGTCAGATAACTGCCACCGATGTCGGAATCAAGGTGGCTTCCCAAGGCTACATCACTAATGAAGGTTCCATTTCGGCTTCTCAGACCGGAATCGAGATGGTGAAAGGCGAAGCCATCAACTCCGGCGCGATAACCGATGCCAAGGTCGGAATCAAGGTCAACGCCACAACTGGCAGCAACTCTGTCACCAACAAAAGCGCCGGCACCATCTCGGCTTCCGAAACAGGCATCGATGTGGGATCTGGCAATGTCATCAACGACGGAACGATCAGCAATGCCAAAACCGGAATCAAGGTTGCCTCTGGCACTGCCCGCAACTACAGCTCGATCTCAGCGGACACCGGAATCGAAATAGAAAGCGGCCAAGCTTCCAACTCCGGTGAAATCGCCGCCAAAATCGGAATACTGGCAACGGGCAATGTGGATGTGAAAAACACCGGAACAATCACCAGTTCCGAAGCCTGCATCAGGGTTGATGCTGGCAACAAGTCCGTGACAATCACCAACACCGGCCAGCTGCTGACCACGGGCAATGGCTATGAAATGCGTATTGCCAGCGGCACGGCCACTCTGGCTGAGGGATACACCCTCACCCTTGACGGCACGCCGACCACCCCATCCATTCTTGTTGACAATGGCGCGACCCTGGATTTGGCAAATACGCCGCTGAAGGTTGAAGGAACGAAATACGAAACCGATTACACAGTGTTCGGGATGGACGGTACCGCAGCCATCAACGGCAAATGGGGGACAATGTCCACCCCGAATCCGAACTACGTGGTCACCTACACCAAGGGCGACAGCCGCGCCGACGACACGGTGCGTCTCGACTACAAGCCTGAGCAGTCCTCCTCCAACGTGTCCGCGGAAGTGGCCGAACTGTCGGTCATGAATGCGGTGAACGTGGTGCAGAACCGCATGGCCACGAACGCCATGATGCAGTCGCTGGCCCAGACCATGCTCGCGGAGAACGAATCCCCGGTCATGGTTGCGGATGCGCGCACCACGGCCACGGACATCGGCGGGGGCGTGCTGCCCGAGGACAAGGGCAACCATGACGTGTTCGCCATGCCCTACGGCTCCTGGTCCAAGTCCACACGTTCGCCCATGGGCTATGAAGCCACGGTCGGCGGCCTGACCCTTGGCTGGGAATACCAGAACGACAACACCGTACTCGGCATCCACGGCGGCTACGGCCGCGCAGGCATCGACTTCAACGGCAGCGGCTACACCCGGAACAGCGAGGATCAGGACCTGTTCACCCTCGGCGTGCATGCAGGCAAGCTGTGGGGCAAGTGGCTGCTTAGCGGTTCCATCACCCCGTATCTGACCCTGCACGACTACAAGGGCATGACCGGCGTGAACCTGACCGACCGCGAAAAGGCCGACTACGAGAGCTTCGGCTCGGTCAATCGCATCCTCGGCGGTTACCAGTTCGTATACGACGACAACATCTTCATGCCGACCCTCGGCCTGACGCACATCTGGATTCATCGCGATCGCTACACCACCAAGGTCACGGGCGGAACCGGAACCACCTACAATACGCTCGACGATCACGAGTTGCAGGCCAACGCGGGTCTGCGCTGGATGCGCAACATCGAATGCGACGGCTTCACGCTCGTCCCGTCCGTGTACGCAGGACTGCGTCAGACCCTGACCGATGGTTCGACCTCGACCACCCAGTCCGTGCCCGGAGCCACTCCTGTCACGGTCAACTCCAAGAGCGACCTGACCGCCGCCAACCTCGAAGCGTTCGTCTCCATGATCAAGGGCGACTGGACCTTCCAGCTTGGCTATGCCGGCGAAATGTCCGACCAGAATCAGGATCACGGCGCATGGCTCCGCGCCAAGTGGGCCTTTTAAGAAAAGAAATGCCTTCGGCGACCAGAGAACCCTTTGAAAAGGGGTTCTCTGGACTCTCCGAAACTTTTTGGTTCTACGCCGCCTGTGAGGGATGAGGGAACTTGTCCGGCTTGTCTGGCGGCGTAGGGAGCTGCGGAAAAGCGAAAGTTTTCGATATCGAAGAAAGAAACTCGGGGGAAACAGGCAAAGGAAAAGAAGCAAGTTTCTCTTTTGAAGCCAGCTACCCCGTCTTGAGAATTGGGAAAGGCCCGGTGAATGTCTCGACAGAGCATTCATCGGGCCTTTTTCAATTCTCAAGACAGAATGGGGATCCAAGGGGCCTTGCTCCTTGGCGGGTCCGGGCAGAGCCCGGCCCCCCGGGAGGGTCGCCGAAGGCATTTTCTCCCTTTCCGGTTCCGAAGCTGGCCCGGGAGGGTCTTGATCGACTGACGACTTGCGGATCATGTTTTTGCATGGAATAAGAGGATGGCAGAACGTCATCTTCGCACGCCGCATGCGTTCCCTTTGGTCTTTTCCTCCTTTTCCGCGGTGTGCAGCCAAAAAGTTTTGGGGGAATTCCCACCCCGGCAAGGAGTCGTGATGAAAACCATATCCGCATGCACGCTGGACTGCCCGGACTGCTGTTCGCTGATCATTGATTCGAAAAAGCGTGCGGTTCGCGGCAACCCGGACCATCCGTTCACCCGGGGATTCTGTTGTGCCAAGGGGAAACGCACCCTTGAAAGACTGGACTCCGACGAGCGTATTGTTGAACCGTTAATCAAGGAAAACGGCAGGTTACGAAGCGCTGATTGGAATGAGGCCCTGAATCTGGTCGCCGGGAGGATTCAGGCTTTGCAGGCAACGCCCGAGGCCATGCTGCATATTCACGGATATGGCTCCCGGGGTGTTCTGGCAAAGGCGTCCACCCGTTTTTTCGAGGCGCTGGGGGCGTCCACGCATCACGGAGCCCTGTGCGACGACACCGGAATCGAGGCGTGCCTGCGCGATTTCGGCGCGCTGGACATGAACGACCCGAACCAGATTCTCGAAGCTGGACGCATCGTGAATTGGGGCAGGGACCTGAGCCGAAGCTCCGTGCATATGCAGGAACTGGTGGGCAGGGCGCGCAAGGCCGGGACACCTGTGCTTTCCATTTCCCCGGGCGGAGACGGCAACCGCGACCTGTCCGACGAGATCGTCATGATCCGTCCGGGCACGGACCGTTTTCTGGCTGCGGCCGTGATTCGCAGGCTGCTGGAAATGGGTCGCATCCGCAAGAGCGTGCTGCGCCGCACATATGCGCCGGATGCATTTCTGGACCTGATCCGTTCCTGCGATGAAAACGCACTGCTCTCGGCCTGCGAGGTGCGGCATGCTGATCTGGACATGCTGTGCGAATGGTATGCGGACGAGACTCCGGTCGCCACGCTCCTTGGCTGGGGAACCCAGCGGCACGTGTTCGGCGGGGAGAACTTCCGGTTCATCAACGCGTTGATCATGCTGTCCGGCAACGTGGGCAGGCCGGGCGCAGGCGGGTATTTCAACATTTCCTCCACGCGCAATTTCGGACGCTGGAACGCTCTGCGCGATGGCCGGGAGGTACGGCCCGAGGATGTACCGGAGCGTCGAAGTTTTCTGCTGCCTGATCTGGTTCGGGAATTGAACCGGGCCGATCCGCCCGTATCCTTCATCTGGGTGGATGCCCACAACGTGGTCAACCAGATTCCGGACGCGGTCGGCGCGGCCATGGCCTTTGCCGATCCGTTCGTGGTGGTCGTGGATGGCTTCATGACCGACACGGCCCTGTGTGCGGACGTGATTCTGCCCCCGGCTTTTGCCCCGGAGCGGGAGGACGTGCTCGGCTCGTGCCTGCACGACTTCGTGAATCTGTCGGCCAAGGCAGTGGAACCTCGCGGAGCATGCCGCACGGATTTCGACATGCTGACCGATCTGGGGGCGCGACTGTCTCCGGCCATATCCTTTCCCGCACCGGACGATTGCCTGCGCACGGCGCTGGCCGATTCCGGGCTTTCACTGGATGAACTGAGGCGGAACGGATTTGTCCGGGGACCGCATGGAGAAATCGCGTTTCCGGATCTGCAATTCGGTCATGCGGACGGATTGTACCGTTTTCCCGAAAAACTCGATCCGGAACCGGAGCGCGATCCGGAATATCCTCTGCAACTGCTTTCGCTGGTACGCGGTTCGGCCCAGCATTCCCAGATGGCGGAGAAGGACCAGCGCGGCATTCCCAAGGTGTGGGTTGCCAGAAGCAATCCGGCGTGGGCCGCCATGGACCCGGCGCGGGATACGTATCTGGTCACGCCCATGGGATCGATGCAGGTGGCGCTGGAAACCGTGGAAGGGCTGCATCCCCGCGTCGTGATCATGCGCCGGGGCGGCTGGTTGATGTTCGGCCACAACCCCAATGCCGTGATCGAGCCGCGTCTTACGGACATGGGCGACGGCGCGGCCTATTACAGCCAGTGCTGCCGTCTTGAAAATCCCGAGTGACCGATCTGCGGTTTCGGGCGTATACAAAACTGGCAAGAACCTATCAAAGGGAAGGAGTGACCCTATGAAGCTGTGGAAGAAAATCGTTGTCGTGGCCTGCATTCTCGCATTCATGCTGCCTGCGTTCGGGTGCAGCGAGGAAGGCCCTGCCGAAAAGGCGGGCAAGAAGATCGATCAGACCGTGGACGATGCCAAGGACGCTGCCAGGAAGGCGTTCGAATAGCCGATTGTCCCGAATGTGCGCCGATGCCCGGCAGGACGGGATCGGGCATCGGCGCACCTGTTTCCCCTCCCTTTCTCAAGGGCGATTCCGCATTTTTCCCGGTGCTTGCATCGTGACATTCTTGCCTGTGCCGCGTCGGCAGTGTACAGGAAATGCCCATGACCACCCGATGTGACGTACTTGTTGCCGGTTGCGGTCCGGCCGGTTGCGCCGCGGCAACCGCGCTGGCCAGAGCCGGACGATCCGTGGTGATGCTGGACCGTGCGCAACTGCCCCGCCCCAAGCTCTGCGGCGGGCTGCTGACATGGAAATCCATGCAGTTGCTCGAAGCCACGTTCGGCCTGACCGCCGAACAGCTCATCCGCAGAAACGTGATCAACCATGTTTCGGAACGCTACTCCATTCATGCCGGGCACAAGGTGCTCAGTGCCGGGCCACTGCCGTTTCCCTTTCATTTCGTGAACCGCCGCGATTTCGACCACACGCTGCTCCAATGCGCGATTCATGCCGGGGCCAAGGTCCTGCCCGGGGAGCGGGTCGTGGAATGCGATGCGCACAGCGGGGTTGTCCGAACCGCGCAGGGCCGTACGTTTCAGGCCGGCCACATCGTGGGAGCGGACGGGGTGAACAGCGTGGTGCGCAAAAGTCTGCAACTGCCACGCAAGCAAAGGAACCATTGGCACAGGTTCATGGCCGCCGCCATCGAGATTTCCCTGCCCCTGCAGGCGTTTCCCAGACCCGTGGCTCATCCTGAATTGCATGTTGGATTTCTTGATGCCGGGTACGGCTGGGTCTTTCCCAACAGGGACAGAGTGGTTGTGGGCATTTGCGGGCTGAATTGGAAGAAATGCAATTTTGCCGGGCTGTTCAGAAAATATCTTGATTTTCTCAAGATAGAGGGGGTGCAGGACCTGGCCCTGCATGGACATCCTCTGCCCTACGGCAATTTCCTGTATCAGCCTGCGCGGGCAAAGGTGCTGCTGGCCGGAGACGCGGCCGGGCTGGTGGAACCCATGCTGGGCGAGGGCATCTTCTTTGCCATGTGTTCGGGCTGGTATGCAGGCAGGGCCATTGCCCGGGCTGCGGATTCCGGGGCCGGGGCCGCCTATGTGCGCCGCTTCCACCATTCGCTGCTGCCCGAGCTGGAATATGCCGGGCGTCTGCGCTGGCTGCTGTTCAAGACCATGAAGCGCATGGGACCGGGCTCTCTCGGACTGTTCGTGAACACGTCCACGACCAGACTGGCCGAAATGGTGCACGGCATTCGGTCGTACGCATGGTTGCGGCGCAAGAAATGGGATTTCTGATCGTTTTCTAGCGGATGACCGGGGCCTGCCCCGGGGTGAAGCAGCGTTTCCGGACCAGAGCTGTGGTGATGAGCACGCCGAGACAGGTGGAGGCCACGAGCATGAGCATGACCACGATCTGGTAGCGGATGGCAATGAGCGGGTCCGTGCCCGAGAGAATCTGACCGGTCATCATGCCGGGCAGGAACACCAGCCCCACGCCCATCAGGGAATTCACGGACGGAATCATGCCCGCCCTGATTGCGGAACGCAGGATGTCCCGGCTTGCCTCGCGCACGTCCGCGCCCAGCACGAGGCGCATTTCCACTTCGCCGCGTCGGGCCTTGAGGTCGGACAGAAGCCGTTCCAGTGAAATGGCAATGGCGGTCATGGAATTGCCCACGATCATGCCTGCCAGCGGAATGAAGTACTGCGGGTTCCACCACGGTTTCGCGCCCACGATCACGCCCACCACGAGATAGGAGACAAGGGAATAGGTCAGGAACATGGATACGAACACGGGCAGGGCGAACGGCACGCGTTTTTCCGTGACCCTGCCCCGAATGATCTGCGCGGCTGCCGCCACCATGACCAGAAACACGCCCAGAGTCAGGCTGCTCATGCGCAGGGCGAACACGAATTTCAGCACGTATCCCATGATGAACAGCTGGGCATAGCAGCGCACCGTGCCGATCAGCAGATCCCTGCCCAGCCCCAGCCCGTGGGCAATGGAAGCGCCAGCCGCCACCAGCACGAAAACCAGACACAATCCCAGTTGCAGCGGCCCGATCTCGATGATTCCGGTCATGCGGTCACCCTGCCGTTTTCCAGATGCAGCACCATGGAGGTTCCGGGCGGGGCTGCCTCGGAATGGGAGATCATGACAATGGTCTTGCCGCGTTCATGAAGCTGTTGCGCCATGTCCAGCACCACGTCGGCACTGCGCGCGTCCAGAGCGGACGTGGGTTCGTCCATGAGCAGGATTTCGGGATGCAGGAGCAGGCTGCGGATCAGGCACACGCGCTGGGCCTGTCCCACGGACAGCTCCCGTGCGTTGCGGTCCGGCGGCATGTCCAGAAGGAATCCGGCCAGTTGCTCGGCCAGTTCCGCATCGGTGGGCGGTACAAGCCCGGCATTGGCCCGAAAGGAGAAGGGGAGCAGCAGATTGTCGCGCACCGAGCCGTCCACCAGAGTCGGAGTCTGCTGCACATAGGCGACCCTGCGCCGCAGATCGGCAGGGGCCATGTCCCGCACGTCCGTGCCGTGGAAGCGCACAATGCCGGAGAGCGGTTCCTCCAGACGGCAGAACAGCCGCAGCAGGGTGGACTTTCCGGCCCCGGACGGACCGCGCACCAGTGCGTACGCGCCTTCCGGGATGTCCAGCTCGGCCTTCCGCAACACCTCCGGGCCGCCCGGATACGCAAAGGTCACGCTGGACAGGGAAAGGATCATTGCTCCTCGGCCTGCTTGTCGAGATAGGCCAGAAACTGCTGGGCCTCCTCGAAATTCGGATTCATTTCCAGAGCCTTGGCCAGATGTTCGCGGCACAGGGCCATTTCACCCTTTTCATAATAGGCCCGGGCCACGTTGTAGTGCAGGTTCTCGTCGTTTTCCACCAGCTCCAGTGCGCGGGCATAGTAGTCCACGGCCTGATCAAGGAGTCTGGACTTGCGCAGGTTTATGCCGAATTCGTTGAACAGATGCTTGTGGTCCGGGGCAAATGCCGCGTCCAGAGAGACCACGCGCTGGAAGATGTCGTTGGCCTTGGTGGTGTCGCCCCGCTCCATGTAGGTCAGGCCGAGCCCGAAGTTGGCGCGCACGTTTTCCTCGTCCACGTTCAGGGCGGACTCGTATTCGAACTGGGCGCTGTACAGCGCGCCCTGCTCGCGCTGTTCCTCGGCGCGTTTCAGGGTCGCATCCAGCTCCTTGAGCTTGGGAAAGACCTCCTTCTGGTAGAACTCCAGCTCCGGGCTGAACTTTTCCAGAAAATCGCCGAGCGGCACCTCGTCCTTGGGACCGGACGGGATGTTGTTCTTGTTCAGGGGCTGGACCAGAATCGTGCGGCCCTTTTCCGGGTCGGTCGGACCTTCCTCGGCAAACCAGTAGGTCTTGAGGATGGTCTTGCGGACCGTGGTTCCGGTCCCGATCTTGTCCACGGACTGGGTGGAAAACACGCCGGAAATCCTGTCCCGCTTCACGTCCGCGGGGATTTCCGCGGCCGGTATGGCCTCGTCCGGGGCAACCTTGTTCTTCTCTGTATCAGACACCGCTGTCCTCGCGTTGATTTTCATGTTCCGGGCCGGTTCAAAATTACACTGCGCCAGTACGGAACGCAACCGCGTCCCGTGGAAATCCCGGGCCATGCATATCATCGACTTTTGTCCGGCTTTGCGGTAACTGGGTCGATTCCCGGCGGAACGAGCCTTGCGCAGACTGCCGACGCTGGCCGTTCGGGCGTTGCCGCCTTTTTGCCGGCCCGTCCTGCTGCTCGCCGCCGTTTACATACAATTTCCGAATTACTTACTCGAAACCGCCTTTGCGCGGGTCGGAAAGGAGACTGAGGACATGGAGAGGAAGATCGGTAAACGCATCCGGAATTACCGTGAAAAACAGGAACTGAGCATCAGGGATCTCTCTGGCAGAACCGGACTGAAGGAAGAATTTCTCACAGCGGTCGAGGAAAACGAAAACTATCCGTCCCTTGGGCCGCTGCTCAAGATAGCCCGCGCACTGGGTGTGCGTCTGGGCACTTTTCTGGACGATCAAGTGAGCCGCGATCCCCTGATCGTGCGGCTGGATGAACGAGATCAAGAAATGACCATGCATGCCGGCGGAACGGCCGGCTTCAAATATCACTCTCTGGGGCGCGGCAAGACCGACCGCCACATGGAACCGTTTTTCATTGAAGTACTGCCTGAGACCCGAGACGACACCACGCTGAGCTCCCATGAGGGCGAGGAGTTCATTCTGGTCCAGTCCGGCAGGGTGGCCGTGATCTACGGCAAGGAAGAGTCCGTGCTCGAAGCGGGCGATTCGGTCTACTACAACTCCGTGGTGCCGCACAACGTGCGCTGCGTGGGCGATGAAAAGGCCGAAATCTACGCTGTCCTGTATTTTCCGGAATAGGGGGGACGGCATGACTCGACCCGAAGTACGCGACATCACTCTCGGCCAGCTGCTGGACGAGACCGTGGAAAAGCACGGTGACAACGAGGCCGTGGTCTTTGTGGACCGCGACTACCGCCTGACCTATCGCGAGTTCGCCAATCAGGTGGACGACATGGCCAAGGGGCTCATGGCGCTGGGCGTGAAAAAGGGCGAAAAGGTGGCTGTCTGGGCCAACAACGTGCCCTACTGGATCACGCTCCAGTTCGCCACGGCCAAGATCGGCGCCATCCTGCTCACCGTGAACACCCATTACCGGACTCACGAGCTGGAATTTCTGCTCCGGAATTCCGAGGCCGAAAACCTGTTCATCATCGGCAGGTACCGGGATCACGACTACCTGAGCACCACCTACGAGCTGATTCCGGAACTGCGTCAGCAGGAACGCGGACATCTGCACACGGAAAGGTTTCCGCACCTCAAGCGCGTGTTCTATCTCGGCCCGGACAAGCACCGGGGCATGTATTCCGTGCCCGAACTCATGGCGCTTTCCGCCATGGTCACGGACGAGGAATATCAGGCGCGGCAGGACGAGCTGGACCCGAACGACGTGGTGAACATGCAGTACACGTCCGCGGACCACGGGCTTTCCCAAGGGCGTGCAGCTCACGCATCGGGGCATCGGCAACAACGGCTACTGGATCGGAAAGAACCAGAACTTCGGTCCCACGGACCGGCTCTGCCTGACCGTGCCCCTGTTCCACTGCTTCGGCTGCGTGCTCGGCGTGCTGGCCTGCGTGAACCACGGGGTGACCATGGTGGTGCTGGAGGATTTCGACCCGCTGCAGGTCATGATCTCCATCGAGCAGGAAAAGTGCACGGCGGTGTACGGCGTGCCCACCATGTTCATCGCGGTCCTGCAACACAAGGTCTTCGAAAAGTTCGATTTCTCATCCCTGCGCACCGGCATCATGGCCGGATCGCCCTGTCCCGTGGAAGTCATGAAGAAGGTCATGGACCGCATGAACATGCGCGAAATCACCATCTGCTACGGCCTGACCGAGTCCAGCCCGGTCATGACCCAGACCGTGATCGGCGATTCCCTGAAGCACATGACCGAATCCGTGGGCGCGGCCATGCCTGCCGTGGAAGTGCGCGTGGCAGACCCGGAAACCGGCGAGGAATGCCCGCACGGCGTGCAGGGCGAGGTCTGCTGCCGGGGCTACAACGTGATGAAGGGGTACTACAACAACCCCAAGGCCACGGCAGAAGCCATCGACCGGGACGGCTGGCTCCATTCCGGCGATCTGGGCGTGATGGACGATGACGGCTATCTCTCGATCACGGGCCGGCTCAAGGACATGATCATCCGCGGCGGCGAGAACATCTATCCCCGGGAGATCGAGGAATTCCTGTACACCATGGAAGGCGTGAGCGACATCCAGGTGGCGGGCGTGCCGTCCGGCAGGCTCGGCGAGGAAGTGGGCGCGTTCATCATCCTCAAGGAGGACGCGGACCTGCATCCCGAGGACATCAAGGACTACTGCCGCGGCAGGATCGCGCGCTACAAGATTCCCAAGTACGTTGCCTTCGTGGAGGAATTCCCCATGACGGCAAGCGGAAAAATCCAGAAATACAAATTGCGCGAACTGGGTGGCGAACTCTTCCCGGACGCGTAGTTTTCACCACGAATATTCGCGAACAAGCCGGGGGAACGGGCGAATTGGGTCCGTTTCCCCGGCTTTTTCGGATTCAGGTCCGAAAAAAACCGTACTCGCGGGATTTGCATCCCGTACGGATCGCGATTACCAGAGGTTGAAGCGGAGCTGCGGCTTCGAATCCTTTCACAACTTCCCAATCGGGCGAAAGCCCGCAAGGAGCAGGCAATGGAGCAGTACAAGGACATTGCTCCGAGGCTGGCGGGGATTCGGGATGACATCGGGTGGACGGTCGAGGAAATGGCCGATCTGCTCGGGCGCACCCCGGAAGAGGTCACCCGGTTCGAGTCCGGCACCGAGGAAATACCCGTGGGGTATCTTCTGGACGTGTCCCGGCTCTGCCGCGTGGACCTGACCACGCTCATCTCGGGCAAGGAACCCCATCTCAAATCCTATGCGCTGGTGCGCAAGGGCGAAGGGTTCTCCGTGGACCGACGCAAGGACTACGACTACAAGAGTCTGGGCTACAAGTTCGTGGGCCGGGAAATGGAGCCGTTCCTGATCCGCGTTCCGGCCAAGGAACGCGACACCATGACCGACACCAGCCACCGGGGACAGGAGTTCATCTACATCCTCGAAGGCCGTCTCGAAATGCGCATGGGCGAAGAATATCTTGAGCTGGAGCCCGGCGATTCCATCTACTTCAACTCGGAGACGCCCCACGCCCTGCGTGGCATGGGCGGCAACGAAGCCGTGTTTCTCGACGTGATTCTTTAGGGCTGACCTGAAACAAAGGTCCGCCCGTTCCAAACCCCCTGTTTGGCGAAGAGATCAAGGTTAACCCTGAAGAATCACGGAGATACAGCAACATGCAAATCAAGAAACATTTCAACGACTACAAGGAATTTCGCGAGCAGTACGTTCTGGACTGCCCGGAAAACTTCAATTTCGCCTTTGACGTTCTGGACCACAAGGACCCGGCCGAGCTGGCCCTGATCCACGTGGACGACAAGGGCAACCGCCGGGAATTCGATTTCGGATTTTTTCAGCAGACCTCGCGCAAGCTGGCCAATGCGCTCAAGGCCAAAGGCGTGAAAAAGGGCGACCGGGTCATGTTCATCCTGTTCCGCAGGGTGGAGTACTGGACCGTGATGCTCGCCCTGCACCGCATCGGCGCGATCCCCATTCCGTCCCCGTCCCTGCTCACGTCCAAGGACATCCGCCAGCGCGTGAACTACGCCAACGTCAGCCTGTTCATCTGCGAGGACTCCGTGGCCGAACGCGTGGACAAGGTGCGCGCGGACTGCCCCAATCTGCGCCTGTGCGTGCAGATGGGCGATTCCGAGCCGCACGAGGGCTGGGAGGACTACGAGACCCTGCTTCAGGGCGGCGATCCCGAATATCCGCGCCCGGACGACGCGCCCGGCGGCGACGACCCCATGGTCATCTTCTTTTCCTCGGGCACCACGGGGCTGGCCAAGATGGTGCTGCACGACTACGGCTACGCGTTCTCCCACTACACCACGGGCGTGATGTGGCACGATCTGAAGCCCGGCGACATCCACCTGACCGTGTCGGACACGGGCTGGGGCAAGTCGGTCTGGGGCAAGTTCTACGGCCAGTGGATGGCCGGAGCCGTGATTTTCGTCTGGGATTTCCGGGGCAAGTTCCACCCGGAACAGCTGCTTCAGGTCATGGCCGACAACAGGCTGACCACGTTCTGCGCTCCGCCGACCATCTACCGGTTCCTTGTGCGCGAGGATCTGTCCAAATACGACCTGTCCTCCCTGCGCCACTGCACCACGGCCGGCGAGCTGCTCAACCATTCCGTGTTCGATGCATGGAAGGAGGCGCTGGGCCTGTCCATCTACGAGGGCTACGGCCAGACCGAAACCACGTTGCAGGTGGCGACCTTCAAGTTCATGAAGCCCAAGCCCGGGTCCATTGGCAAGCCCGTGCCCGGCTGGGACATCGCCCTGCTGGATCGGGAAGGCAACAAGGTGCCTCTCGGCGAGGAAGGCGAAATCTGCATCCGCATCGACAAGCCCGTGCTGGGCCTGTTCGACGGCTACATGGACGAGCCGGAAAAGACCGCGTCCGTCAAGTTCGACGGCTGGTATCACACCGGCGACAAGGCATGGGCCGACGAGGACGGCTACCTCTGGTTCATGGGCCGCACCGACGACGTGATCAAGAGCTCGGGCTACCGCATCGGCCCCTTCGAGGTCGAATCCGCGATCATCACCCACGAGGCCGTGGTGGAGGCCGCCGTGACCGGCGTGCCCGACCCGGTGCGCGGCATGGCGGTCAAGGCCACCATTGTCCTTGCCCCGGGCTACGAGCCGTCCGAGGAACTGACCAAATCCATTCAGGCGCAGGTCCGCAGCGTGACCGCGCCCTACAAGTACCCTCGCATCGTGGAGTATGTGGACGAGCTGCCCAAGACCATCTCCGGCAAGATCAAGCGTGCGGAAATCCGCGCCAACGACATGAAGAAATACAAGTAGTCGTTCGGCGGCGATCATTGAAGACAAAAAACGGCCCTTCCGCATGGAAGGGCCGTTTTTTTGTCTGGGGCTGTGCCAGCTTGGCGGGCTGTGCCGGGCGAAACAATTCGCCGTCAACTGCGCACCAGCTTGTTCAGGGAAGGTTTCGCCCTTCCCTTGCAGGATGGCACGGCGAATACGGCGCGGCTACGCGCCCTGAAGAGATAGGGGTGCACCAGCTTGGCGGGCTGTGCCGGGCGAAGCAATTCGCCGTCAACTGCGCGCCAGCTTTTTGAGGGAAGATTTCGCCCTTCCCGGGCGAATTACTTTTATTCCAAGGCGGATAAAAGTAATCAAAAGCCGCCTTTTGGGACCGCCACAGCCGTGCGCGTTTCCTACTTGATCAAGGCTGTTCTGCCGTGCGTCCGCCGCAGGAACGGATGCCTTAATCAAAGGGAAACGGTGAAAGGTTGGTTGGGCCGGGGGAGCTTGGTAGGGGTGAGGCGATCTCTCACGCCCGGAACAGTATTCCCTACTTAGACCGGATTTCGGCTCGCGAGGGCTTGGAACCAGTTGAAGCGACCGAAGCCGGGGCGATGCGGTTTCCGCAGGAAACGTCGCAATCGCCCGGCGGGAGGCCGCTACTGGTTCCTGCCCGAGGGAGGCGGGAGCACAGTGCGTAGAGGCTTTTTTTCGTTTATTTTTGGGGCTGTACCAGATAACTAGCCCATATGCTTCTTAACCCACTGTCTCAACTGTTTAAGTTGGCTTCGCGGATTGCTGTTGTTAAAACGCCACTCGCATTCCTTCAAAAAGAGATGGAAATGCTTGGTCGGAATGCCGTTGAATTTTCTCATGTGACGCTTGGCCTGGTTCCAAAAGTTCTCAATCCCATTGATGTGATTCTGGCTGTCGGCGAACAGCTTGGAATGGTTGATCCTGAAGTGCTTGAACTCGGACACATCAAGGACATTGTAGCCGTACCAGCAATCTGAGTAAACGACGCTGTCGGGCTGAATCTTCTCTTGGATAATCGGCATCAACGTTTTGCCCTTGGCGTCGGGAATCACCTGTGTGTATACCTTCCCGCCTCTTTTAAGAATTCCGAACACCGGCACTTTCCCTGCGGCCCCACGACCACGTTTGCCCTTTCGTCTGCCGCCGAAATAGCTTTCATCAACTTCAAATTCGCCGAAAGCCATTCCTTCGCTGGACTCTTCTTCGGCTATAATTTCACGAAGCCGGTGAAAATAGTACGCAGCCGTTTTGAAGTTCACACCGACCAGATCAGCGGCACATCGTGCTGTTGTCCCAGCTACAAAATGCTCAATCAAACGGAGCTGCTTCTTGCGATCTAAACGGCTCTTTCGCATTGCCATACCGATACCCCAACGGAGTTATCTGGTACAGCCCCTTATTTTTTTGCCTCAACAAAAAAATGAACTCGCCCGGGAAGGGCGAAATCCTCACCTGCCAAGATGGCACGGCAAAGGCGGCGCGGCTACGCGCCTTGAAGATATGGGGTGCACCAGCTTGGCGGGCTGTGCCGGGCGAAGCAATTCGCCGTCAACTGCGCGCCAGCTTTTTGAGGGAAGGTTTCGCCCTTCCCGGGCGAATTACTTTTATTCCAAGGCGGATAAAAGTAATCAAAAGCCGCCTTTTGGGACCGCCTCGGCCGTGCGCGTTTCCTACTTGATCAAGGGTGGTCTGCCGTGCGTCCGCCGCAGGAACGGATGCCTTGATCAAAGGGAAACGGTGGAAAGATGGTTGGGCCGGGGGAACTTGTCACGCCTTGCGCGATGTCCCTTACCGTGACCGAATTTCGGCTCACGAGGGTTGGAACCAGTTGAAGCGACCGAAGCCGGGGCGATGCGGTTTCCGCAGGAAACGTCGCAATCGCCCGGCGAGAGGTCGCTACTGGTTCCTGCCCGAGGGAGGCGGGAGCACAGTGCGTAGAGGCTTTTTTTCGTTTATTTTTTTGCCTCAACAAAAAAATGAACTCGCCCGGGAAGGGCGAAATCCTCACCTGCCAAGATGGCAGGGCAAATACGGCGCGGCTACGCGCCTTGAAGATATGGGGTGCACCAGCTTGGCGGGCTGTGCCGGGCGAAGCAATTCGCCGTCAACTGCGCGCCAGCTTTTTGAGGGAAGGTTTCGCCCTTCCCGGGCGAATTACTTTTATTCCAAGGCGGATAAAAGTAATCAAAAGCCGCCTTTTGGGACCGCCACAGCCGTGCGCGTTTCCTACTTGATCAAGGCTGTTCTGCCGTGCGTCCGCCACAAAAATGGATGCCTCGATCAAAGGGAAACGGTGAAAGGTTGGTTGGGCCGAGGGAGCTTGGTAGGGGTGAGGCGACCTCTCACATCTGGTACACTGTCCCTTGCCCAGATCGAATTTCGGCTCGCGAGGGCTTGGAACCAGTCGAAGCGACCGAAGCCGGGGCGATGCGGTTTCCGAAGGAAACGTCGCAATCGCCCGGCGAAAGGGCGCTACTGGTTCCTGCCCGAGAGAGGCGGGAGCACAGTGCGTAGAGGCTTTTTTTTCGTTTATTTTTTTGCCTCAACAAAAAAATGAACTCGCCCCGGGAAGGGCGAAATCCTCACCCGCCAAGATGGCACGGCAAAGGCGGCGCGGCTACGCGCCTTGAAGAGATGGGGGTGCACCAACTTGGCGGGCTGTGCCGGGCGAAGCAATTCGCCGTCAACTGCGCGCCAGCTTTTTGAGGGAAGGTTTCGCCCTTCCCGGGCGAATTACTTTTATTCCAAGGCGGATAAAAGTAATCAAAAGCCGCCTTTTGGGACCGCCCCAGCCGTGCGCGTTTCCTACTTGATCAAGGCTGGTCTGCCGTGCGTTTGCCGCAGGAACGGATGCCTTGATCAAAGGGAAACGGTGGAAGGTTGGTTGGGCCGAGGGAGCTTGGTAGGGGTGAGGCGACCTCTCACGCCCGGAACAATATTCCTTACTTAGACCGAATTTCGGCTCACGAGGGTTGGAACCAGTTGAAGCGACCGAAGCCGGGGCGATGCGGTTTCCGCAGGAAACGTCGCAATCGCCCGGCGAGAGGTCGCTACTGGTTCCTGCCCGAGGGAGGCGGGAGCACAGTGCGTAGAGGCTTTTTTTTCGTTTATTTTTTTGCCTCAACAAAAAAATGAACTCGCCCGGGAAGGGCGAAATCCTCACCTGCCAAGATGGCACGGCAAAGGCGGCGCGGCTACGCGCCTTGAAGAGATGGGGGTGCACCAGCTCGGTCCCCCGTGCCGGGCGAAGCAATTCGCCGTATGCGCTTTACCATCTTGTTTGGTGGGGATTTCGCCCTTCCCGGGCGAATTACTTTTATTCCAAGGCGGATAAAAGTAATCAAAAGCCGCCTTTTGGGACCGCCCCGGCCGTGCGCGTTTCCTACTTGATCAAGGCTGTTCTGCCGTGCGTCCGCCACAAAAATGGATGCCTCGATCAAAGGGAAACGGTGAAAGGTTGGTTGGGCCGAGGGAGCTCATCACACCATGTCAAACATTCCTTACCCAAACCGGATTTCGGCTTGCGAGGGCTCAAAAAAAATCGCCCCGGTATGGGGATATACCGGGGCGATCTGTTGCACAGCGTTATGTTGTCGCGAATCTAGTCTTCAGGCGAGCCTTTCAGGGCCCTGCGGATGCAGAGGCTGGCTCCGCCCCAGGTCAGGGTCAGGCCGAAGGCCATCATCAGGATGGATTCAATGCTCATGACTACTTCCTTTTGGTGAATTCGTCGTTGACCAGAGCGTACGTGTGCACGCCCTTTTCGAACTGCAGCCCCACGCCCAGAATGACCATGCCGAACAGCACGAGCCATCCGCATACGCCAAGGGCCAGCGTGGAATAATCACCGTAGTTGTTGCTCAGGTCGCCGATCAGGTTGGACAGGGTGATGTACCCCAGCACGATGGGAGTCACGATGCGCAGCGCCACCTTCCAGATGTCGCCCACATTGAATTCCGACGTGGCATTGATGTGCTTGCGCAGCACTTCGAGGTTGCAGAACCAGCCAACCAGAATGATTTCGATCAGGCAGCAGCCGATGATGCCGAAGTTGTTGACGAAGTGGTCAACGATATCCAGCAGGAACAGGCCGCCGTTCATGGTGTACATGACGGAGGCGAGGAAACCCAGACCGCAGACCAGCGCGGCAGCCGCAGTACGGCTCCAGCCGAACTTGCCGATGATGGCGGACACGACCGCTTCCACGATGGAGATCATGGAGGACAGGCCGGCCAGCACCAGACACAGGAAGAACAGCGGGCCCAGCACATAGGGCATGGGCAGCAGGTTGATGGCCGCAGGCAGGGTGATGAAGGCCAGACCAACGCCGGAGCTCACGACCTGATCGATGGCAACGCCCTGCTGGGCAGCCATGTAGCCGAGAACGCCGAAGATCATCAGCCCCGCGAGCATGGAAAAGCCGCAGTTGATGAACACGGTCATGCAGGCGTTGTTGTTGATGTCCGACTTCTTGGGCAGATAGCTGGAATAGGACAGCATGATGGCGAAGCCGATGGACAGGGTGTAGAAAATCTGTCCGTAGGCATCGGCCCAGACCTTGTAGTTGGTCAGGGCGGAGAAATCCGGCTTGTACAGCCAGTTGAAGCCGTCCGTGGCACCGGGCAGAAATGCGATGCGGGCGATGAACACCAGCACCAGCAGGAACAGCACGGGCATGAATATCTTGTTCAGCTTCTCGATGCCCTTGCGCACGCCGCGGAAAATGGCCAGAGCCACCACGGCCCAGGCTGCGGTGTTGGCAAAGAAGATCGGCCACACGATCGAGCCGAGCTTGATCGGGCTGCCGCCGAGCTGAAGATATTCTCCGAAAAAGAACGACTTGGTGTCCGGTCCCCATGCCTGGGTAAAGGACATCACGAAATAGGAAATGGACCAGCCGACAACCGTCACGTAATACGTGGCGATGGCAAAAGCCACCAGGACCTGCGTCCAACCAAGCCATTCCCAGCGGCGATTGAGCGAAGCGAAAATCTTGGGCGCGGCGCCGCGATACCGGTGCCCAAGGCCGAATTCCATGATCATGAACGGAATGCCGGCGGTCAGCATGGCGAAAATGTACGGAATGAGAAAGGCTCCCCCACCATTCTCATACGCCATGTACGGAAACCGCCAAATGTTGCCCAGACCGATGGCAGAACCGACGGCCGCCAGGATGAACCCGGTCCGGGACCCCCACGTCTCACGTTGACTCATATCAACCAACTCCTTGTAATACATCTCGATTCCTTTCGGAACCGTTCCAACGGGTGATAAAACAACCTGCGCGCGACGGGTAGGACACGCACAGGCAAGGCGTTTGACATAGGAAACTCTGTGGGCAAAGTCCAGTCCCATACTTGCAAAGGCGAAAATTTATTTGTCCGTTTTTGAATTTTTGTTGGTTCCTGCCGTACTTTTACGCATTTTATTTTGCTGAAAACCCATAAAAAAATGGTTTCATGGTCCGATTCCAGTGGGCGCTCGGCCGGATTCCGCTTCCGGGCTTGCCCGCCAAGGCCCAAGCCCGTATGATGCATTGTGTACCCGGGTATGGTATCGACTCGTCGATCGGCCCGCCAAAAGGAGACCGCAATGCAGGACACCACACCGGAACAGGAAGCGATCACCAAGAACGTGCTGGCGCGCATGCGGCGCATCGAGGGACAGGTGCGCGGCATTCAGCGCATGATCGAGGAAGGCAAGGAGTGCGAAGACGTGCTCATTCAGGTCCGGGCCGTGCGGTCCGCATTGCAATCCTCGGCCAAGCTCATGCTCAAGCGCTATCTGCTGCGCTGCCACGCGGAATGCGCGGAAAATCCGGACGGGCAGCGGGAATCCATGGAAAAGGCCGTCAAGGTCGTCACCAACTTCATCGACGGCTGACCAGCGGGGCGGAGACGGCCCGATTGCTGCGTTGCTGTGCCTGCGGCAACGCCTCGCGTATCAGGGGACGCGTCGGCCCTGCCTCGGGCTTGCGCCTTGCGCCCGAACCACCTTTCCACACCTCCGATGGGCGGCCCGGATTCAGGCCTTTCGGAGAATGGGGGCTTTGGTGACCAGACCATTTTTCATGGAAAGCTCCGGGCTCTCCTGTTCGTTTTGCCGCTATCCGCCTGAAAGGCGTGAGGGAGTTTGCATGGCGGCGCAGTGGGTTGCCAAAGCGCAAAGTCGGATTTGTCTGGCAGGATTCGGGGCAAGCCGGAAAAAGGTGAAAAATTTTATTCGACAGATTATCGTTGAGTTCCCGGCCCAAGACCTGTAAGGCGGGGGTGTCCCGGACCGGGACGTCAATCGAAACATCATCCATGGCAATGAACCGGACACGAACCGAGTGTGGACCGAAGCATTGCGGAGGCAGAAAACTATGCATAAATTCGGCATGGTGGCCCTGATCGGGCCGCCCAATGCGGGCAAGTCCACTCTCATGAACCAGTATCTGGGCCAGAAGATTGCCATTGTCTCGCCCCGGCCCCAGACCACGCGCAACCGCATCAGCGGCATCCTGACCACGGATGACGCTCAGGTCGTGTTTCTGGACACCCCGGGCATTCACCGGCTTCGCGGCCGCATGAACCGGTTCCTGCTGGAATCGGCATGGAACGCCATGGCCACCGCAGACATGGTCGTGGTCATGCTGGACGGCGCACTCTACGCGTCCAAGCCCCATCTGCTGGAAAAGGAGATCGCACCGCTGGTCAAACCCGTGGATCAGGCCGGACGGCCCGTGATCGTGGCCATCAACAAGGCGGATCGACTCAAGGAAAAGGCCCAGCTCCTGCCCGTGCTGGAACGCGCGGCAGAACTCTGGCCCGGAGCCGAAATCTTCCCCATCTCCGCGCTCAAGGGCAAAGGGACCGACGCGCTTCTGTCCAAGATCATGGAACATGTGCCCGACGGGCCGCCCATGTACCCGGAAGACCAGATTTCCACGGTGCCGCTCCGTTTCATGGCCTCGGAGATCATCCGCGAAAAGCTTTTCTATCATCTGCGTCAGGAGCTTCCGTATTCCACGGCCGTGGAAATCGAAGCATGGGAAGAGCAGCCCGAAGAGGATCGCACCATCATCAATGCCGTGATCTACACGTCCCAGAAGAATCACAAGGGCATGATCATCGGCAAGCAGGGCGAAACCCTCAAGTCCGTCGGCACCCAGGCCAGAAAGGAAATCGCCGAACTGCTCGGCACGCGCGTGCACCTCGAACTCTGGGTCAAGGTCCGCTCCGGCTGGACCGAAGATCCCGGCTTTCTGCGCGCCCTCGGCCTCGGAGACTAGAAGAGGCCTTCGGCGACCCTCCCGGGGGGCCGGGCTCTGCCCGGACCCGCCAAGGAGCAAGGCCCCTTGGATCCCCATTCTGTCTTGAGAATTGAAAAAGGCCGGATACATGCCCTGTCGGGACATGCATCCGGCCTTTTTCAATTCTCAAGACGGGGTGGCTGGCTTCAAAAGAGAAACTTGCTTTTCTTTCTTTACCCATTTCCCCTGAGTCCTTTTTTTTCGATAGCGCAATCGTCCGCTTTTCCGCAGCTCCCTACGCCGCCATACGAACCGGACAAGTTCCCTTATCCCTCGCAGGCGGCGTAGAACCAAAAAGCTTTGAAGAGCCCCGAGAAACTTTCACGAAAGTTTCTCGGGTCGCCGAAGGCCCATCAAGACATTGCCGCCCCGACCGGGTGAGGTCGGGGCGGCGGTGTGGCGTTGCAACAGGAAGCTGGAGTGTGACGGCTTGTGTTGCGAGATATGTCTATTCGTCGTTCAGGGCCTCATAGACCTTGCCGACCAGTTTTTCGCCTGGGGTGAGGGTCTTTTCGCCCGGGGTCCATTTGGCCGGGCAGGCCTCGGCCGGGTGGTCGATCAGGTAGGTGTTGGCCTCCATCTTGCGGAACAGTTCGTCCGCATTGCGGCCCACGTTGTAGAAATTGACCTCCGAGGACACGAGCACGCCTTCGGGGTTGATGATGAACGTGCCGCGCAGGGCCAGCCCGGTTTCGTAGTCCCACACGTCGAAAAAGCGGGACACTGCGCCGGTCGGGTCCGCGGCCATCCTGAACTTCACATCCCCGAGCATGCGCTCGTCAGCCTTCCAGGCCATGTGCGTGAACTTGGTATCCGTGGACACGGAAACCACTTCCGCTCCCAGCTTGACCAGATCGGCATGCCGGGAGGCCAGATCCGCCAGTTCCGTGGGGCACACAAAGGTGAAATCCGCAGGATAGAAGAACAGGATCACCCATTTGCCCTGTTCGCGCAGCTCGCCCAGATCAACCTCGGCAAACGCGCCCTCGGCGGGATCAAAGGCTTCCAGCGTGAACTCGGGCACCTTCTGCCCGACCTTGGCGAATTCCAGCATTTCCTCGTGTTCGTGATCATGTCCGCAGCTCATGTTCGTTCTCCTTATGAAACGTGTTTCGATTTCCTATCTAGGAATGATTGCCATTTTCAGTATTTCTAAGCACAGGGAAAGCAGTCGTCAAGTTTTTTTTGCATTTCATCGCGCTTTGAAGGCTCGGGCCTGATAGTGTATGGAGTGGAAGCCGGGACGGCCTGCGCCGCGCCCGCACCCATGGCCATGAAAAAACAAGCTGGAGAGATGAAGCATATGAAATACGGTTTCGAGAAAGTCCGCGAAATGGAAATACCGGAGCTGGCCTCCACGGCCGTGCTGTACCGCCACGCCAAAACCGGAGCTCGGGTGCTCTCCGTGGTCAACGATGACGAAAACAAGGTGTTCGGCATCAGCTTCCGCACCCCGCCCGAGGATTCCACGGGCGTGGCGCACATTCTGGAGCATTCGGTACTGTGCGGCTCGGAGAAATACCCGGTTCGGGAGCCGTTCGTGGAGCTGCTCAAGGGGTCGCTCCAGACCTTTCTGAACGCCCTGACCTTTCCGGACAAGACCTGCTATCCCGTGGCCAGCGCCAATGTCGCGGATTTCTACAATCTGGTGGATGTGTATCTGGACGCGGTGTTTCATCCCCGACTCACGGAAAACACCCTGCGTCAGGAGGGCTGGCATTACGAGACCGAGGGCGCGGACAAGCCCCTGTCCTACAAGGGCGTGGTGTTCAACGAGATGAAGGGCGCGTATTCCTCGCCCGATTCCCTGCTCTACGAATACTCCCAGCACTCCCTGTTCCCGGACACGACCTACGGCCTTGATTCGGGCGGCGATCCGGCCGTGATCCCGGACCTGACCTTCGAGAAGTTCATGGACTTCCACCGCACCCATTATCATCCGTCCAATGCCTACGCCTTTTTCTACGGGGACGATGATCCGGACAAGCGGCTGGAGATTCTGGACCGCGAATTTTCCCGGTACGAACGCATTGATGTGACCGGAACCCGCGTGCCGCTTCAGCCCCGTTTTGCCGACGCCGTGGCCGTGAAAAAACCGTATCCCGCGTCCGAACGCCTTTCCAAGGGCATGTTCACCGTGAACTGGATGCTGGCCGAGACTGCGGACGCAAACCTGAATCTGGCCCTGCACATTCTGGATCACATCCTGATCGGACTGCCGTCCTCGCCCCTGCGCAAGGCGCTCATGGATTCCGGGCTGGGCGAAGATCTGGCCGGGGTCGGTCTGGAAGGGGACATCCGCCAGATGTTCTTTTCCGTGGGGCTCAAGGGCATTCACCCGTCCAACGCCATCAAGGTGGAATCCCTGATCTTCCACACCATCAAGGAATTGGTGGAAAACGGCATTGATCCCATGGACGTGGAAGCTGCGGTCAATTCCGTGGAATTCGATCTGCGCGAAAACAACTCCGGTTCCTATCCGCGCGGCCTGTCCCTGATGTTTCAGGCCCTGTCCACCTGGCTGTACGACAGCGAGGACGGAACCGAGGGTGATCCCTTCGTGCTGCTGCCCTTCGAGGAGCCGCTGCGCAACATCAAGGCATGGCTGGAACAGGGCGAAAGAATCTTCGAGGAACTGCTGGCCCGTCTGTTCCTGCACAACCCGCATCGCACCACGGTGCAGCTCGACCCGGACCACAAGCTGGCCAGGACGCTGGCTGCCGAGGAACGCGCCCGTCTGGATGCGGCGCGCAAGGCCATGTCCGAACAGGATGTGCAGCGCGTCATGGACGAGGCCGCCGAGCTCATGCGGCTTCAGGCCGAACCCGATGCGCCCGAGGCACTGGCGACCATTCCCCGGCTGGCCGTGGCCGATCTGCCGCGCGAGAATCAGCTCATCCCCACCGAGGAACGCACCGCTTCCGGCGCGCCCGTGCTGTTCCACGAACTGCACACCAACGGCATTGCCTATCTCGACCTCGCGTTCGACATGTCCGGCATTCCGGATCGGCTGCTGCCATACGCCTCGGTCTTCAGCCGCGCCCTGCTGGAAATGGGCACGGAACAGCGCGGCTACGTGGAATTCTCCCAATGGGTGGCGCGCATCACCGGCGGCATCTGGGGCCAGATTCACAACACCCCGATTCTGGATTCCGACATTGCAGGCTCCCGGCTCATTCTCCGGGCCAAGGCCACGCACGAACACGCCGCCGAAATGGCGGAAATCCTGCGCGAGGTCCTGACCTCGGCCAAGCTGACCGACCGCAACCGCTTCCGCCAGATCGTGTCCGAGGCCGTGGCGCGCGTCGAACAGCGCATCGTGCCGTCCGGGCATCAGGTCGTGGCCACCCGTTTGCGCGCCCGCTCGCATCGCGCCCATGCCATGGAGGAAATGATCTCCGGCGTGAGCAACCTGTTCTTCCTGCGTACCCTGCGAGATCGCGTGGAAAACGATTTCCGCCGCGTGGCCAAGGAACTGGAGGAATTCCGGTCCCTGCTTCTGCGCAAGAACGGCCTGCTGCTCAACGCGACCATGGATGCGGACGGATTCCGCGCCCTTGAACCGGAACTGGCCGCCATTGCGGACTGCCTGCCGGAAAAGGATGCGCCCGCACAGGAACGCGCGCCCATGGACCTGCCCGCCGTGGAAGGCATGACCATCCCGGCACAGGTCAATTACGTGGGCAAAAGCTGCAACGTGGCCGAACTCGGCTTCGCCTTCACCGGCACGGCACAGGCCGTGAACAAGCTCCTGCGCACCGGCTACCTCTGGGAACGCGTGCGCGTGCAGGGCGGGGCCTACGGTTCCTTCTGCATCGTGGACCGGCTGGGCGGCACCCTGTCCTTCATCTCCTATCGCGATCCGAATCTGGACAGAACCCTGACCGCCTATGACGCGGCAGCCGACCATCTGGCCAATCTCGAACTCTCCCGCGACGAACTCGAAAAATCCGTGATCGGCGCAATCGGCGAGCTCGATCAGTACATGCTGCCCGACGCCAAGGGCTATACCGCCCTTGCCCGGCACCTGTCCGGCCAGACCGACGAATACCTCCAGACCCTGCGCGATCAGGCCCTTGCCGTTACCGAACAGGATTTCCGCGACTTTGCCGAGGCCGTGCGCCTGACCGCTGAAAACGGCGCGGTCTGCGTGCTCGGCCATGAACCCGGCATGGACGCATCCGAACTGGAATTCGTGAAAACTCCGGTATTGTAGGAAAAGAAATGCCTTCGGCGACCAGAGAACCCTTTGAAAAGGGGTTCTCTGGACTCTCCGAAACTTTCTGGTTCTACGCCGCCTGCAAGGGATGAGGGAACTTGTCCGGCTCGTTTGGCGGCGTAGGGAGCTGCGGAAGAGCGGAAGTTTTCGCTATCGAAGAAAGAAACTCGGGGGAAGCAGGCAAAGGAAGAAAAATTTCTTTTGAAGCCACCCCGTCTTGAGAATTGGGAAAGGCCCGGTGAATGTCTCGACAGAGCATTCATCGGGCCTTTTTCAATTCTCAAGACAGAATGGGGATCCAAGGGGCCTTGCTCCTTGGCGGGTCCGGGCAGAGCCCGGCCCCCCGGGAGGGTCGCCGAAGGCATTTTCTCCCTACGGACGTTTCCTTTTCCGCGCACTTTTTGCAGGCGGTGCATCCGGGGCCATGGGGATTTCGATCTTCTGGGTTTTGGGCTGCATCTTGTCGATGATGCGAGCGTGGTAGCTTTCCTCTTTCAGACCGCGATACAGACTGTAGCACATCACGAGCAGCACGAGGGTGAAGGGTAACCCGGTGGCAATGGATGCGCTTTGCAGGGCGACGAGTCCGCCGCCGAGGAGCAGAACTGCAGCGCAGAGCCCTTCAACCAGGGCCCAGAAAATACGCTGGGCCACGGGTGAATCGAGCTTGCCGCCGGACGTGAGGTGATCCACGACCAGCGAGCCGGAATCCGAGGACGTGATGAAGAAGATGCTGACCAGCAGAATGCCGATGAACGACGTTATCTTGGTAAAGGGGAAGCTCTGCAGCATCACGAACAGGGCCGTGGACACGTTGGAGGTGACCGCATCCGCAAGGCTGGCGGTTCCGGTGATCTGGAGCCACAGGGCGGAACCGCCGAAGCAGGACATCCAGAGAAAGGACAGGATGGTGGGGAAGATCATGACCCCGAGCACGAACTCGCGCACGGTACGGCCCTTGGAGATGCGGGCGATGAACATGCCCACGAACGGAGACCAGGATATCCACCAGCCCCAGTAGAAGATGGTCCACGGGTTCTGCCAGTGGCTGCCCTCGGCTCCGTAGAAGGTCTCCACCCAGAAGCTGAGCTGGGGCAGGTTCTGGATGTAGAAGCCGATGTTCTGGGTGAATGCCTTGAGGATGTAGACCGTGGGGCCGACCGCCAGCAGAAAGATCATGAACGCGGCTGCGGTGTACATGTTTGCCAGACTCAGGGTCTTGACGCCCTTGTCCAGCCCGGCGGCCACGGACACCACGGCGAGCAGGGTGATGACCACGATGAGAATCACCGCGACCTCCACGGTATCGGGCACGCCGAACAGGAAGTTCAGGCCCGAGGAGACCTGCTTCACGCCAAGTCCGAGAGACGTTGCCAGCCCGAACAGGGTGGCGAGCACGGACAGGACATCGATGAGATTGCCCCAGAATCCGTAGATTCTGTCGCCGAGCAGAGGGTAGAAGATGGACCGGATGGTCAGGGGCAGCCCCCGGTTGTAGGCAAAGAAGGCGAGGGACAGACCGACAAGGGCGTATATGCCCCAGGGGTGGATGCCCCAGTGGAAATAGGTGAGTCCGAGGGCGACCTGAGCGGACTGTGGCGTTTCCGGCGGCACGTCGAACATGGGCGACGGGGTCATGAAGTGGAACACGGGCTCGCCCACGCTCCAGAACATCAGGCCGATGCCCATGCCCGCGCTGATGAGCATGGCGTACCAGCTGAAGGTGGAGAATTCGGGCAAGGCGTCCGGCCCGCCGATGCGAATCTTGCCGAAATCGCTCATGGCGATGATCAGCATGGAAATGATGAAGAAATTGGCAGCCAGAATGTACAGCCAGCCAAAGGTGTCGCCGATGCCGTTCAGAAGGTGCTGGAATATGGCTGCGGACTGTTCGCGAAACGTGAGGGTCAGCACGATGAAGAGCAGGACCAGCCCGCCGGCGGCAAGGGAGACCTGGGGATGCAGATCGAATCCGAATCCGGACCAGTTGTTTTCCCCGGGCTTGTGACCATGGGACTGGTCGTAGTAGCTGGACGTGGGCACGATCTGCAGCCCCCGGAACTGCTGCCGATCGCTGATCGCCTTTTCCCGCTCGTGCTCCCAATGCTCGCTCGCCATGTGTATGGCCTTGCGCTTGTAGGACAGTTCCTTTTTCTTTCTTTTCTTTCGCTGATGCCGTTTCGCCATACACTACCTCTGCCGCGACAACGCAGCCCTATCCGCAAAAGGCATTCGCCCTTTGCTTCCGGTTTCAACACATACCGTGAACAGGAAAGTCAATTTTTGAATGGGGAAAAAGAGACGCAACCGAACACCGCACAACAAGCCAATCCAAGGCGAAAGTGTCGCACAATATCCGCCAACAATCAAAAAGTCGAAACCCAGCAAGCATTCAACCTCCTGCCTTTCCTCATTTATTAAATGATCCCGGCAGGAAGAACACAATTATAATCATCAGGATTCCACGAACCGCAAAACCGCCGCAAACGGCCTCATGCACATGCACGGACAATCTGCGACGGCTTCGACAAAAGGCTTTGGAAAGGCCTCCCCCCTCTGCCTCCTTCTTCAACAAGACAAATTCTCCCCGAATGGGGAGAAACAGGGGGCAACGGATCGCATGCCCTGAAACACCACACCAATCCACGCAAAACCGCCGCAAACAGCCCATGCACATGCACGGACAGTCTGCGGCGGTTTCGACAAAAAGCTTTGGGGAATCCTGACCCCCTTTCCCGAAAGGGGTTCAAGCCGCCGGAGGCCTCTTCAACGCCCGGCGACAGGCACCCTGCTAGTCCAGCTTGAGCCCCAGCAGCACGACTTCGGAATAGGCCAGATCAATGTCGGCCGGGGCCACGCGAGAGGACTTGCAGAAGCGCGGGGCCTTGATGCGCTCGACCTGCGCACCCGGGCCGTCGTTGTCCACGAACCGGCGATCCGCGGCCAGCACGCATTTGCCCTCGGGCAGAAGCGCCTCGGCAATGTCGTGCACCCGATCCGAGAACAGCCGGGCATTGGAGCGGTACAGCACGTCGTGATACAGGACATCGTCGCCCTTGAGCGCCCGGGAAAGCAGAAGCAGGCATTGCGTGCAACGCGTGGTGACGAGTACCGGAGTTGCAAAGAATCCCTGATGATCCTCGAACACCCGAAGCTCATTGGGATTGGCCTGCCGCCGAATTTCCTCGGGATCGGCCACCACTTCCAGATTGTCATAGGCATGGCCGTCCTTTTTCCAGAGCAGACGCTCCTCCTCCAGCACGTCCAGACCGAGCTTCCTGTAATGTTCCCTGCGCTTTGGCGAAAGCGAAACAACGGAATAGGTCACGTCCGGATCGGACGCGGCAAGACGCACGAGCTCGCTGCCCAACCCCTGCCCGCGATATTCGCGCATCAGGTACCAGGACGTGAAGTTCACGAACCGTTCGCGGTGGCCATTGATCAGACGGGACGAGCAGATGTGTCCGTGAAATCCCACGATGGCCCCGTCGTCCTCGACGACAAGACCGATGTCCGGGTTGTCCGCACACCAGTCCGGAGCGAACAGGCCGAGCCAGCGTTCCATGGAAAATTCGGGATTCATGCGGGAATGCAGCAATCGGCAGATGCCGACAACGTCTTCGCGTTCGGCTTTGCGGATGATGGGGTTCATGTCCTTGCCTCCTCGGGCCAGATTTCCGGGGGTACGGCCCAGCGTGCCGCGGGATGCCGGGCCAGTGCGGTTGCCAGTGTCTCGAAGAAATTCCATGCCGCCCGGTCCATTTCCAGATGATGCGTGAGAATGCCGGACGGCAGCAGCGGGTCATGTTCGCCGGTGCGCTTGCGCTGAAGATGCTCCACCAGATCGGCCACGCACCGGGTTTCGCCGCTGAATCGCGCCTGCCCGCTCTCCCAGTCGAGCAGATCGCAGGGCACGCCCACCACGCGTACGCCGGGAGGCGGCGTCGGCCCGGACCTGCGGTAGCCTGCGGAAACGCCTCGAATGCCCAGCCCGGGCAACTCGGGCCAGAGCGCGGGATCCATCCTGTTCCACGGCGGCACCACCACGGGCACGAATCGTTTGCCGAACAGACCGGACAGGATGTCCCTGCCCTGACGCAGATCGGCCAGCACCTGAGGCAGCGGACGGTGCAAGCCCAGCTCCCATGCTCCGTTGCCCTTGGGCGCATGATTCACATGGGCCAGCCCGTGCTGGAGAATCCAGATCAGCGGTTCGGACTCCAGCCGACGCGCCAGCGGCTCGCCGACCCGGGCCGGAATCGCAGCCAGCCCGCACGGCGCACCGTACCTGTTGGTCATGTTCAGCAGTTCGTCCAGTTCCGGACAGGGATGTGCGGCATCGTCGTCCCGCCACCAGAACAGGGCATCCCGGCCCGCAAGGGACCAGGCGTCAAGTTCCTTGAGCAGGGGGACAAGCGCGTTCGAGGTCATGGCATCTCCGCTGGGGGTGGCAGCCACGCCCTTTTATCAGAACCTATAGAGAAACGCCAATGGAATTGCTGGCATTTTTCCCTGTGCCATGGCAGTGTGGCTGCGGAGGTTTCCATGAACCCGCACGTCCCTGTGAACAACCTGCTGTGGAACATGACGCGCAAGTGCAATTTCCGTTGCGAATACTGCTACTTCCCGCATGACAACACCCCTGTCGAGACCACGCTTCCCGTGGAACGCATTCTGGATTTCCTGTCCGCAACCAACGAAAAATGGACCGTGGGCATGACCGGAGGCGAGCCGTTCATCTACCCGAAATTCGTGGATATCTGCGCGGCTCTCTCCGCAGAGCATAGAATCGCCGTAGACACCAATCTGTCGGTCTCGTCCAAGGTGCGGGACTTTGCCGAACGCATCGACCCGGACCGGGTGGACGATCTGTACGTGGCCCTGCACATTGCGGAACGGGAACGCGTCAAGGGGGTGCCCGCGTTCATCGAAAACGCACGGCTCCTGCTGGACAAGGGCTTCAACGTGATCGTGAACTACGTGGTGCATCCCGACCTGCTGGACCGCTATCACGAGGACGCGGCCCGTTTCGCTTCCCACGACATCCGCATCACGCCCCGGCCCTTCAAGGGCAGACACGAGGGCAGACGGTATCCCGAGGCATACGGAGAACAGGGCCGGGCCGTATTTGCGGACTTTCCGGAACAGGGACGCAAGATCGCCTACAATTTCGAGGGCATCCCCTGCTCGGCCGGACGCACTCTGCTGCGCATGGAACCGGACGGCACCGTGTTCCGCTGCCCGGGCGACAAGACCGTGCTCGGCAACGTCATGGAGGACGTGACCCTGCTGGATGGCGACGAACCGTGCCGGGTGCGGCGCTGTCCGTGCCGAGGGCTGGATCACCTCCGGCTGGAACCGTTTCAGCAGCACATGGTGAACGGGGTGCAGTACCTTGTGGTGGGCGACCCGGAAAACGCGCGTGCCGAGCTGGAACAGGCGGATTCGCTGCGCCCCGGACTGGGGCAGGTACTCAACAATCTGGGCGTTGCCGCATGGAAGCAGGGCCAACGCGGCGAGGCTGCGGACCTGTTTGCGCGCGGTCTGGATGCGGCTCCGGAGTCCGAGACCCTGCGCGCCAATCTTGCGGGCATACTGGATCCGGCCCCGGATTTCGAACCGGGCATCAGCCTGCGCATCGTGCCAACTGCCTGAACACACGGAAATAGTATCCTCAAGAGTATAAAATATTCAACCTTCTTAAACCTTTTGTAGACAGAAATTCGTCATGCAGGTAACGTGCTGGCTACTTCCGGAGGGAATGGGAGCCCTGTGGAAAAACAGAAATGAACCAGCCCGCGCCCCTGGCGCGTGATTCCATATGCACGAACCCGGCACCTACGATATCCTGATGTATTCCCACGACACCTATGGTCTGGGGCACATCCGGCGCACCATGGCCATCGCCCGGCACCTTGCCGAACCCGGGGTGAACATCCTCATCGTCACGGGCTCGCCCATTGTGGGCCGGTTCTCCTTTCCACAGGGCATCGATTTCGTGCGCATGCCCGGCATGATAAAAAAAGCAATTCCCTGTATGTGCCCCACTCCATCAAGGTGGACCCCAAGCACGCCATTTCCATCAGGAAAAACATCATCTCGGCCACGGCAAAAACCTTCAAGCCCGACCTGTTCATCGTGGACAAGGTGCCCACAGGGCTGAAGAACGAGGTCATGCCCACCCTGAAATGGATGCGCAAGCACCTGCCCTGCTCCAAGGTCGTATGCGGCCTGCGCGACGTGCTGGACAGTGCGAAAAGCACACGTGCGGAATGGAAGCGCAAGAAATTCGCAGATGTGCTGCGCGAGCTGTACAGCGAAGTCTGGGTCTACGGAGAGCAGTGCCTGTATGACGCGATCGAACAGTACGCCATTCCCGAGGACATTGCGGCCAAGACCGTGTTCACGGGCTACATTCCGCGCAAGCGGCCGGGCAGACGCAACGGCCGGAAAAAGGCCAAACAGGTGCTCGTGACCATCGGGGGCGGTGGCGACGGATACGACGTGCTGGACACGTATCTGCGCATGCTGGAGTCCAACGGCACCGTGGACTTCGAAACCCTGATGATCACCGGACCGTTTCTGGCCCCGAGCAAGCTGGACGAGCTGGCGGACCGCGCCCGGGCCGTGCGGGTACGCATCACCCCGTTCGTCAAGAACATCGAGAAGAAGATGTCGCTGGCCGACGTGGTGGTGAGCATGGGCGGCTACAACACCATGTGCGAGATACTTTCCCTGCGCAAACCCGCGCTGGTCATCCCGCGCGACATGCCGCGCGAGGAACAGCTCATCCGGGCCCGGGTATTCCGGGAACGCGGCCTGTGCGACTACATCAGGTGGGGCGAGGTCACGCCCGAACGCATGCGCGAAAAACTTGACACCCTGCTCAACCGCCCCGAACCCTACATCGACGCCATCAGCAATTTTCCCATGACCGGGCTGGATGTGATGCGCGAGCGCATAGCCCGGTTCCGCGAGGAATGTTCATGACCCGACATCCGGATTCCGACGGGAATTCCGCTGGTACCCTCGGCATGGTCCTGAAGGGGTACCCCCGCATTTCCGAGACCTTCATATCCAATGAAATACGGCTGCTGGAGCGGATGGGATTCCGTATCCACATCTTTTCCATGCGCGCGCCGCGCGAGAACTTCACCCACGATTCCATCAGGGAGATCAGGGCCCGGGTCACGTATCTGCCGGAAACCATGATCAAGGGGCTGCCCGCGCTCCTGCGCCAGACCTTCCGGTTCGCCCTGCGCCATCCGCGCCGATTCGGCAAGGGGCTGGCCCTGATGCGCACGCGATTCGCGCTGGCCCCCAAGGTGCATACATGGGTCAAGCACATCCTTCAGGGCGCATATCTGGCCCAGACCGTGGAGGACGAGCACATCGATCTGGCGCACCTGCACGCACATTTTGCGCACACCCCGACCACGGTGGCCATGTACGCGGCCATCTTCACGGATGTGCCGTTCAGTTTCACGGCCCATGCCAAGGATATCTATACGCAGGACCCGCGCCGCATTCTGGACAAGCTGGACATGGCCAGATTCGTGGTCACCTGCACGAAATACAACGAGCTGCACCTGCGTACCATCTGCCACAATGCCAGGCCGGTGCACTGCGTGTACCACGGCATCAATCTGGACCTGTTCTCGCCCAACGGCAAATCCGTGCAGGCAATGCCACCCTACGACATCCTGACCGTGGCCAGATTCGTGCCGAAAAAGGGACTGGACACGGTGCTGCGCGCCCTGAAGCTCCTGCGCGATCAGGGCATGGACTTCCGCTACACACTGGTGGGCGAAGGCACGGAACAACCGCGCATCACGGCCCTGATTCACGATCTCGGACTGGAGCACGTGGTCTCCCTGCCCGGCACCATCACGCATGATCAGGTCATCCGACTGCTGCACACTGCGGACTGCTTTGCCCTTGGCTGCCGCGAGGCCGAGGACGGGGACCGGGACGGCATTCCCAACGTGGTGGCCGAGGCCATGGCCGTGGGCGTTCCGGTTGCCGCAACCACGGTATCCGGCCTGCCGGAGATGGTGGAACACGAATCCACGGGCCTGCTCTGCGCCCCGAACGACCCCGCAGCCCTGGCCGCCAACATCCGCCGCATTCTGGAAGACGCGCCCCTGCGCGCCCGCCTCATCCCGGCCGGCATCGACAAGGTCCGCGCCGTGTTCGACAACAAGCAGCTCATCCGCGAGCTCGGCGAAATCTACGCGGCACACGGCGTGCCGAGAGCCGGGAACTGACGGACTGTTGGAAACCAAATCCCGGCAATCCGTTCACATGAATCATGGCGATTGATAGACAGACACATTGTTTTGTTGTATTCGATCGTCGTTTTTCAATATTTCCTTTGACTTCTTCTTGACCGCAAATCGAATGGTACGTCAGGCAATGCCGCTGACCTCATGATCCCAACAGGTATTCCTACTCATCGCAAGGAGTTGAAAAGTGCCCAACCAGATAAAACGCCTGACCATATTTTTCATACCATGTCTGGCCTTTTGTTTTCTGCTCGGATGTTCCAATGCGAAAAAGGAAAGAGAGGCTTGGGTTCTCACCAATTCGTTGGCAACACGCGATGCATACGAATCCTATATAAGAGAATTCCCTGAGGGTATTCATGTGGTCGATGCATCATGGAAACTGCTGAGCATGAAAGGCTCCGAGCAATCATACAGGAATTTTCTGTCGATGTATCCCGACAGCCAATACAGGGAGGATGCCCTGTGGGCAATTGCCCGGGAATCTCGCGACGTACGGGATTATGAGAAATATCTGGATGAATTCAAGCATGGAAAATACTCGGGCGAATGCACCTGGCTCATTGCCAAAGAGATCAATACCGTCGAATTGTACGAACAAGTGGCGGAATTGATTCCCGCCAGATTTCAAGACAAGCTGAAATCAAATCTGAGCAGACTCTATGAAGAGATGCTCGAATCCCAACTGGCCAGCATCGGCAGAGCAATCGTCGACAAATGTTTTCTTGGCGGACAAAACATTGATTGCTACGCAAAAAACATCACTCGCGTCGGCAAGGACATATTCAAGGCAGATGTAAGAATCGATTGGAATGGAGCCATATTCCGATCCAACATTCACGATACCAAAGGAAATCTTCTTTTCAATGCGGACACCAGGGAATACTACTACTCAAACGATTCCGAAACCTGCTACCCCGGCATGGCCATAGAGCTAAAGAACACCACCTCGCATACCGTGCAGCTTTGGCTTGCCTATTACAGCCCGATGGATTCCGACAAACTGCTCTCCGATGGCATTTGGGAAATTCCTCCGGGCAAGTATATGACATTCTCCTCCAACGGCTTCAAAGTCTCCACTTCCCGAAGAGGCTTTTTCTACTATGCCAAGTCCAAGGATGGAAGTCGTGAATGGGCAGGAGACAATCGCATTGAGGTAAACGGACAGACTCGAAACATGCGCGTCCACAACATGAAGCAGGAAGACAATGAACTCTGCGTTGTCCTGAGATGATTCGCGTCCTGACGGCAATGGCCTCAAGTGAGGCAGGAGCACAGGGACTCACTCCGACACAAACAAGAAAAACGGCCCGGCATCTCGCGAGATGCCGGGCCGTTTCGTTTTCTACAGGTCCATGCGGGCTACTTGAAAAAGGGGTTGTGTTCCTTTTCCTCGCCGGCCTTGGTGGCCGGGCCGTGGCCCGGAAGGAGCACGGTTTCCTCGGGCATGGTGAAGATGTGGGTGCGGATGGAGTTCATGAGATCCTGCGTATTGCCGCCGGTGTAGTCGGTGCGGCCCACGGAGCGGGCAAAGATCAGGTCGCCCACAAAGGCCACGCCTTCGTCCGGGAAATGGAAGGTCACGCTGCCCGGGGTATGGCCCGGGGTGGGCAGGACCACGCACTTGCAGCCCAGAAATTCCTGTTCGCCCAGTTCGAGCGGGGTGTAGGTGAATTCCTTTTCCAGTTCGGGATACCCCATTTCCCAGCCGTTGCGCACCTCTTCCTCGATCAGGAAGGCGTCCTTTTCATACACCAGCACCTCGGCTCCGGTCTCGTCGGCCAGTCTGGTCGCGCCGTAGAAATGGTCGAGATGGATGTGGGTGATGAGCACGTGCGTCAGTTCCAGACCTTCGGACTTGATGAGCTCCAGCACCTTTGCCGGATCGTCGCCCGGATCGATGAACACGGCCTTTCCATTGTCGGAAAGCAGGAAACCATTGGTCTGCAACGGGCCAAGGGGAATGATCCGAATCTGCATTATCTCTCCTCGAAAAGCTTATCCTGAATAAAGACGCCAACATGGATTGCGGAGCAAGGTTGATTTCCCTGCCGCCCGACGAATGGCGTCACGATTGCCGGAAGACATGATTGTCATGAAAATCCGTGCTTCCGGGCCTGCGTTCGGACCGGACAATCCATGTGGTACGGGCTACAATAGATATTCCCGAGCCAAGGTCAACGCACTTTTTGCTGTACGCTCGTTCGCTTGAACCGCAGAAATGCTAGCTCCAGCGTTCCATGACCCGTTCCAGCTCCCTGTCATGGCCGGGCAGCATGTAGCAGCCCAGAAGCTGGAAATAGTACTTCATGGTCAGACTGACAGCGGTTTCCCTGTCCAGTTCGCCGCTGCGCACGTCCTGCAGAATGGATTTGAAGACCCGGAGGCTCACGTCGAGAAAATCCACGGTGCCTTCGGTGGTGAAGAACCCTTCTTCCACGCAATAGTCCATCATGACCCGGTTGCGCGCATACATGTTGTTGATGTTGAAGAACTGGTTGAACGGCCTGGGCCAATCCTGCACCACCTTTTCCGGAAAAAGATCATAGTACTGGTGCGTGTATTCCTCAAGTTTTTCATCGCTGTGCGTAAAAAAGATCAGTTCGTACACTTCGGGATCGGCAAACGCGAACTCGGAAAAACATTTGCAGATGGCCATGTACCATTCGATGGAGTTCTCGCATTTGGCCAGATACGCGGGCAATGCCGCATGATACTCGTCCAGATAACTCATGGTGGCCAGGAAGACCAGATGCGGCAGATTGTCGAAATAATTGTAGAGGGTCGCGCTGGAATATCCTGCAATATCCGACGCCTTGCGGATCGTTACCGCATCGATGCCCTCTTTCTCGATGATCTCCCTGGCCGCTTCGATAAAGAACTTTATGGTGCGCTGCTGCTTGAGCTTCAGTCTGTCCTGAGATGTCTGCATGGCTTTCTTCAATACCTTTTATACTCTTCTCTCACATTCACAACAAACACTAGCCTGATAACATCTACTCGATTTCTTTTCCACGAAATCCCGGTCAAGGACCGAAATCAGAGCTTCCATCAGCACTCCGGAGGCTAATACTGCGCAAGTTGAGACTTCCCTGAAAGGGAGTGGTTTCGCCATGCGCGAGCATGGCAGATTTGCGGGATTTGGTTTTGCGTGCAACCATCTTCACGCCCTGCGCCTGACGAACGTACGGCACAACACGATCCAGCACACAGGGAACCCCTTCTCCCCGAAACATTGCGACCGCCATGGAAAAACCGACGTTGTCGATTCGGCTCCGCGGCCGCCCGCACATGCCGCTGCAATGCTGCTCCGGCCCCCCGACCGGATTGACGCGCGTCTTGCCCGTCCTGCCGGGCAAGACACACGATATTTTATATGTTATTCTTTTTTCTATCTTTTGTCAAAGTCGGCCAAGACCGGCTTTCCCAAATACGTTCCGACAGTGAACGCGATCAGCGCGGCCAATGTGGTGGGCACGATGGCGTGCCGCACCCCCATGGCCGGTTTCAGGATGCTGAGGGCAAAGAAGGTGCCGCAGCCGACCACGATGGAGGCCACGGCCCCGGTCGCATTGGCGCGCTTCCAGTACAATCCCAGCACGATGGGCCACAGGAACACGGCTTCCAGCCCGCCGAACGCGAACAGGTTGATCCAGACCAGCAGGTCCGGCGGCTCGATGGCCGCGAAAAAGACCATCAGCCCGATGACCGCCGTGGAAATCAGGCTCATGCGGCGCAGGCTGACCGGGGTCATGCGCGAGGCATCGCCCTTGAGCCTGTAGTGCACGTACAGATCCTTGATGATCGCGGCCGAGGCCAGCAGCAGCATGGAGTCCACCGTGGACATGATGGCCGCAAGCGGCCCGGCAATGAACACGCCCGCCCATGTCGGTGACAGCAGCTCCACGATCAGGGTGGGCATGGCCAGATCGCCCGCAGGCAGATTCGGAAACACCGCCCTGCCCAGCGTTCCGGCCAGATGCGCGCACAGGATCATGAACCCGATGATCAGGGTGCCGATGATCATGGCGTCGTGCATGGCGCGGGAGTCCCGATAGGCCATGCATCGCTGCGTGGTCTGGGGCAGGCCCAGCACGCCAAGGCCCACCAGCACCCAGAACGAGAGAATGAATGGCTGGGGCACGGCATTGTCCGGCCCGGTCGGCGTGATCAGTCCGGGATCGATGCTCTTGAGCGTGGCAACGCACTGCTCCATGCCGCCGCCAGCCTCGATCACGGCCATGAGCACGACCACCACGGCCACGACCATGACCATGCCCTGAATCGCATCGGTCAGGACAACGGCCCGAAATCCGCCGATCGCCGTGTACACGACCACGGTAATGCCGAACAGGACCAGTCCCACGATGTACGGATATCCGGTCACGGACTGGAACAGACGCGCGCCGCCGATGAACTGGGCGAGCATGGCGGCCATGAAGAACACGAGCAGGGCCACGGAACAGAGCACCACCACGGTGTCGCTTTTGAACCGGGCGCGCAGAAAATCCGTGAGGGTCACGGAATTGGTGCGCCGGGCCTCCATGGCGAACCGCTTGCCCAGCACGCCCAGCGTCAGAAAGGTGGTAGGCACCTGAATCATGGCCAGCAGAACCCAGCTCAGGCCGAGACGATAGGCCACGCCCGGGCCGCCCACGAAGCTGCTCGCGCTGGTGTAGCTGGCGATGATGGTCATGGCGAGCACGAACCCGCCCATGGACCTGCCGCCGATGAAGTAGTCCTCGAGAAATCCCTGCGAGGAACTGCTTGCTGCTGCCTTTTTTCTGGCCCACAGGGCCACGGCAAAGGAAAGGACCAGATACAGTGCCACCGGAATCATGATTTCCGAATTCGCGGTCATATGGCGTCCCTCCCGCGCCCGGTCTCCTCGGGCGGCACGCTCCCGTCGGGATCGCCGGACTCGCCGTCAAGCGGCATGTCCCTGTAGAAAAGGCGTACCATGGCCCAGAGCAGCAGCGTGATGAGCGGATAGCCCACGATGCAACTGTAGAAGAACCATTCGGGCAGTCCCAGAACATAGGCATACTGTTCCGGGTCGCTGTCGCCGAGTCCATAGGCGAACGCGTACCACCAGATGAAGTACAGACCGTACGCGCCAAGGGCGAGCAGGGCCTCCTTGTTGGCCTGGGCGTAACGCCAGTCCTGCTTTTTCTCTCTCATAACGCAATTCCTCACGGGGTGCGGGCAAGGTTGTTCCCGGCTCCGGACAAAAAATACAGGCAACGTCGGAGAACGTTGCCTGTATCAGTTTTCGTCATGGTGCGGGTGTGTGCAAGTGTCGTCGCGCGGCAAAGCTCCCGTTTCTCCTCAGCCCGGGGCTGGAGAAAGGGTCGTTCTCAGTAATGCTCCTCGGCATGGTGCCTTCGAGCTTGCATGGCTGCATTCACGGACACTTGGGTACCCTTCTTTGCGTCGGGCTGTCTAGCCGTAACGGTATTCAACGCCGAACGTGCCGTTCGGGTATTCCCATTTGCGGAGGATGGTATTTCCGCACAGGATGCGGCAGGTGCCGCATTCCAGACAGCCTGCGTAGTCGAAGTGGATGTTGCCGCTCTCGTCCTTCTTGTACAGACCGGCGGGACATGCGGCTTCGAGCTTGGCGAACTCCTTGGGATCGGGATTCTCCACGAGTTCGATATGCGGATTGCCTTCGTCGACAAAGAACTTGTTGACGCCCAGTTTCACATCGACATTCACTGCGTCGCTCATATGGATTTCACTCCTTTGAAACCGTCTTTGATCAGGTTCATGAAACCGACTTTCTTCAGATGGGGCATGACCTTCTTGCGCAGGGGCGCGGAGGCGCCGTTGATGGTGAAGAGGTCGTTCATGATGCCGGTCACCATCTCCGGGTACTCGTTGTACATGCGGGTGTTGTCCAGAAAACCCGGCAGGTTCCTGTACAGTTCCATGTCCTTCATCACGAAGCTGTTTTCCAGCGCGCTCTTGTAGGAGGACAGGGAGCCCTCGGAAAAGTCGCCCTTTTCCTTGGCCGCGATCACGGCATTGGCAGCGGCTTCGCCGGAAGCGATGGCCAGATCCATGCCGCGCACGGTGTAGCCCACGTTCAGGCACAGACCGGCTGCGTCGCCCGCGATGAGCACGCCGTCGGCCACCATCTTCGGCAGCATGGCGAGTCCGCCCTCGGGCACCACGTGGCCGGAGTATTCAACCGAGGAACCGCCCTCGATCAACGGCTTGACCGTGGGATGGTTCTTGAAGTCCTCCAGCATCTGGGGAACGCTCTTGCGCACTTCGGCCACGTTGTGCAGGCCGAAGACCAGCCCCAGAGACACGGATTCCTTGTTGGTGTACAGGAAGCCGCCGCCCATGTAGCCGGCGGAGGGCATGCCCGCGAACAGCCAGGCAGCGCCGCCATTGCCGGAACAGCCGAAGCGGTCGTTGATCTGCTGTTCGCTGAGCTGGATGATTTCCTTCACGCCCACGGCGCAGTGGTGCGGGCTGACCTTGGGAACCAGACCGAGCTTTTCGCCGAGGATGGAGTTCACGCCATCGGCCAGAATGACCACATCGGCCTCCATTTCCTCGCCAGCCGCGATCACGCCGCAGACCTTGCCGTCGCGCACGATCAGGTCGTCCACGCGGATGCCGGGCACGATGCTGGCTCCGGCGTCCTCGGCCTTTTCGGCCAGCCACTGGTCGAAGCTGGAACGCATGACCGAGTAGGAGCGGTTCGCGGGATCACCGGCCTCGGGAGAGGCGTAGTCCAGCGTGGTGCTGCGGGTCTCGTCGATGAAGGAAATCTTCTCGTGGACAATGCAGCGCTCCACCGGAGCCTCTTCCGCGAAGTTCGGGAAGATCTTTTCCAGACTGTGGGCATACAGCCGACCGCCGGTCATGTTCTTGGCACCCGGGAAGTTGCCGCGCTCGATCACGAGCGTTTCCAACCCGGCCTGGGCCAGCAGATAGGCGGCGGTGCATCCGGCCAGACCGGCACCCACCACAATTGCATCAAATTTGTCTTCAGACATCGGTTACCTCACACAAGGGCACATAGGCCAAAGAGATGTTGGTTGTTTTCTCGAAACGGCCCCCCATACACGAATCAAGAGCCGTACCATCCCAATAGTATTTGCTGATTATCGAAAACCCCTCTCCCCTGCTCACGGGAATCAGAACGGCAGGACCTCCCTGCCGAGAATGGCATTGTAGGGCAACGCCCAGTTAATGATGAGAAACGTGGAAAGCGCCACGCCCGCGAAAACCAGAAGCCAGCCGTAAATCCTGTCCCGGCGATAGTCGGCCACAAGGGTTTCCCCTCGGGGAATGACATGCAGACCGGCCTGAAATTCGGTTTCCTCACGGGAACGGGTCTGGCCTCTGGATCCCAGAATGCCGAGCACCACGCTCACGACCACGCCGATGAAGAACGGATCGAAAATGTTGTTGAACGGCACACCCGCCAGTTCCTTGAGCAGCTTGCAGACGAAGTAGCCCGCAAACCCGCCGACCATGGCGTAGTATGCACCGCGCTCGGTGAGCTTTCTGCTCCAGATGCTGGCAAAGGCCACGTATCCCCACGAAGCGGCCAGAATGGTGCTGGCGAACCACGTGATGATCCGGATCGTGGACAGGTTCAGGCAGGCCAGAACAAGGGCGACAACGCCCACCACCAGCACCATGATGCGGGTGAAGTTCAGATGGCTGGCCTCGCTCTTGAAATCGAGATCAAGGACATCGCTGGAAAGACTGAAGCTGATCACGGACAGGAACGTGGAGGCCGAGGAAAGTCCGGCGGTCATGATGCCGGTGAGCAGCAGCACGCCGATGAACTTGGGCATGACCTCGGTCGCGGCCCAGATGATGACCTGTTCCGGCTGCGCCATGCCCGGATTGATCTGGATCATGGAGATGGCCATCACATACAGATAGAAGAGAAAGAAGATGGTCAGCAGGCAGGACACGGCTCCGGAACGGAACGTGACGTGCTCGTTTCTGGCCATGAGGTTGCGGCCCGCCTGCCACGGGCTGACGCTCACCGCAATGAGCCAGATGATGCCCATGGTCACCGCGTACCACACGATGTCGAACACCGAACCGCCGCCAGTGTTGCCGTGGTAGTCGAGCAGACCTTCCGGGGTGTTGGGATTGGCCGCGAGATTGGCCACCAGATCGCCCAGACCACCGGCCGCGCTGAACACGTACGGCCCGGCAACCATGGTGGCGATGAGGAAGAAGATGCACATCAGGGTGTCGGTCAGGATGACGCCCTTGGACCCGGAATACATGGTGAAGCAGGTGATGCAGAACCAGGCGATGACCAGACAGGTGATGCGGTCGTATCCGAGCAGGGTCTGCATGAGGATGCCCGTGCCCTGAATCACGCTGAGCAGATACGCGGCAAGAGACACGATGGTGGTCAGCCCGGCGAACCGGCGGATGCGTCGGCTGTTGAAGCGCTGGCCGAAATAGGACGGCATGGTGTTGACCTTGGCGCGACGAATGTATCGTCCGAAAAACAGGGGGCCGAGAATGTAGCCGCAGGCGCACAAGGTGTTGAGCAGGATCATGGTGGTGATGTTGCCGCCGTAGCAGTAGGCGGTGTCACCCATGAAGCCGTTGGTGCTCAGCATGGAAGCGAACAGGGTTCCGGTAATCAGGATGGTCGGGGCATTGCGGCCACTCACGTAGTAGTCCTCGACCCCCTTGACCTTTCGTCCGGCATAGGAGCCGATCAGAATGTAAATTAAAACACTGACCATGACTCCAATTGTATATATACTCACAACGCAGCTCCCGTTATCCTTGTTTTCCGCTTGTTCCGTGTTTCTTTTCTTCCCGGTACAGAGTCCAGTTCATGAACAAGCCGACCGCAGCGATACATGCGCCGACAAATAGCGAGAAAATCAATTCACCCATTGAGAGTCACCATTCCTTTTCCCTCTCCAACGGCCCTTCGCGCGTTCATGAGGTCCATGCTGCAGAGAGGATATGCCTTTCCGCGTCCACGCAAAATCGCGTTGCTGCGTGGATGCGGCTCACGTTGTTGTTTCCGCTGTCAGACGTCATGTGATGGGCAGGCCTGTCCGGAAAGTCACCGGAAACGCCACTCATCAAGGTGGGGGAACGCCGTCTGACGCGTTCGTATCAATAATGGCAATGCAAATTGGAGGGGCTGAACAGGAACAGGAGAATCGGATGGACCGCTCTGACCATGACCGCCATCATGTAAAGCGGGCTTCGGAAGTATGTCTTTCCCCGAGGTCCCGACCGGAAATCCGGTCCGAGACGACCCGAGCGTCGTAAACCAGGTCCGGCTTTACCGCAAGATGCATATTCCGGTGGAGGAAATTTCATGGGGAACGATATGCATGTCCTGCGATCCTGCCCGGGCAGCGCGCCGTGTGACGCGGCCCGAATTGCGGCCTTCCGAAAAGCGCTCCGCTCATGGCATCGCGCTCAAGTCTGTTCTCTGCTTTCAGCTACCCTGTTTCATTTCCTCCGTTTTTTCCCGTGGCAGGCAGGACCGCCTTGCCGCGTCGTCAGCAAGCCGGCCCCACCCATGCACTCTTGAGCTAGGCCTTGAAGGCTTCGATCAGTGCGGGAACCACAGTGTAGAGATCTCCCACGATGCCGTAGTCGGCGAACTGGAAGATCGGAGCATTCTTGTCCTTGTTCACGGCAACGATGGTCTGGGCGCCGTTGGCACCGACCATGTGCTGAATCTGACCGGAGATGCCCAGGGCCAGGTAGACTTCGGGCTTGGGCATGACGCCGGAAATGCCGACGTAACGCTCCTGCTCCATCCACTTCTCGCCTTCGGCGATGGGACGGGAGCAGCCCAGCTCGGCACCCAGCACGGAGCACAGCTCTTCGGCGAGCTTGAGGTCTTCCTGCCTGGCAATGCCGCGGCCCACGGAAACAACGCGCTTGGCCTTGTTCAGGTCCACGCTGCTGCCTTCCTTGGCGCGACGCTCGATGCACTTCACGGAAGCCTTGGGCTCCACGAAATCCACGGCAACGGTCTCGCCGGAGCGGGAGGCGTCAGCCTCGGCAGCGGCAAAGGTACCGGCGGCAGCCACGAGAATGGCGACCTCGGAGGTGATCTTCTCGGCACCCAGAGCCAGACCGCCGTAGACCATGTGCTTGGCCTGCACGGAACCCTCGGCAGCCTCGATCTCGGCAGCCTCGGTGATGACACCGGCATTCAGGCGCACACCCAGCAGGGAAGCCAGAGCCTTGGAACGGCGGGTGGAGGGCAGCAGCACCAGGGAAGAACCGCCTTCGGCGATGACCTTGGCCATGGTGTCGGCGTAATTCTCGACAATGCGGGCGGAGTCGGCCTCGCCAAGATGGTAGACCTTGGCGGCGCCGTAAGAGAAGGCAGCGGCCACGTCATCCTGGGAACCGATCACGAAAGCGGAAACCTGCTCGCCGAGCTCGAGGCCACCGGCCACGACTTCGGCAAGGCGGGAGGCCGCGTCACTGAACACCCATACGTTGGAAAACTTGCTCATTTCATTCCCCCTAGTTCAACACTTTGCGCAAGTTGCTCACGAATTCGGCGATCTTGTCCTCGGCGTCGCCTTCAACGATGATGTTCTTGCGGTCCTTCTGTTTCGGGGCCTTGACCTCGACCAGCTCCACCAGGGCGGAATCGGCTTCCAGACCCAGATCCGCAGCGGACATGGCATTCACGGGCTTCTTGGAAGCGGCGAGAATGGCCTTCATGCCGGGAATGGTGGGCTCGTTGATGTCGGCGGACACGGACACGACAGCGGGAAGGGCGATTTCCAGCACTTCCACTTCGTCTTCCAGAGCGCGCTCCACCACGAGCTTGCCGGCCTCGGCGGACACGATCCTGCTCACGCCGGAAACAGTGGCCACTTCCAGCTCCGCGCCCAGACGCAGGCCAACCTGCTGGGCATAGAGGTCGCCGGAACCGTCGCCGCACAGGATCAGGTCGAAACCGATCTTTTCGGCAGCGGCAGCCAGCACCCTGGCGGTCTGGTGAGGCAGAGCATTCTTGAAGCCTTCGTCGATGACGGCGGCCAGCTCATCGTTTCCGCGGGACAGAATGTCCTTGCGGGCCTTGGTGTTTTCCAGCTCCTTGCCACCCATGCTCAGGGCGGTGATGGTGCCTTCGCCGACCATGCCCTTGATATCAACGGCAGCCTGGACAGCGTTGAGGTCGAACTGGCTGATCTTGGGAGCGGCCTTGCTCAGGTCGAGCGCGCCGTCCTTCTGAACAGCGATGTCCTGCTCTTCAGGGACGAGTTTACAACCAACAATGATTTTCATACTTCTCCATCCTGTCTTATCTAGTGCTTTAGAGCCGCATCCCGAAGGGTGCGACTCTTCCCGCAATCGGCTCCGCACCCGGAAGATCCGGATGCGGAGGCCGTTAACAGTTCAGTTACTTCCACTCCGCCAGAGCGTAGTTGAGGTAAGCGATCTCGGGGTTCTCCGCATCGATGACACGGAAGTGAACGGAATTGTCGTCCCACTTCCAGATCTGGGTCTTGGCGGTGCATCCCGGGTACAGGGACTTGGTGATACGGGTCTTGAAACGGGTCAGACGCTCGGGCTCGCCCGGAATCATGGTCGAGATGATGTGGCGGCAGGCCTGACCAGCGGTGCTCACCGCATGCAGGTTCGGCTTGGGATGGCCGAATTCCTGGGCGTAGGCCCAGTCGATGTGCTGCGGATGATAGTCGCCGTTCAGGCGGTAGATCAGGGCGCGGTTCAGGGCCACGGTCTCGACAACCTCGAAGTCGGGCTCGCGATCGGGAATCTCGACGATGTCCTTGGGAGCCTTGGGGCCACCCCAGCCGCCGTCGTACAGGGCGCAGTCCCAGCTCTCGTTGGTGAACAGCTTGGTGCCGTTCTCGTCGTAGGTGTCGCCGATGTGCTGAGCCAGCAGGCCACGGCCTTCGCCACGGTCGTACAGGCCCTTGAGCAGCACTTCGGTGCGCAGGGTGCCGGACAGTGCGGTCATGGGCTGGTGGAACTGGAGGTCGAAGCCCCAGTGCAGGGAACCGCCCCAGTTGAAGCCGTAGTCGATGGTCTTGGTGACTTCGCTGTCAACGATGGGCATGGCAGCGAACATCGGCAGGATCTTCATGTCCTTTTCGTACACGTACTCGAGGTCGGTCTTGCCGTCGAAACCGGCGCCGCAGCTGATGGCGAACAGGCTCAGTTCACGGAAATCGTAATCCCGCATGAACGGACCGTAGGTCTTGCCTTGCATGTCCAATTTCAGTGCCATTGGAGTTCTCCTTTGTCTTGAAGACAATGTTTAATTTTTGACAAGTGATTAATAACTAAACATGATCAGCAAACAGAATGGACTTCACCGTCTTCAGCACTCGGCTTTCCCGTCGTTCCCTAGTTCACCAGCACATTGCCCTGCGCATCGCGAGAAGCGGCACAGGCTGCAACGGCTTCGTCCCTGAGGACGTTCTTCCGCACCTTTCCGGTGCAGGTTCTGGGAAAGTCTGTACGAATTTCAATGGAAGAAGGCACCTTGAACTTGGCGATGTGTTCGGTGCAATAATCGAAGACATCCTCCACAGTGAGGGTCTCCCCTTCCTTGACGACGATAAAGGCCTTCACAGCCTCGTCACAGATATCGTCCGGAATACCGACAACCGCAGCGTCGACGATCTTCGGATGCGTCACGAGGAAATTCTCGATCTCCGTGCTGGAGATGTTCTCGCCGGACCGCTTGATCAGATTCTGCTTGCGATCCACGAAATAGAAATATCCGTCCTCGTCCATGTACCCCTTGTCTCCGGTGTGGAGCCAGCCGCCGCTGGTCAGGGTCCGGGCCGTTGCCTCGGGCTCCTCGTAGTACTCCCGGAAAATGGTCCGCCCGGGCTCGCCCTTGATCAGGATTTCACCCAATACCCCGGGTGCGGCCTCGTTGCCGGCCTCGTCCGCGATCCTGGCCTCGTAGCACAGGCCGGTCTGGCCGATGGAGGGCCAGCGACGTTCCGCGCCCGGACAGTCGCCCAGAATGCCCACGATGGTCTCGGTCATGCCGTAGGAGGTGAACAGGCGGACATTGAACCGCTCGATGAATGCGTCCTTTTCCGCCTCGGAAATGTTGAGAAAGAACATGACCTCGCGCAGACAGTGGTCCTTTTCCCAGACCTGCTGCGGCTGAAGCATCAGGGTGCGGATCATGAGGGGGATGCATTCCGTGACCGTGGCGCGATGCAGGCAGACCTGCCTCCAGAATCTGCGGGCGCTGTACTTTTCCAGAAGGATGAAGGTCGCGCCGATGGTGAAGGTGGGCATGGCTGCGGTGCACTGGAAATCGATGTGGCACGAGGGCATCATGGTCATGAAGCGGTCATCCTCGCGCAGATTGCACTGCCACGCGGTGTAATGACCGGCAAAGACCTGATTGTAGTGGGTGATGACCACGCCCTTGGGATTGGAGGTGGTGCCCGAGGTGAACAGGATTTCCGCAGTGTCGCTGCTGCTCAGGGGCACGACCCGTTCCAGTTCCGCGGACTGCTCGCGCAGCAGCCTGCTGAAATTTTCCGCACCGGGGAATTCCCGGCCAACAGGCTCCCGGGCGATCAGAATGCCTTCCAGGGCAACGGTCTTTTCCTCCATCATCTTTTCGTACTGATGGGCGAACCGCTCTTCCGCGACGATGAACCGAGGGGCGCACTTCTGCAGGATGTACAGGGATTCCCCGTGCAGATAGTGCACGTTGATGGGGACCATGATCGCACCGATCTTGGCAAGGCCGAACCAGACGGCCAGAAATTCGGGGCTGTTGTGCAGCTGGACGGCGACGCGGTCGCCCTTTTCCACGCCGAGACCGAGAAACAGGTTCGCGGCCCGGTTTATTTCGCCGTTCAGTTCGGCGTAGGTGTATTCGCTCGTCTCGCCCGAGGTGGACTCGAAAACGAGCGCGGTCTTTGCGCCATGGCGTTGGGCCAGCCCGTCCCAAACCTGGCGTAATGTCCTGTCGCCTATGATATCCATGTCAATTCCCCGTCATTGAGCAACTGGCAGAGCCGTGCCTCGGCAGCGCAAACTGATGAACAGCGCGTCGAGGGCTGTCAAATTGGTACTTGTCAATAATTGTGATTTGCGCCGGGAGGTTGCGGATTGTTCAGGAGTGCCTTGCCGCGGTATGGCCGAAACAGCCTTCCCCCTGCAAGCAGGAGAGCAAGGGGTGCCCGTGGCGTTTCGGGCCACATGCACTGCACCCCTTGAACAATCCGCTGAACCTCTCTTTTATCGGCCCCTTAGTTCTTCTTGGGGGCTTCGCCTATTTTCACGAGTTTCTTCTCGGCGAGTTCGTTGATCTGCTCCTCGGAGTAGCCGATCTCGCTGAGAATGTCGGTGGTGTCCATGCCCTGATTCGGCATGGGACGCCACACCTTGCAGGGGTTGTTCTTGAACTTGGGCATCACGTTGGGGCCCTTGAACTTGCGTCCGGACAGGGTCTCCCATTCGGTGAAGGACTCGCGGGCGATGTACTGGGGATTGTCCTCCAGTTCGGTGAACTCCAGCACCTTGGCGCCGGCGATCTTCATTTCGCCCAGAGCCGCGAGAGCTTCCTCGACGTTGCGTTCGGCAAAGAACTTCTCCAGTCCGCCCTCGAACTCCTCGGCGTAGCGATTCTCGCGAGCGATGAGCTGAGTGCCTTCCGGAATTTCCTCGGTGCCGAGCAGATGCTCGATGCCCAGCGTCTTGAACATCTCGATCATCTGGTTCACGCCCACGACTTCGGTGACGACGTAGCCGTCCTTGCAGTTGAAGAGACCGCAGCCAGCCCAGATGGGATCGCGGCCCTTGACCTGACGGGGGCAGATTTCGCCACCGTTGAAGTAGTCGATCATGTAGTACTGGCCCACGCGAAGCATGGCCTCGTACATGGCGATGTCGATGCTTTCGCCCTTGCCGGTCTTCTGCACATTGTAGATGGCAGCCAGAACCGAGCTGGTCACGGTGAAGCCGCAGATGTAGTCGGCAGTGTACGGGAACGCCGCCATGGGCTGATCCTTGTCGCCGTTCTGAATCAGGTAGCCGCTGAAGGCCTGGGCGATGGTGTTGTAGGCAGCGCGATTGGTGTACTCGTCGTCACCGTACTGGCCGAAGCCGGACAGGTGGGCGATGACGAGCTTGGGATTGCGCTCCCACATCACTTCGTCAGTGATGCCGCGGCGGGCAAAGGCGGGGCCCTTGCTGGATTCGATGAACACGTCCGCAGTCTCGATCAGCTTGAGGAAAGCCTCCCTGCCCTCGTCCTTGAAGATGTTCATGGACAGAGCGTACAGGTTGCGGCGAGACAGTTCGGGGTAGTTCTTCTGCACACGGATGGTGTCGGCGTAGGCCGTATTCTCGATCCAGATGACTTCCGCGCCCCATTCCGCGAACATCTGTGCGGAGAAGGGACCGGCGATCTCGATGGCGGAAAACACGACGCGCATGCCGGACAGCGGTCCGAACTTGGGGGTCTGCAACTTCTTGGTCATTGTGACGTATCCTTGTATTGAAACGGCGAATGTTCGCCGAAATCCTTAACGGTACTGCTTCAGGACGGCGCGGCCCAGGGTCAGGATCTGCATTTCGTCGGAACCGCCGGAGAGACGGTCGATGCGCAGATCGCGCCAGAAGCGGCCCACGCGGTGACCGGTCACGCCGATGCCGCCGAGCACCTGCATGGCAGTGTCCACGACGTAGAAGGCGGAGTTGGCGCAGTAGTACTTGCACATGGCGGAGTCGCCGGAGGTCATGGTGCCGTTGTCGCACTTCCAGGCGGTCTCAAAGAGCATGTTCTTCATGCTGTTGATCTTGATGGCCATGTGGGCGAACTTTTCCTGAATGAGCTGGGTGCGGCCGATGGCTTCGCCGAACTGCACGCGCTGGTTGGCGTACTTGGCGGCGTCCTCGTAGGCGCACAGGGCAATGCCGTAGTTGGTGCAGGCAACCAGGAAACGCTCGGCGTCGAACTCTTCCTTCACGCGGTTGAAGCCGTTGCCGTCCTCACCGAACAGGTCCTTTTCCTCGAGCTCGACATTGTCGAAGACGAGTTCGCAGCAGCTGTCCATGCGCAGGCCGAGCTTGTCGAGCTGGTTGCGCTTGATGCCGGGCTTGCTCATGTCCACGAACCACTCGGAGAAGACCGGCTTGTCCGGGGAATCCGCGTCGCGAGCCATGACCACGATATACGGGCAATGGGCGCTGGAGGTGATGAAGCACTTCTGGCCGTTCAGGTACACCTTGCCGTTCTTGCGGGTGTAGGTGGTCTTCAGGCTGCCCACGTCGGAACCGGCGCTGGGCTCGGTGATGGCGGAGTTCCACATCTGCTCGCCAGTGCCGCGGTAGGCGAAGATCTTGTCGATCTGCTCCTGGGTGCCCCAGCGCAGGATGGTGCTGAAGCCGGGCAGCTGGTACAGGACGTAGGTCGGAGCGCCGTGGCGGCCGAGTTCGGCCCAGATCGCGGTCAGGGTCACCATGCTGGCGTCCATTCCACCGTGCTCCTCGGGGAGCAGCATGGTGTCGATGCCGAGTTCGGCGAGTTCCTTGACCCAGCGGATGGGATATTCGTGCTTTTCGTCGCACTCCACGAAGTAGGGTTCCCAGTTCTCACGAGTCATGAGCTCGCGGACAGCGGCGACAAACAGTTCCTGTTCTTCGGAAAGATTGAAATCCATGAGGAATTCTCCTTTAGGTTTTCCTAGGTTATCGACTATTTTCTACTGGCTAAATTACCAGTTGTTCTTCTTGGCGTCCTTGAGGAAGGACCAGATGATCATCAGGTTGACGAAGAAGAGCGGGCAACCGCCAGCGATGATCGCGGTCTGGAGGGGCTTGAGGCCGCCCAGAGCCAGCAGGGTCACGCCGATCACGCCGACCAGCACGGACCAACCCACGCGGACCCAGACAGGGGGCTCGGAGTAGCCGTCAGCCTCGGTGCAGGTGGACATGGCCAGGGTGTAGGAGCAGGCGTTCACCAGAGTCAGGGTGGCGATGAAGCACAGCACGAAGAAGATCACGATGGTGAAGGTCGGCATGGGCAGAGCGGCCCAGGTCTCGATGACCGCACGAGGTGCGCCGTATTCGCCCACCAGATGGGTCAGGTCGATGGCGCCGCGACGGATCAGATCCATGGTGTTGCCGCTCAGCACGGTCCACATGAACCAGGTGGTGGCGGTCAGGCCGGCAACCATGCCCACGCACACTTCGCGGACGGTACGGCCCTTGGAGATGCGGGCGAGGAACAGGCAGGTCTGGATGCCGTAGATGACCCACCAGGCCCAGTAGAACACGGTCCAACCCTGCGGGAATCCGCCGCCGCCGATGGTGTCGGTGTACAGCAGCATGCGGCCGAAGCGGTCGAGCAGCACGCCCATGGAGTCGGTGAAGTAGTTGGCGATGAAGGTGGTGCCGCCGAGGCACAGGACCCACAGCAGAACACCGATGGACAGGTAGCTGCGGAAGTCGGAGGCAAGGCGCATGCCCTTGTTCAGACCGAAGGCCACGCAAATGGCGTTGAGCACGATCCAGCAGGAGATGATCGCGGCGTCGAGACCCAGGGTGTGGGGGATGCCGAACAGGTACTGCATGCACTCGGTGACCAGCGGAGTGGCCAGACCAAGGCTGGTGCCCATGGCGAGAATCAGGGCCACGATGTACAGGTTGTCGATGATCACGCCGACAAGGCCCTTGCAGTGCTTTTCACCAAGCAGCGGAACCAGGGTGCCGCTGGGGCGCATGACGTTGATCTTCTTCACGAACAGGAAGTAGCCGAAGGCAACGGTGAAGAAACCGAAACCGGCCCAGGGCAGCGGTCCCCAGTGGAACAGGCTGTAGGCCAGACCATATTCCTGCGCAGTGGCGGAAAAGGGTTCGAATCCGAAAGGCGGGGTGGCCACGTAGCAGTAGGCCTCGTAGGAGCCCCAGAAAAGGACTGCGGCGGACGTGGAAGACGCGAACAGCATGAAAATCCAGCTCGCGGTGCTGAATTCGGGCGCTTCGTCACCAAGCTTGTTGTTCTTCCAGGGGCCGAAAACCATCCAGCACCAACCGGCCAGCATGACGATCATGTACCACTCGAAGGCCCAACCCCAGGAGTAGGTCACGTAGTGGAACAGGGCGTTGATGGCGTTGTTCGCGGCATCCAGATCCCGCACGGTCAGATACGAGAGGAATCCCACGAAGATCAGCGAAGGGAAAAACACCTTCGGATCAATAGTCACTTTCTTTGCTTTCTCGGGTTTCATCCGGAAATTCTCCAACTGATGGTTAAAATATCGTTCCTAACAGTTCCTCAGCTCGTGGCCCCAGCCTGGCTTCAGGCCCCCCATGGCCGCCGATCCGTCGGAACTCCGCATGCAATGCTGCCAGCGTCCTCGGCTGGCGAAATTTCTTTTCCCCAGCATGTCCTCCTGACTTGTCCGAATCTGTGTTTGTGATTTTTTGCATAATCGTGATCATTTTGCAATCGCATTTTTTAAAAAATCATGATCAGAGTCTGGAAAATAGAGAAAAAAACACTTATTTTGAAAAGTTATACTTGTTCCAAAATGCGGAATTCGGAGGCGGGATACTCGCGATTATAGACAAATATCGACATGAAAAAGATTGTTTCATATCGAAAGACAATTTAATCGCGTCAAAAAATGACCAGCGTTCACTTTGCACATGGACTTCCCCAGCTGTTCACCCTGCCCCGAACAACTTCCGCACCATTCAATGAAGCAACCTTGGCCTGCCGGAGTGAACCACACGCAACATCCTGAAAAAAATAGCATATCCAAATTCATGGATATGCCATTCCAGCAATGCCGGAACTCTTTCGGGCAGTCGCTGCTTGTGCCGCACAGCAACAAGGGGCCGGGCAATGTGAAAGCCTTCACAGCCCGGTCATCCGACTGAAGTCAAATGAAAATGTCGTTGTTTGAACCGTTGCCGAAAGCGATGCGGACAGGGTGTCCGCTGCATGAATCGCCTATCCCAGCTCCTTTCTGATCCGTTCGACCATTCCGGAGGCTTCGCCATTGACCGGAATCAGCTCGATCCCGGCTGGCGAGGTTGCGCCAAGGCCGAGCCGGGCCGCGCGGTGAATCTGTTCCTGTTCGAAAATCGCACCTTCCGCCACTTCCGGCGTGGTGCCGAGCAGACGCAGGACAGCGACTCCGACCGCATCCATGGCCACGGGATCGGACGCGGCGAACATGAGTTCGGGTGCGGCCAGTTCCCCCTTGTCCGGCCCGCCCGAGGTAAAGGCGAATCGTCCGTCCATGAGAATGAGATCGCTGCGAAACGCCAGCCCGATTTCCGCGATGAGCAGCCGCTGCAGGGGCGAGGCGTGCAGTTCGCGCATGTAGTTGTAACGGGTGTCGGGGTCATGCTTGGCAATGGCGCCCACGGCATTTTTCAGGGACATGGTGAAATGACCGCCGAACCGGTGCGTCTTGAGGCAGCAGGTCTGCACCACGGCTTCGGCCTCGGCAAAGACGCGCGCCAGACAGAATCCCTGCTTCCACGAACACCCCACGGGCTCGTAATGCACGTATCCGTCCATGCCGAGCTCATCCATGTCCACCACGGACACGCCGAGTTCCCGGCACACGCTCAGGATGCGGGTGGCGTCCAGCACGTCCCGGGTGGTGCCCATGCCGCTGCGCTCGGCCAGAGTGATCGGGCCGCACCCCGCGCCCTGAAGCGCGGTCACAAGGGCGTGCAGCGTTTCCGGGGATGTGGATGCCGGGAACGGATCCGCACTGTTGGCGTTGGCCTTGAGCCCGATCGAAAGGGTACGGAAATCCTCCAGCCCGAAGCGCTCCAGCAGGGCCGGGACCGCCCTTGCCGGATCGGTTCCCTTGTACACGTACACGCGTGATGCAGGCATGGCGTCCCCCTTGTGCGGCAGGGACAGTCCGGCCAGCAGCCCCGCGCCCAGCACAAGGGCGCTGCGAATGCACCTGCGACGGCTCACCACGGAGGAAAAACCTGTCTCGGACATGAAAAATCCCTCCCTGCCTCCGTGATACGACCGGAGCGGGAGGGATGTATATTAGAAGAAGGGAAGTGCGGAACGGATGGTCAGCGGGAAGCGCCCTGAGCCGTGCTGATGGTCTTGCCGGTCCCCTGTTTTCCTTCGAGATATTCCGGATACAGGAAACGATGCAGGGCCTTTTCCAACTCCTCGATGGAAACCGTGGTGTCCAGACACGGACCATGGGGCCGCTCGTTGAGCACGCCGTACACGGGCAGGGGATAGGTATCCTGAATGCCGCTGGACAGATCGCGGTAGCAGGCCACGGCAATGATCATGCGCGGTCGAAGCTGGACCACGATGCGCCGCGCCACGGTGCCGCCCGTGGCAATGGCCAGATGCACGCCGTACTTGTCGTGCAGGTCCAGAAGCCCGGCGATCGGACACTTGCCGCACCGCTTGCAGTTGTTGATGTCGTAGGTCAGACGGCGGTTGCACCGGCTGTTCTGCAGGCAATGCGGCATGAGCAGCAGAATGTCTTCCGGCAGATACTTCCCGGCCTCGGCCAGCACGAGTTCATTGTTCACGCTGACAAAGGACAGCAGGATTGCGGGCTTGGAAATGCCGAAGGCCCGCCCGAGCAGCACCATGAGCGGCAGGAACAGCTTGACCGTCAGGCCCCGGAACCGCTGCGCTCCGGGCAGGGGCCGCTTGAGCACGATGTTCAGGAACAGTCCCCAGTAGGCCACGCAGACCAATGCGCCGAGCAGAAAGACAATGCCGCCCAGCAGCCACTTGGCAGCCGGATGAATGTTTTCCAATCCCACGTACGGGATGAGCCAGGCCAGAGTCAACGCGAGGCACATCACGAAACAGGCCACGCTGATCAAGGCGATGAAGAGTCTTTTGCGCGCCTTGCGCACGCTTTTGGGATGCTGCATACGTCGCTAATCGCAATCCTTCATGTATCCGCAGGCGAACGCGCTCGCGTCCATGTTCTTCCTCCCCTGAGGCTTGACCCCGGGAGTCAGGTAGATGCCGTCCGACGCAACAATGGCCAGCTTGCCGTCCATCTCGCCGAGAATGGTGCCCGGAGCCACGGCCGGTGCGGTCTCCTGACTGATCTCCCCGGGCTGGACATTCAGGCGCAACGGCTTGCCGTCGGGCCGGGTCCACTGGAAATACGCGCCGGGCCAGGGATGCATGGCCCGAATCCGGTTGTGGATGTCCTTGACCGGCTGGCTCCAGTCGATCTCGCCTTCGCTCTTTTCCAGCTTGGCCGCATACGTGGCCAGGGAATCGTCCTGCGGCTTGAGTTCGTAATCCTTGCGCACCAGCCGGGCCAGCGCCTCCACGATGCAGATGCCGCCAAGGGCGGCCAGCTCGTCGTGAATGGTTCCGGCATGGTCGTTGTGCCCGATGCGCAGGGCGCGCTGCACCATGACCGGGCCGGTATCCAGCCCGGCCTCCATGCGCATGATGGAAATGCCGGTCACGATGTCGCCGTTCTGGATGGCGCGCTGGATCGGGGCCGCGCCGCGCCACTGGGGCAGCAGGGAGCCGTGCACGTTCAGGGGCAGCAGTCTGGGAATGTCCAGCACGGACTGGGGCAGAATCAGGCCGTAGGCCGCCACCACGAGCACATCCGGCTCCAGCGCGGCAAGTTGGTCCACGTCCTTCCGTTCCTTGAAGTTCACGGGCTGAAACACGTCGATGCCGTTTTCCAGAGCCACCTGTTTCACGGCGGACGGCTTGCACACCCTGCCGCGTCCGCACGGACGGTCGGGCTGGGTATACACGGCAACGACCTCGGCCCCTTCAAAGCCGAGCAGGGCCTTGAGGCTCTCTGCGGCAAAATCCGGGGTGCCCATGAAGACAATGCGAAGTTTGGGAAAATCTATCTGGTCCATTTGGCGGCCTTCTTGCGATACATGGCCTGTTTCAGGCGACTGGAACGATCCACGATGGTGGTCCCCTCCAGATGGTCTATCTCATGCTGGAGAATGATGGCAAGGAATCCGTCGGTCTCGATGCAGACATCCTCGCCCTCGGGATTCATGGCCGTGACCTTGACCCGCTCCTTGCGCTTGATCTTGGCCCCGAACTGCGGGCAGCTCAGGCACCCTTCCTCGGATTCGACCTCGCCGCCGCATTCCACGATCTCCGGGTTGATGAGCACGCGCAAATCCTCGCGCACCTTGGGGCCGGTCTGGTCAACGCAGATCAGACGGATGGACTCGCCCACCTGAGGCGCGGCAAGGCCCACGCCGTCGCCTTCATACATGGTTTCCACCATGTTTTCGATAAGTTCCCTGAGTTCGGGCGTCACCTCGGTCACGCGTTCGGCCTTTCTGGCCAGAACCGGATCAGGCCACGTGCAGATATCCAGTTTCATATACCCTCCGGCGCAATGCACCAGCTTGTTCATTTCGGAAAACGCACCGCAGTCCGCTGCGCGGTGCGGCAATGATGGTGTCTCATATAATAATAAGGCAGGAATTTCAAAAAGCGAACCTCGGAGGTAAAAATTCAACCCAACCAGCCGGTTCGCCGAATACTTTTCCGAAACTCATGCCTAAAGGAATTTCCTCCGCCTTCCGATAGGACCCATGATGATCATACAGGCGGGCAATCTCAACTACGCCTTGATGCAGAAGGCGGACACTTCGGGCAGGCAGGCATTTCCGCGCACCGCGGATCAGGCCGGGCCGGGCCTGAGGCTCGGACACGCGATTTCGCCCGCAAAAAACGGTCTTGCACCCGCAGCCCCGCAGGCCCGGGAACAAGGGGTGGCGGCCGGGCCGCAGACCCTGGGCCGGACGTTCTCCGACGAAATCATCCGCCGCATGGACCTCCAGGCGGACGAGACCGGACAGGTCAAGGACCCGGCCGCCCTCAACGATTCCCTTGCCGCGACCATGGACTGGGTACGCGAGCGGTTCGGAGACGAAACCGCAGCAGCCGCCGCCGGCATGATCCTTCAGGACACCTCGGACACCGTGAACGAGGACGGGCTGGGCAACGGCCTGCTCAACACCCTGCGCTTCATCGACCGCAATTTCGGCATTGCGGCCGGAGACGAGGCCATGGCCCGGTTCAACTCCGGAATCAACGAGGCCCTGAACGACTACTTCGACAACGGGTCCGAGGAAATCTTTCATGCCGTTGCCGCGCAGGACGGCGCAAATGCGACTCGGGACCTGAATCAGCGATTCTTCATTCAGGCTTCCGAATCCGCAGAAACCGCAAGCCAGAAAAAGGACCCCACCCTTGAAATGCTGGACCAGTTCCGCAAGGAGCTGGAGGAAAAGGCGGGCCTGACTTCACTCAAGGAAGACCTTGATCAGCAGTCCGATCCGACCCGGACCACCACGGCCAGAGCCCTTGCCGCATACAGCGCGATTCCGGCCCCGGAACCGCAGCTCACCGAAGCCGTGATCTGATCGCACCCCGCGCATTCCACCACGCCGAACCGAAAGGCATCGCCACACCCGGGCAAAGTGATAATCCTTGACCATGGCCGGAAATCCGGGCATGGCACGGGCCATGAATGAAGCGCTTTGGATGGGATTTGCTCTGGTCGACCTGAGCATGGTCCTGCTGATCTATCGTTTTTTCGGACGCGTGGGGCTGTTCAGCCTGCTCGCCTTCAACCTGATTCTCTGCAACATCCAGGTCATGAAGACCGTGGAGCTGTTCGGACTGACCACCACGCTGGGCAACATCCTGTATGCCAGCGTGTTTCTGTCCACGGACCTGCTCAGTGAATTCCACGGCAAGGAAGAGGCAAAGAAAGGCGTGCTGCTCGGATTCATCACCCTGCTGCTCATGACCATATACATGCAGGCCGCGCTCTACTTTCAGCCCGCTGCCAACGATTTCGCGCACCCGCATCTCGCGGCCCTGTTCGGTTTCATGCCGCGCATTGCTCTGGCCAGCCTTGCCGCCTACCTGATATCCCAGCTCCACGATGTCTGGGCCTTCCACGCCATCAAGCAACGCACCGGCTCCCGCCTGCTCTGGCTGCGCAACAACGCTTCCACCATGCTGAGCCAGTTTCTCGACTCCGCCGTCTTCTGCACCATCGCCTTCTACGGCATGTTCCCCATGAACGTGTTCTGGGAAATCCTGCTCTCCACCTACGTCATCAAGATCGCCGTGGCCGTGCTCGACACCCCGTTCATCTATCTCGCCAGAAAGATCATCCCCGGAGATACCGCGCAAGCATAGGTTCGACCATTTCAAGCCAGAACGGACCTCCACGCAGTTGTCTGCGCGGCGGCCCGTTCTGGTTTGCACTACCTGCCAGGAGGGCTATGACTTCAGACTTTGCTTAAATTCGTCATACGACCTGATATATTCGTGCTCGTCATAATATTGGTTGGCAAGCACCATCAACACGCAGCCCTGGGAAAAATTTTTCATTTCCCGCCAGATGTTTTTCCCGATGTACAACCCCTGATCCGGATAATCGAGTTTCACTTCTTTCACGGAACTTCCATCGTCCAGAACAATGGTGCAACTGCCGTTCACGCATATCAGCACCTGTTCGAGATTTCTGTGGGCATGCTTGCCGCGATCCACACCGTGCCGTGTGTCAAAAATGTAATACACCCGCTTTATGTCGAACGGAATCTGCCTGAACTGCTCAAGAGCAACAAGAGCGCCCCGGTCATCGCCCATGACGTCGAACCGTAGAAAATCTATGTTCTTCATGTTGTTTACCACGTTGTCCAGATTAACCGCGCCACGCATTCAGCGCCGCAGCAACCCTGTCCGCATCATCAAGCGAAAGCACGGGGGACATGGGCAGGGAAAGCACTTCTGCGGCAAGCTGTTCCGCCAGAGGCAGATCAGCCTCGTCAAATTCCCTGTAAGCGCCCTGCCTGTGTATGGCTGTGGGGTAGTGAATGAGCGTCTGTATACCTTTTTCCGAAAGATATTGCTGAAGTCCGTCCCTGTTTTTCGACCGGATGACAAACAGGTGATAGACATGCCCTTCTGCTCCATGCACCTCGGCAGGCAACTGGATCGCCGGATTCGTGACCCTACTTCTGTAACGGGATGCTATGCGCCGACGATGCGCATTGTCCAGATCCAGAAAGGGCAGCTTGACTGAAAGCACGGCAGCCTGCAGTTCATCCAGCCGCGAATTCCTGCCCTTGGCCTCATGCACGTACTTTTGGGATGAACCGTAATTGCCGAGCCCCCGAATCCTGGCCGCCAGTTCCGCATCATTCGTGGTCACGGCTCCACCGTCGCCCATGGCACCGAGATTCTTTCCGGGATAAAAGGAAAAGGCTGCGGCATCTCCCAGATTTCCCGCCCGTTTTCCCTGAAACAGGGCCCCATGAGCCTGGGCAGCATCCTCGATGACCTTGAGACCGTATTTTTCGGCCACGGCATTGATCGACGCCATGTCGCACACCTGTCCGTACAGATGAACGGCCATGACAGCCCTGGTCCTTTCCGTAATCGCGACTTCAAGCCTTGCTGGATCGATCGTGAACGTGGCCGGGTCCGGCTCCACGAACACGGGAGTGGCTCCGTTGGCGGATATGGCCAATACTGAAGCTATGAATGTGTTGGAAGGGACAATCACCTCATCTCCGGGACCGATCCCGTATGCGTTGAGAATCAGATCAAGCGCATCCAAACCATTTCCCACGCCGACGCACTCGCCAGTTCCGCAATAGGCGGCAAAATCCTTTTCGAATGCGGCAACCCTGCTGCCGAGAATATACCAGCCCGAATCAAGAATCCCGTTCACGGACTCGTCTATCCTGTCTCGAAATCTGTCATTGATCTTCTTCAAATCAAGAAAGGGAATTACAGCGGCGCTCATGTCTAACTCACAGAGAAAAAAGTGGAAAAGTACACCCAAACAGCTCATGCCTATCCAGCGGCCCGAGGAAAGCAACAAGGCCTACCGACTGTAGGGCAAAGGCAAACCCAAGACAAGCCGCAATGGATGCTGCGGAAACAAGAGGAACCTCCCGAAAGAGGTTCCCCAGACCGCCCAAAAGGCATTCTTCATCTACAAAGTAGCGGCAGCGCGTTCCACGTCTTCCTTGAACTTGTCGCGTGCGGCCTTGAGGCGTTCGGCGAGTTCGGGATCATGGAGCGCGATGATCTGTGCGGCAAGCCAGGCCGCGTTTTTCGCGCCGACCTTGTCCAGCGCCAGCGTGCCGACCGGGTAGCCCGGGGGCATCTGGACCGTGGCAAGCAGCGCGTCCATGCCGCCGAGCTGGGACGCGGTCAGGGGCACGCCCAGAACCGGTTTGATGGTCTTGGCGGCCACGGCTCCGGCCAGATGCGCGGCCAGTCCGGCTGCGCAGATGAACACCTGACACCCGTCGGCTTCAAGCTCCGAGACGAGCCGGGCCGTGCGTTCCGGGGTGCGGTGCGCGGACGTGACCGTGAATACGCAGTCAACGCCCAGTTCCTTGAGCAGATCCGCACAGGGGCGCATCTTGTCCTCATCCGAAAGCGAACCCATGAAAACAGCTACCTGAGCCATGTTCACTCCTTGAATGTCCAGGAATTTTCCGGTTCTGCACATCCCCCGCCCGGGAATGCGCAAGGCTGAATTTCGAAAGGCGTCCCCGGTTGCAAGGACGCCTGTTCGTTATTTCATTCTTTTCAGACCTTTTTCCGCTATGTCGTGTCGGAAATAGCTCTTGTCGAAGTGGACCAGATCCACGCCCTCGTAGGCCTTTTTGCGTGCCTCGGCCAGATCGCGACCCAGCGCCGTGACGCAGAGCACGCGGCCGCCGGAGCTCAGAATGCGTCCGTCCTGCTCGCGCGTTCCGGCCTGAAACACCTTGACGTTGTCCAGCGCGTCGGCCTTGTCCAGTCCGGTGATCTCCATGCCCTTGGGATAGGACGCGGGATAGCCCTCGGCTGCCATGACCACGCCGCACGCGGTCTCGGGCCGAACCTTGACCTCGACCTGATCGAGCCTGCCGTCGATGCACGCGAACATGATGTCCACGATGTCCGTATCCAGCCGCATGAGCAGGGGCTGGCATTCGGGATCGCCGAACCGCACGTTGTATTCCAGCACGGACGGGCCGTCCTCGGTCATCATCAGTCCGGCGTAGAGCACACCCTTGAAGGGCTGGCCCTTGGACGCCAGCAGTTCGAGAATGGGCCGGATCACGAGTTCCGCGGTTGCGGCATATTCGGACTCGGGCAGGATCGGAGCCGGGCTGTACGCGCCCATGCCGCCGGTGTTCGGGCCGGTATCCCCCTCGCCCACGGCCTTGTGGTCCTGCGAGGACGGAAGGAGCGCATAGTTGCGGCCATCGCAGAACGCCAGAAACGAGGCTTCCTCGCCCTTGAGGCATTCTTCGACGACAATGCGGTCGCCAGCGGCATCAAAGGCCTTTCTGACCATCATGTTTTCCGCGGCTTCCAATGCCTCCTCGGTGGTGGAAGCCACCACAACGCCCTTGCCCGCAGCCAGACCGTCGGCCTTGACCACAAGGGGCGCGCCCTTCTTCCTGATGAACGCGGCAGCAGCCTCGTATTCGTCGAATACCCGGAACGCGGCAGTGGGCACTCCGGCCTCGTGCATCACGTTCTTGGAAAACGCCTTGGAGCCTTCCAGATTCGCGGCATAGGCATTGGGACCGAAGCAGGGAATCTGCTCCTTTTCCAGTGCGTTCTGAATGCCGAGCACCAGCGGCAGCTCGGGACCGGCCACGACCAGGTCAACTTCCTCGTCACGGGCCAGCTTGACCAGCGCGGGAATGTCGTCGTCCTTGACAGGCACATTGCGACCGACCTGCGCAGTGCCGCCATTGCCCGGCGCGCACAGAATCTGATCGACCTTGGCGCTCTGGGCCAGCTTCCAGCACAGGGCGTGCTCGCGCCCACCTGAACCGACAACCAAAATCTTCATCGGAATCCCCCTCTACGGGTTTGCTGTGGAAATGTGTTCCCGGTGTAAGGAAAATCGGCCCTTTTATCAAGGTTCATGCATGCGGTACACAAGCCGTGAAAACCGACAGCCCGGGATGGAATTGCGGCAACATGCCCTTTCTCCTGAAAAAAAGGCGGAACGCTTCAAAAGCGTCCCGCCTTGCATGTTCGATGAACAATCGGTCCTAGCTGTATTTTCTCAGACCGTAATTTTCCTTGACCAGCTGCATGACCTGATCGCGGCGATGACACGCGACCTTGTGGCCGTTGCCCACGTCCGCGAGCTCGGGTTCGGTTTTGCGGCATTCGTCGATGCAGAACGGACAGCGGGTGTGGAAACGGCAGCCCTGCGGCGGATTCATGGGGCTGGGCACATCGCCTTCCAGCACGATGCGGTGCGCATCGGAGTGCACGTCCGGATTCGGAATGCCGGACAGCAGCGCATGGGTGTAGGGATGCATGGGCGTGGCAAACAGGTCGTCGGTCTCGGCCACTTCCATGGCCTTGCCCAGATACATGACCACGATGCGCGTGGAGATGTACTTGACCACCAGCAAATGGTGGGTGACGAACAGGAAGGTCAGGCCCAGGTCCTTGCGCAGGCTGTCGAGCAGATTCAGAATCTGCGCCTGCACGGACACGTCGAGCGCGCTGGTGGGTTCGTCGAGCACGATGAATTCCGGCTCGGCCGCAATGGCACGGGCCACGGCGATGCGCTGACGCTGACCGCCCGAGAATTCATGCGGATAGCGCATCACGTGCATGCCGGACAGGCCCACCATTTCGAGGATGGACACGACCTTGGCTTCCAGTTCGCGGGCGGACAGATGTTCGCGCTCGCGAATGGGTTCGGCAATGATGTTCTTGATGAGCATGCGCGGATTCAGGGACGTGGTCGGGTCCTGAAACACCATCTGGAGCCGGTTGCGGATGCCCATGTGCTTCATGCGCGACAGGGACACGGACGCGATGTCCACGGGATCGCCGTCCTTGGGATAGTAGATGGCCTGTCCCGCAGTCGGATCGTGAAGCCGGATGATGGCCTTGCCCGTGGTGGTCTTGCCGCAGCCGGATTCACCGACCACGCCGAGACATTCGCCGCGGTAGATGTCCAGATCCAGCCCGTCCAGCGCCTTGACCGAATTTATCTGGCGCTTGAGCACGCCGCCGACAATGGGATAATGCTTCTGCAATCCCTTGAGTTCGAATATCTTTTCCATGCTATTTGCCCTCCCCGTACAGATGGCAGGCCACGAAATGGCCCGGTTCGGCCTCGAACAGGGACGGACGATCCTGACGGCACACATCCATGGCCTTGGGGCAGCGCGGATGGAACCGGCAGCCCGGGGGCGGGGTCACGAGGTTGGGCACGCTGCCCTCGATGGACTGGAGCGCGCCTTCCTGACTGAACTTGGGCACGGAATTGAGCAATGCCTGCGTGTAGGGATGCAGCGGATTGGTGAATACCTTCTCGACCTCGCCGGTCTCGCACAGGTTGCCCGCGTACATCACGCCCACCTTTTCGCAGGTCTCGGCCACAACGCCGAGGTCGTGGGTGATGAGCAGAATCGAGGAAATGCGGGAACGCTTGAGTTCCTTGAGCAGCTCCAGAATCTGGGCCTGCACGGTCACGTCGAGATTGGACGTGGCCTCGTCCGCGATGAGCAGCGTGGGATGGCAGGCCAGCGCAATGGCAATGACGATGCGCTGCTTCATGCCGCCGGACAGGTTGTGCGGATAGCGCGTGACCACCTCTTCGGGGTTGGCGATGCCAAGCTGGCCGATGATGTCGATGGACCGCTTCAGAGCTTCCTTCTTCAGCAGCCTGTCCCAGTGCTTGAGCACGGGAATCCGGCCGAGCAGGCGCAGGGCCGGGGAATCCGGGTCCTTGGCCGCCATGCCGTACACCGCGCGATAGAACGGAGTCAGCATGCCATAGGTCCTGCCGCCCTCGCCCATGTCCGCGGATATCTTTTCGCACAGGCTCTTCCTGCGGTGGAACAGGAAGCTTTCCGCCACCTGATCGCCAATGGTCATGACCGGGTTCAGGGCCGCGTTCGGCTCCTGAAAGATCATGGAAATGGCATCGCCGCGCACCTTCTGCATGTCTTCTTCGGACAGGGACAGCAGGTCGATGGGCTCGCTGTTCTCGGTCTCGCGGAACAGCACCTGCCCGCCCTCGATCTTGCCCGGGGACTGGATGACCCGCATCATGGAACGCACGGTCACGGACTTGCCGCAACCGGATTCGCCCACAAGGCCGAAGGTGCAGCCATGGTCGATGGACAGGGAAAAGCCGTTCAAGGCACGAACCACGCCCTCATAGGTGTAGAAGTTCGTGGTCAGATCAGATCTTTGCTTCGAGTAATGCCGCCATGACTTACCTCCGCCTCAGCTTGGGATCGAAGGCGTCGCGCAGGGCGTCACCGATCAGGTTCCAGGCAAGCACGAACAGGATGATGCAGATGCCCGGAAAAACGATGGTGTACCAGAACTTGAAGGGATCGTCCGGCGGTCCCACGATGTAGTTGCGCGCCAGAGCGACCATCTGCCCCCAGTCCGCATAGCCCTTGGGAGCGCCAAGGCCCACGAAGCTCATGAACGAGGCCGAAATGACCATGGAACCCATGTCCATGGAGGCCATGATGAGCACAGGATAGATGGAGTTGGGCAGGATGTGCCGCAAAATTATCTTGAAGTCGGACACGCCCATGAGCTTGGCCGCATGCACGAATTCCTGATCCCTGAGCTTGAGCACTTCCGAGCGGATCACGCGGACGTACCATCGCCATTCGACCAGGGCCAGGGCGATCATGATGTTCTCCAGCCCCCGCCCGAAGGCGACCACTATGGTCATTGCGAGCACAAGGGTTGGTATTGACCAGACTATGTCCACGAATCGCATGAGCAATTCATCGAACCAGCCTCCGAAATAGCCCGCGAGTATGCCGAGGGAAATGCCGATGACACCGGCGATGCCCACGACGAACAGACCGATCTTGAACGCGGTGCGGGTGCCCCACACAACGCCGTAGAAGATGTCGTACTGGCCCGAGGTGGTGCCGAAGATGTGGGTTTCGGACGGTGCCTTCGGGGTCGGGGAATACCCCTTGTGAGGCATCTTGTACGGGGCATGGTCGTACTTGGGCGGCGCTATGTACGGCGCACTGAACGCCACGCCCAGAAAGAACAGCAGCAGGGTGAACCCGATGATGGCCGACGGGTTCCGGAAAATCCGGCGCAGCGTGAACTTGATCTCGCGCAGCCTGGGATCTTCCTGTGTGGTTTCGATTGTTGTTTCCATATATCTACTCTCTACTGGAGCCGGATTCTCGGGTCGATGTACGCGTACATGATGTCGATGATCAGGTTCGACAGCACGAAGACCACGCCGATGAACATGCACACGGACATGAGCACGGGCATGTCGAGCTGGGTGGCGGATTCGGCCAGCCACCAGCCCATGCCCTGCCTGCCGAAGACCACTTCCACGGCAATGGAACCTTCCATGGACAGGGCCACCAGCTGCCCGGCCACGGTAATGACCGGAATCATGGCGTTGCGCTTGGCGTGCTTGTTGTAGATGGTCTTGGAGTCCGCGCCCTTGGCCTGTGCCGTGATCACGTAGTCCTTGTTCATTTCCTCGATCATGCCGGAACGCATGACACGCATGAGCAGAGCCACGACAACGATGACCTGGGTCAGGACCGGCAGCACCAGATGGGATATGGCGTTCAGGGTGACGTCCAGACGGCCGTTCAGGATGCCGTCCACGGAATACATGCCGGTATAGCGGGTGAATTCGTCGGGATTGTTGGCGACCCAGAGGGAAATCTTGTCCGAGATGATACCCGGTTGGAACAGGTCGAAGTAGCCATAGAAGACCATGAGCAGAACCAGGGCGAACAGAAAGGTCGGCAGGGACCAGCCGATGATGGCGCCTATCCGGGTGGTGTGGTCGAGCCACGTATCCCGGTTCACTCCGGATAGGGTGCCTAGCCATATGCCCACGATGATGACAAGAGGCGAGGCGAACAGGTTCAGCTCGAGAGTGGTGGGGAAATAGTTCCAGAACGCCTCGGCCACGGGCCGAGCCGCCACCAGGGACCAGCCCAGGTTGCCTTCGGCCACTTCCTTGACCCAGCGCACGTACTGGACATGAAACGGTTTGTTCAGCCCGTACTGTTCGACGAGCTTGGGAATGTTTTCCGCCTGCTGGGGGGTGGTGACGTATGCTGCGGCGCGGCGTTCCGGGCTGAATGTCATGAGCAGCCCGAAAATGAGTACCGACACCCCGAACAGGACGAACACCAGAAAGATCAGGCGCCTAAGTATGTATGAGGTCATAATGGTATCAATCGTGCCCCGAAAGCCGAATCGGCTTTCGGGGCACGCGGTTTAATCGGCCATGTAACCGGTTCTAGTCTTTGTGAATCCTGCTCAGGTTCTCCCATTCCTGGTCGAACATCGGATGCGGGACAAAACCCTTGACGTTGCTGCGGTAGGCGAAGTTGTCGATCTTCTGGTAGATCATGCAGCCCGGGGCGTCCTCGTACCACATGTTCTGGATGCGCTCGTAAATCTTCTGGCGCTTGGCAGGATCGATCTCGAAACGGCCTTCCTTGAGCAGGCGGTCGCATTCCTCGTTCTTGTAGGCCATGTACTTGCCGTACACGCCCTTGGAACCCATGAAGGTGAACAGGAAGTTGTCCGGATCAGGGAAGTCCGCGCCCCAACCGATGATGAAGATGGGGTACATGAACTTGCGGTAGGCAACAGTGTAGTCCTTCCAGTCCACGTTGCGCACCTCGATCTCGAACTTGGGGTTCAGGCTCATCACGTTCTCGGCCAGCATGTGGGCCGCGGCCTCGCGCTGGGCGTTGCCGGTGTTGTGGGTGATGACCATCTTGAAGCCCTTGTCCCAGACCTTGCCGCCAAAGGCCTGCTTCATCTCGGCAGCGGCCTTTTCCATGTCGAACTCGTAGGTGGGCACGTCGATCTGATAGGGCAGACCCTTGGCGTTCGGGCTGCTCGGCATGATCACCTTGTTGCTCCACACGTCCTCGGCGTACATCTTGGAGTCGAAGCAGTGCAGGAACGCGCGGCGCACGTGAATGTCGGAGAAGAAATCAGTGGGGATGCCCTCGCCGTCCAGCTTGCCGGAACCGATGCTCGGGTTGCCCACGGGATTGATGTTCTGGCAGAAGAGCGCGCCGGAAACCGAAAGCTGCGGCACGGAAGTGACGGTCACGCCGTCCATGTGCTCCACTTCCTCGAGATACTGGGTGTCCAGCATCACGCGGTCCGCATCGCCATTCTGCAGGGCGAGCTTGCGGGAGCTCCATTCCTTGTTGTAGCGGGCAATGCCGGTCTTCAGGGCCGGCTTTTCACCCCAGTAGCCGTCGAAGCGCTCGAAGATGAATTCCTTGGAGGGTTCCCACTTCAGCATCCTGAAGGGGCCGGTTCCATTGGCGATCTTGTGCAGCGGCTCGGCGCCGAAGGCGGGATTGTTGAACTTGGCGGCGTTCCTGATGTCGCCATCCCAGCAGCCATTGGCAATGGACCATTCCTTGTCCATGACCACGCCGCCGTAGGAGTAGGCCATCACGGCCAGCAGCGGGGGGAACGGCTTGGGCAGATGCAGCACCACGGTGTCGCCCTTCACTTCCACGGCCTTGTCGATCTTCTCGAAAATGCCGGGGATGGGCTTGTTGTTCTCGCGGGTGGTGGAAACGCCGACAAGGGCTTCCAGCATCATCCACATGGGGCCGCCTTCCTGGTCACAGATCATGTGACGCTTGATGGAGTAGGCCACGTCCTCGGGAGTCAGCTCGCTACCGTCATGAAATTTGACGCCCTTGCGGATTTTGAAGGTGTAGGTCCTTCCGCCGTCGGAGATGCCGCCGTTTTCCATGGTCGGCACTTCCGTGGCCAGTACGGGCACGAACTTGTCCGTGGCCGATCCGTCGAAAAAGATCAGGGACTCGTAAATGTTCATGATGCGCTGATGGGACACCACGTCGTAGGCGCACGCCGGGTCAAGGCTGCGGACCGTGCCGTAGCTCTCGAACACGAACGTGTCCTTGCTCGTGGCGGCCAGGGCCGTGGTCGCCATCAGACAGAGCGCGATCAGGGGCAGTAAAATCTTTCGCATGCTCGTTCCCTCCTCATTCGGATGAGCTGTCCGCGCCTCCCCCGTAAAACGGAATTGCCGTCTTCAAAGGCGTCGGATGTTTCGGAAAAGATCAGATAACAGGCGTACTATAGGCGCTGATTCCACGAAACGCAGTATTTTTTCTCCGCAATTCAGCGAAAAAAAACGTCCCGAAGCCCGTTTCCGACAGGCAAACCAGTGAAGTCGGATGAAAAAGCCGCACAAAACACCGAAGAACGATCGTCGGATTGGAAACGGGACGAATTGCTCTATACCTTTATGGGCGAAAACGCAAGGAAGGCACCTTTTCGCTCTGTTTCCAGCCGATGATTATAATTCACGGCATCTTGGAAACCAACTCGCACATATGCTATCCCTAAAATCGCAAGGAGGACTCCATGAGTCGGGAAAAACGAATCGGCACGCGCGTGGACGCGGAATTCGATGCCTACATCACCGTGGATGACGTGGTCACGC